>NZ_JAKRFL010000006.1:0-181153 GCF_022348105.1 Halomonas sp. MMH1-48
CCACTCGGAACTGGACACCGCGCCGGACGGTCTGGCTGAACCCGGACCGGGAAGACCCGCTGGTTCAACGCGATCAGCGATTAGAAGCCGCCTGATTCCAGGTTCCAACAAGCTTGACAGGCATCGCGGCGCCATCGAGTAAAGGTGGCTCCATGAGCTGGTCGAGCGGCATTCGAGTTGGCTTTTCGATATCCGCCAGCGGTGCCAAAACGATCAAGATACGCCGCTCGTCTCCTTGGTCGGTAAGCCCACGAACGCTGAGCTGCCACCACTCATCGTCAAGCCGCCGACGTCGCCCTAGCTGTGGCGTTCGCTGTTTGTTGAACTGGTGTAACAAGGACATCAGTTCACCGCAAAAAGGGTCGATCATGACATCCTGAATGCCCACCTGCGTGCGTCCGGCAGGAAAGCGTAAGAAACGTTTTACCTCCCCGGCGGTATGCTGAACGTTACCCTGAGCATCGCATAAGGCCACGGTGATCCCCATGTGCGCAACTAGGGCATCCAATAGCTGCTGCAGGTCTCGATCTTGGCGCTTCACGGGAGACATGATGCTTCTGGACGTCGGCGCGTTATTCATGATCTCGTGACTTTCGCCCTGTTTGGCAAATAGTCGTTCGCGACGGTCGACTGGAGTAAACAGTGGCTCACAGTGTCCAATGCTCTCGGAACGCCCTAAAAACAGAGTGCCTTTTACCCTGAGACCAAAATGGAAGCGCTGCAGGACTTTAGACTGAAGCTCACTATCGAAGTAGATCAAGACGTTCCGGCAGGTAATCAGACTCAAGCGCAAAAAGGGTGGGTCGTCGACCAAATTGTGCTTTGCAAACACAATCATATCCCGCAAGGTTTTGTTCACTTCATAAAAGTGTTCGAGGCGTGTGAAATAGCGGGCCAATAGGTCGGGCGATAGCGCCTCTAATGCAGCGCTTAGGTAACGACCACGCCGGGCTATCTCTAGTGCATATTCGTCAATGTCCGTGGCAAAAATCTGCACCACCACGCTGCTATCGAGCATGCGCTTCGCTTCAGCGATCAACAGCGCAAGGGAGTATGCCTCCTCGCCGGTCGCACAGCCCGCTACCCAGATACGCAGCGGGCCCGCATCGGCCTCTTCTACCATGGAATGAATCACTCGTTTGAGCGCGTCAAACGCCGTGGTATCTCGAAAAAAAGCCGTTACGGAGATCAATATATCGCGTCCAAGCTGTTCAAGCTCAGAGGGGTCGCGCTCCAACAATGCAACGTACTGCTGAATGTCCGCGACGTGAGTGGCCACCATACGACGGCGGATCCGGCGACTCAACGTGCCCAGTTTGTAGCCGGAAAAATCCAGATGGCGACGCTCTTTTAACAACGAAAGCACCCGCGGAGGCACCGCTATTTGGTTTCCTTCGAGGCTCGCGCACTCTAGGCGCGCCAACTCAGACAGCCGAGCAGCCATCTCGTCGACGTCGAGAATATAGTCGATGACCCCGGCATCAATCGCCGATTGGGGCATCCCATCGTACTTGGCGCTACTTGGCGTTTGCACCATGGTGATGCCACCGGCGGCTAAGATCGCCCGCAACCCGGCAGTGCCGTCCGATCCCGTCCCAGATAGCACGATGCCGACGGCAGATTCATGTGCATCACTGGCTAATGATGAGAAAAAATCGTTGATTGAGGGCTTAGGCACGATATGGGGCAACGCGGGCGTCGTGTGAAACGCACCTTCTTTGATCGTCGCGTTGGTGTTGGCGGGCACGACATAGATGACCCCTGGCTCAGGGCGCTGTAGATGTTCGAGCCTCACCACCTGCAGCCGTGTTTCTCGGCTGAGGATTTCCACCAGCATACTCTTGTGATTAGGAGACACATGCTGCAGCACAACAAACGCCATAGGCAACGCAGGGTCGAGCGGTCGGATCAGGTTGGAAATGGCTTCGAGCCCGCCAGCCGAGGCTCCGACCCCTACCACAATGGGCGGTACAGGCGCAGAAGTTGCAGCGGTCATGAGGTGTCCTTGCAAATCGAGAGGTCTTTCCCCAGTCTACACAGCTCTATGGTAAAGCTATATGTCCCCAACCGATAAACTATAAACGCAGTCGCTATTTAGCGTTGATAGGCGCACCTTGTAGAGCCGACTTTCGACGGATGGCGCCTTGCCAGCCTAGGGGATCGCTGAGAGTATTGGCCTGTACTGTGCAATCGCTATATCGATATCGATTCCCACCCTGTTTTAGGTGGCCGCTGCCTAATGGATGTCAATAACCGTGAGTTAGCGTTACAGACGGGCCTACTCATGCTGTTAACCACCACGGTCATTATCGGTGGTGCCAGCTTGATATTTGGTACTGTGCCTCGCCTGCCCCAGCCGCAAGCACTGGCGATACTTCCCGATAGTTCGCTCGTCATCCTACTCTCGGGATTGGGCTTGAGCGCCGTCATGGCAAACGCCCCTCGCTGGCGACGTATCGCGGGCATTACCCTGTTGTTGTTGGCGCTTTATACGGCTATCCATAACACCTTTGCTGGCAGCTCGGGCGTCTCTTGGCTCACCGGGCAGCCCAGGCTACCCAGCCAAGCCGCGCCTATTTCTCTGCTCGCGGCGTTCTGTTTATGGGTCGGACCCAAAGGTGCCTGGCAACGTCGCATATGGCAGAGCGGGGGGATGGTGCTGTGGGGCATCGGTGCAATAACGCTCCTCCACAATTTAGGTGTCGCACTGCCTAACTGGCTGCCTCGCGCCAGTGCTCCGTTACCCGCTTTTTTGTGTTTCTCGTTTGGCTTGGCCATGATCATGGTGAGTCGGCACGTCCCACACTTGGCGGCCTCGTTGAGCAAAGCCGCTGTTGCTGCAGGCATCGTGGGTGTAGCGCTGAGCATGAGCGCTTGGTTTTTATTGAGTTGGAGTCAGCATGCCACCATCCGCACAGAAGCAGAGAACACGCTCGCCAGTGTCACCACCAGTGTCGAACGTACACTGAACTCACGTGCCGTCATCCTTGAACGTCTCGCTGAACGCTGGCAAAACCTGCCCGAAGAGGAGACCTTTCGCCAACAGGAAGTGGCTCGCTACTGGCGTGATTATCCCAGCATCCGCGCCCTGGCCTACTTCCTCCCCTCAGCGCGAGACGTCTGGCGACATGCTCAGCAGGAAAACGAACTTTTATGGCTGGATGACCAGCTCGTCAGTCAGCCGGTATTACGCTGGCTGAATCAGCCACGAACCGTTCAGTGGCTCTTTCCTGATCCACAGCGCCCTGATATGGCTCTTTTGGCAGTGGCCCCCTCGGTCGAGGAGCGGGCTCAGCTCGTGGCCGTCATCGATATAGCCTATCTCATTACTCAAGAGACCCAAATTGCGGATCAAGCTTTCTCGCTTTCGATCAGCCATGCAGGCGGTTCCATCCTCTCAGCCGACACCGCGACAGATGAGCAAGAAGCACGACCACAGGACGCCCCCCTTAGCGAACAGCGCCTTGGGCTGCCAGGTGATGCGGCGCTAAACTTGAGCCTTTGGCCGCGCCCTTCACCTACGTTCGATGTCGCTCAATTCCTTGCTGCCAGTATCGGCATAGCGGGTTTGCTACTCACCTATCAACTGGTGCTTAGCTTCGCCTTGATCGCGGCAAGAGCTCAGCGGACACGGGAGCTTGCCAAAGCCAAAGAGGCACTGGAGGATCAGCACCGCATTCAAGCCATGATTGCTCGCGACGAGCCCTGCAGCGCCACCCTTCTGCAAATTTGCCGTCTCTTGGAACAACAAAGCCCACACTGCCACGCGGCCATATGGCGGCTAGACAACACAGCGACCTACCGAGTGGAAGTACTCTCCAGCAGTCTACCGTTTGCCCTCCAAGACTCGCTATCCTTCAGCGAGAGCCTCGTCACGCTGGCCAGAGAACTACATCAGCAAGGGCAATCGACGACGCGTCTTACCCCAGATACCAACATGTCGCTGACGTTTACCCAAATGGCGGCCGAGAATGGGTATGTTTGCGCCGACGTACATATCATAAGCGGCTCAGAGGCACTGCCTTTGGGCGTGGTGGTACTGCTGTCGCAGCAGATGCCCGCATCGGCAGCCAACCACACCGCCGATACCGAACCAACGCTGCTACCTAGCGCTCTGCGATTAATGCGTTTGGCTATCGAGCGTTATCACCACCAGCAAACCCTACAAGACAGCGAACAGCGCTTTCGCTCACTGTTTACTCAAAATCCAGACGGCGTGTTTTCGCTCGATATCGACGGCCACTTCCTCAGCGTGAACCAATCACTCCTGACGCTGATGGGCATGAGCGAAGCCGATATCATCGGTCAACACCTTGACAGTTTCGTGCCCACCGAGCAGCGCGAATCGATCGACGAAGTCTTTGGCCAGGCGCTCACCGGCGTGGCACAGCGTATAGAAATCGAGCTTCCTAGCCAAACGGGGCAACTGCACTTCGTCGATATCTCGTTTCTACCGACAGTGGTCATGGAAACGGTGGTAGGCGTGTACGGCGTGGTAAAAGAGATGACCGCCCTGCGTTTCAACGAGGCGCAAATGCGTATCTTTCAGCGCAGCCTGGAGGCGAGCAGTAATGGCGTGTTGATTTGTGAGGCTCGCGGCGACGACTTCCCGATCATTTACGTTAACCCCGCCTTCGTTGCGATCACCGGCTATGAACTCGACGATGCCCAGCAACAAAATTATGACTTTTTAAAGGGACCAGATACTGACCCCAAACAGGTACAAGAGATCCAAGACGCGCTCACCCGTCAGCAAGACATCAGCTTGACGATTCGTCACTATCGTAAAGATGGACGCGCATTCTGGAACAACGTGTTCATATCCCCCGTGCGTGCGCAAGATGGCAAAGCGACCCACTTTGTGGGCATTATCAACGATATTTCAGAACGAAAAGATCACGAAAACGAGCTGGCATTTCATGCCACGCACGATGCGCTTACTGGACTTGGCAACCGGGCGCTGTTCGAAGATCGTTTACGCCATGACGTCGACTTAGCCAAGCGACACCATCAGCAGCTCGCCGTGCTGTTCATCGATTTGGACGAATTCAAGCCGATCAATGACACCTTGGGCCATGCCATCGGCGATCAAGTATTGATCCACGTGGCACGTCGTTTGGAGGACGTGATTCGCCCTTCGGATACGCTTTGTCGCTTTGGCGGCGACGAATTCGTGCTTCTGCTGCCTGATTTGGACGCTCCCCATCAAGCACAAGAGGTGGCCGAACGCTTGCTCTTAGAACTCGCCCAGCCCTATCGCATCGACCGGCACGAACTCTATCTCTCGGCGAGTATCGGTATCGCGCTCGGCGATGAGGGCCTCGATAATCCGGCGGCTCTGCTTCAACAGGCAGACATGGCGATGTACAAAGCCAAACAGCAAGGGCGAAATACCCAGCAAATCTTTACACACGATATCAATCAGAAGTTGACACAGCGCGTCACGTTGAGAAACGACCTTCAAGAAGCTATCAGCCAAGAGCAATTCGAACTGCATTATCAACCACTGCTGGGTCGAGAGGGCGATGTACGCGGTTTCGAGGCGCTTCTTCGTTGGAATCATCCTGTCAAAGGCCCCATTTCACCTGCGCTATTCATTCCCATCGCCGAGGAGACGGGACAAATCATCGGCTTGAGTCAGTGGGTCATGGAGCGTGCCGCCCAAGACTTCATGAAACTGCCACCAGATCTACCAAGCGACTGCCGCATGGCGATCAACCTATCTCCCATGCAATTTCATCGCCCTAGCTTTTTGAGCTCGCTACGCAACACCCTCGACGCCGCAGGTCTCCCGCCCACCGCACTGGAGCTGGAACTGACCGAAGGTATTTTAATGAACGACACCGACGCCGCCATCGATACGCTGCACGCGCTACGAAACATGGGGATCAGTATTGCGATCGATGACTTTGGCACGGGGTTTTCGAGTCTTAGCTACCTACGCCACTTACCCATCGATAAAATCAAGATCGATCGCAGCTTCATTATCAATATTGGTGACAACGGCAAAGATGCAGCCGTCGTGCAGGGAATCATTGCACTCGCTCATCATTTAGAGCTCACCGTGGTTGCCGAGGGTGTCGAAACCCGCCAACAGGAGCGACATTTACTGTCGCTGGAGTGCGACGTGCTACAGGGGTATTTGTTCGCCAAACCCATGCCATTCAATACCCTCATTGGTTGGCTAGCCAAGCATAGGACTCCCCAAGGGTGAGTCTTGACACCAGCAAACCAGCAGCGCCGAGGCGCTGCTTTTTTATGAGTACGTGTTGGCGTCGAGTTTATTTATGAAAACATTTTCCATAAAACTTCACAGGGCGCTTTTTTTACGTCATACTAGCCATAAGTTTCATATACCAACGTCTAACCAACATGACGAGGCACACCATGAATTATCAAGATAAGTTTCTGACCATCTGGGACGCACCGGTCACATCAGCGGCGCAAGAAAAAGCCAAGCAAAGCGTTCAGCAGCGTGCCAACAGGCCTCAATCTTCGGCGCTGAAAGAAGCGTTCCTAACGATTTGGGACAGCACGAAAAGCAAAACCGCCAGCTAACCCAGAGGGCAGCTAGCGGCCGAATTGCCAAGGAAGGCAAACACCACAACGAGCATCACATCATGTCATCGGGATCACGGCAATAATGTGCTCTTCGAGATATTTCTCTGGCACGTCATCCTGCGACACGGCAAACCCACGCACACTCACGCCTTTGCGGTGCACCCGCTCGGCATCGTTACTCAACAATGGGTGCCAACCCGCCAGCTTTCGCCCTTCCGCTACGCGCCGATAACCACAGGTTTGCGGCAACCAAGTAAACTCTTTGACCAGCGCAGGCGTTAGCTGCGTACAATCCGGCACGCTGTCAAAGCGGTTCTCATAATCACTGCACTGACAGCTATGGGTATCCAGCAGCCTACAAGCTACGTTCAGAATGGCGAGCTCTTTCGTCTCGTCATCGTGCAGCTTGAGCAAACAGCACTGGCCGCAACCATCACACAGCGCTTCCCACTCGGGCTGATTGAGCTCTTCCAGCGGGTAGCGCTCCCAAAAGCGCTCGCGAAGCGCGGTATTCATCTCTTATCACCTCAGCAAACCGTTACGTCTATTAGTGACTACTCTCAGCGCCATCGCTGGTTAGCTCTGCGCGGCACTCGCTCCACAGTCGACTGAAATCGCGTTCCAGTGCAGCGTAATCTTCACGCAGCCAGGGAACGAGCTCGGCCAAGCGGTTAGTGCCTGACAGCCGCTGCCCAATGCCCGATACCGCACGGCAGGTAAAGTCGAAATCCGCATAGCGGCGGAGCCAGTCTTGCTCGACCAGGACCGGCATCATCGTCGACAGCCGCTGGGGTGCAGGCCAAGCACTCAGTAGACGATAGCAGCGCTCGACCAAGGCGTGCTGCTCTGTGCCTGCATGCTGGCGGGCAATGAAGTGATCCCAGACGATATCCAGCGCAATGCCCGCGTAGCGTCGCTGCGTCTTCGGGGCACGCCGTTTGGCCAACAAAACACTCGGGTGCTGATCTACCCAGGCATCCACCCGGCGATGATGGCGAATACCGCCTGCAACACTCGGCGACCACCCAGAGAGATCGCTGCCTTTTACGCCATCGGCAATCAAATTGCCGTACAAAAAGCCATCGTCGCCTGGCTGTGCCAGCCAGGCGTGGGCCAGAAAGTTCATAATGCCCTACGCTGCCTTCGTTCGTTCACGAGCGGTCAGCTGACTGTGCTCGATGAATGTCGAGTAAGTAAGGCTCTTTGGCAGGCGGCATTTGCAAATAAAACCCCTGTTCATCGATGGCCGTCATTACGTCGGCTGCTTTGACTCGGGCAAGCGTCTTGTCCGCCGTCAGGATCATGGTCAGCACGGGCAATGGCTTACCAAACGTAGCCATCAGCGCGTCAGGCACACTCTCCAGACCTTGACGCTTGTCCACATAAAGATACATTTCGTCTTTGCGCGAACTTTTAAAGATCTCGCAAAGTAACTTTTCACTCATAAAGATGACTCCTCGAGCGCTTGGTGAATCGCCTGGGTAAGGCAGCGGGCCCGCCAGCCGCTAAGCTCCGTCAGCGGCTGGTGCGCGAGCCGCTGCATGACCAGCGCCTCGATATCCCGTCGGCGCAGTAACATTTCAGGCGCGATGTTCAGCTCAGACGCCGTTTCCGTCACCACGCCTTTGATGATTTTGAATCGGCGTTTGAAAGCAGGTTGCATCGGGTCAGGCCAGGGTGTTGGCAACGCGTTATCGGGACAGTGAAGCGCCTGTTTGACGAGCGCCAACAGGGCATCGCCCTCTTTTTTGACCAGCGACGGTTTGACGCCGTCTATCTCGGCGAGCTCATAGCGGTTTTTAGGCATCTTCTCGGCGATGGCAAACAGCAGCTTATCGCTCACCAGCCAGTTACGCGGCAGATCGCGGCGACGCGTTTCACCCTCACGCCAGATGGTCATCAGCCGATACGCCTCGAGTTGGCGTGGTGAAAGCCGCCACAACTGACGCTGGCGAGTATACCACTGACCATCGTTCTCCTCGCTGCGCCCTGCCTGCTCAATCAAATGGGTGCACTCGCTGTCTAGCCACTCCCGTCGTCCTAGACCGTCCAGTTTCTCAGATTGAAGTTGCCATACCTGGAGTAGATAGATGACGTCCAGCGCCGCATATTCACACTGAGACGGCGTCAACGGCCGCTCCAACCAGTTGGAGCGCGTTTCTTCTTTTGGCAGCGTCTCACCTACCCAATGCTCGACCAGCTTTTGATAGCCCATGCCGGGGTTTTCCCCCAAAAAGGCCTGCGCGACTTGGGTATCCACCAGCGGTGTAGGGAGAACGCCCGCCCAATGCTGGAAAACCTCCAGATCTTCGCTGCAAGCATGCAGCAGTTTCACCGCATCGTTTTGCAGCAGCGCTTTGAACGAGGCCGTGCAGGGCGTACAGAGCGGATCGACCAAATAAGCGACGTCATCACTGGCAAACTGAATCAACGCTGGGACGGGGAAGAAGGTGTTTTCGCGGAAAAACTCGGTATCGAGGGCAATGACACTAGCACCGGCCACCGCTTCACAGGCGGCATCCAATGCCTCGGCATTATCAATCCATTGATATAAAAAAGAGCTTGAAGAGGACAAAGCAGTTTTCCGGGTTGGCACAACCGCATCAGCGCTTGCGTTTCTTGTCAGTATTCGTCGCTAGCGAAAGGCTGGCGACCGTTAAAGGCGCGACTCAGTGTGCCACCATCGACATACTCCAGCTCACCGCCCATGGGCACCCCGTAAGCAAGACGCGAGAAAGCGACGCCATAATGTGCTAACTGAGACGCAATGAAGTGGGCGGTCGCTTCACCTTCTACCGTGGGATTGGTCGCCAACACCACTTCACGAACGCTGCCCTCGGCCACGATACTCTCGAGCACATCGAGCCCAATAGCGTCTGGCCCAATACCGTCGAGCGGCGAGAGATGGCCATGTAGCACGAAATAGCGCCCTTGAAAGCCACCGGCCTCTTCGATCGCTAGCTGATCAGCAGGGGACTCGACGACACAAAGTAGCGCATCGTCTCTGCGCGGACTCTCACACAGCGCACATATCTCGGCTTCAGTCAGTGTTCGACAGCGCTGGCAATAACCGACCTCATCGATCGCTTGCTGGATCACGGCGGCCAAACGCTTCCCCCCCGGGCGCTCACGCTCCAAGAGATGCATGGCCATACGTTGAGCCGTTTTCGGCCCAACGCCGGGCAGCACGCGAAAGGCGTCCATCAATTGCTCGACAAGCGGAGAAAAACGCATGGTTTAGAAGGGCATCTTAAAGCCAGGCGGTAAATTCAGGCCGGCCGTTGCTTCTTCCATCTTCGCTTTAGAGTTGGCTTCTACTTTGCGAACGGCATCGTTCACTGCGGCGGCCAGTAAATCTTCCAGAAGCTCCTTGTCTTCTTCCAGCACGCTAGGATCAATCGTCACATCAATGACATCGTGACGGCCGTTCATGGTGATTTTGACCATCCCAGCGCCTGCCTCACCATGTACCTCCGCCTGAGCGACTTCTTCTTGTACACGCTGCATTTTTTCCTGCATTTCTTGGGCTTGCTTCATGATGTTGCCCATTCCGCCTTTGAACATGCGGTGTTCTCCTCAATCATTGAAACGGATAAAGATAGCCGGTGGCCATTAAGAGCGTGCCGCTGGCGTCGGTTTGACGGACGACTCAATGAGCGTAGCCCCAAACGCCTGCTGTAGCTTCTGGATATTGGGGTCGTGATGCAATAGATCAACTGCCTGTGCGTGGTGCTCCTGCAGCAGGCGTTCTTCTTGCTGGCGAGGCGTTTCCAGCGCCGTGTCTAGCTCGGCGACGCTGAACTGAAGCTTTCTTGTCAACCCCAACGCCTTGAGCGCACGCTCGATTCGTCCATTGTGCACATCGGCTTGCATGGCCGACTGACTGGGGTCGAGCCGCAGTATCACGGTCTGCCCATCATCGCTCTCCAACTGGCAATGTGCCGCCAAATTGCGCGTCAAGCCTCCCAAGCCCAACGCGTCAAAATGGGCTAACCACGTCTTATGGTCCCAACGACCAAGCTCGGTCACGGGTTCGGGTGTGACTTCAGACGTAGCAGCAACCAAAGAGGCGTCATGTGGCTCTGGCTCTGGCTCTGGCTCTGGCTCTGGCTCTGGCGCGAGCGTAGCCGTATGTTCCACTTCTTCAAGCGACCAGGGCGGGGGCTCCGACTCGTCTCGTTCGGCGCCAGGCGGCAAAGACGAGGCCGAGGCCACATCATCCTCATGAGCCGCTGAGGCCTGCACCTCAGCAGGCGCCAAGGACGAGTCCCCGGCGACTTCGGATGCAGGCTCAGACTTTTTTGCGCTAGATCCGTCGACAGAAGTAGCGGTCTCGGTTGATGCCTCGGCGGGTGCGCTCGTATCGGAGGCGGGCTCGCGGCGTAGCGGTAACGGCGTTACCGGCGGTTTCGGCACGCCCTGGGGGCGGAAGGCCAGCATACGCAACAAGGTCATTTCCAAGGCGCTGCGCAAATCCGGGGCATGCACCATGTCGCCACGTCCCTGAATACCAATCTGGTAGTAGAGCTGAATGTCTTCGGCGGTAAAACGGCTGGCCAACTGCTGGATCTGCGCACGATCACCGTGACTGTTATCCACAGCATCGGGCACCATCTGCGCCACGGCCAAGCGATGAAGAGTGGCCGTCAGCTCGTCTAACACGGCGGCAAAATCCGGCCCCTGTTCGGCCAACTGCGCCACTTCCGCCAACAGCTTCTGCACGTCCACATCTGCCAAGGCATCGACGAGCGCGAGCACATGGCGATGATCCAGCGTACCCAGCATGGCCGCCACATCGGCGTGCCGAACGGCGCCTTGGCCGAACGCAATCGCTTGATCGGTCAGACTCATAGCGTCACGCATGGAGCCTTCGGCGGCTTTGCCCAGCAGCCAAAGCGCGCTCTCGTCGTAATCGACGCCCTCTTGCCCCAGCACGTAGGTCAAATGCTCGACGACACGCTCAGGCGGCATGTGCTTGAGCGTAAACTGCAGACAACGTGACAAAACGGTGGCCGGGAGTTTCTGCGGGTCGGTCGTCGCCAGCAGAAACTTGACGTGGGGCGGGGGTTCTTCCAGCGTTTTCAGCAGCGCGTTGAAACTGCTGGTGGACAGCATATGTACCTCGTCGATGAGATACACTTTATAGCGCCCTTGTGTAGGCGCGTACTGGACATTATCGAGCAGCTCGCGGGTGTCTTCCACTTTGGTACGCGAGGCAGCATCGACTTCGATCAGGTCGACGAAGCGCCCCTCGTCGATGGCTTGGCAGCTATCACACTGACCACAGGGGGTCGAGGTAATGCCTTCGTCGCCGCGCCCATTCGCCGTGCAGTTGAGGCACTTTGCCAAGATGCGCGCCAGGGTGGTTTTGCCGACGCCTCGCGTGCCGGTAAAGAGGTAGGCATGATGCAAACGGCCCTGATCAAGAGCATTGACCAGGGCGCGTTGAACATGGGCCTGGCCCACGAGCTCGTGGAATGTACGTGGCCGCCACTTGCGGGCCAGAACCTGATAGCTCATTGAGCAACACTTCCTTTGGCGGGCTGACAATCGGTGCGACGCGGCCCATCGTGAACCGCGTTTGCTAAGAGTAAGCGCTTAGTGCTTGCGCACCATTCTAGCGGCTGCACCGCAGCCCGCCAACCGCCGGGCGGTCTTCAAACGGCTTGTGGCATCACGCTCAAGCGTTTTCACCACCTTCGGCGGCTGCAGCGCGCTGGGCGGCTTCTTTGACGAGTTTTTCCAGCTCGCCGTTTTGATGCATTTCGACCACGATATCGCAACCGCCAACCAGTTCGCCCTCTACCCACAGTTGCGGAAATGTCGGCCAGTTGGCAATTTTGGGAAGTTCTGCACGGATATCCGGATTGTCCAGAACGTTGACGAAGGCAAAGCGCTCACCGCAGCTCATCAGCGCCTGAACCGTCTGCGCGGAGAAACCACACTGGGGCAACTGAGGTGTGCCTTTCATGTAGATCAGAATCGGGTTTTCGCTGATTTGACGCTGAATGTTTTCGGCAGTCGTGCTCATGATGTGCTCCTAACGAGTGTTGTGTTCCGCGCCAGTCTACGCCATCCGCTCACTGGCTTTAACCCCATGACCGGCAGAGTAAGGTAGGCGCGGCTGCCGCCAATACCCGAGCAAACGACTCGGTCTTAACGCGTGGCCGCCATTCTACGCATGCTGCTCGCGTTGCGCATCCCCTGCCGCATCGCTAGGATGGTGTTTTTGTGTGGAGAGCAGTCATCATGGCGACACGCCATTTCCTTACTTTACTGGATTTATCCCCAGACGAGCTGGCGTATTTGATCCAGCGTGCCATCAAGATCAAAACGGATTTGAAAGCCAACGGTCCGGTTTATACACCGCTGCCCAACCGCACGCTGGCAATGATTTTCGAAAAATCCTCCACGCGTACTCGTGTCTCTTTCGAGACGGGTATGGCGCAGTTTGGTGGCCACGCGCTCTTCCTCTCTCCCCGCGATACCCAGCTGGGCCGCGGCGAGCCCATCGAAGATACCGCTCGCGTGCTCTCTGAAATGGTCGACGCCGTGATGATTCGCACCTTCTCCCACGAAGGATTGGAAACCTACGCCAGTGCCAGCAGCGTGCCGGTGATCAATGCGCTCAGCGACGACTATCACCCCTGCCAACTGCTGGCAGACGTCATGACCTGGACCGAGCTTCGCGGCAGCGTGAAAGGCCGTACCGCCGTATGGGTGGGCGATGGCAACAATATGTGTCACTCCTGGATCAATGCCGCTCGCCAGTTCGGCTTCCATTTGAGGGTATGTTGTCCGAGAGGATACGAGCCTCGCGCTGACATCATGGAAGCGGCTGGCAACTGCGTCACGCTACTCCACGACCCCAAAGAAGCGGCCAAAGACGCTGACTTGATCACCACCGACGTGTGGGCATCGATGGGCCAGGAAGCAGAGCAAGCAAAGCGCGAGGCAGATTTCGCCGACTTTCAAGTCACCGAAGCCATGCTCGATACCGCCAAGCCCGACGCCCTCTTCCTGCACTGTCTACCAGCTCACCGCGGCGAAGAGATTAGCCATACACTGCTGGACGACCCGCGCGCCGTGGTTTGGCAAGAGGCAGGCAACCGCCTGCACGCCCAGAAGGCACTGATCGAATTCCTGCTGCTCGGGCAAATCGAAGGCTAAGCTCTTCGAAGCCTAAGCTCTGGTGCTTTCCACCCACATCCGGGTGGAAAGCAGAGGAGCAAAGCTCGAGAGCAGGCATACAAAAACGCCGCGTTATAAATAACGCGGCGTTTAAAATTTGGTGGAGCCTAGCGGGATCGAACCGCTGACCTCAACACTGCCAGTGTTGCGCTCTCCCAGCTGAGCTAAGGCCCCAATCACTGCAGCAACCTGCAGCGGAGCGAATACTAAGCGACAAGCAGTGCAAGGTCAAGGTTTAAAGTAAACAAGCATCAACTAATTCTCCTTTGCCAAGAGCTGTGGCACTCTATAGTTTCGCAGCACGCGTATCGCCCGAGCCAACGATGACTACCTGCAGGAGCCAGACCCTTGATCAACGTTTTAATTGCCGATGATCACCACCTGGTGAGAACCAGTATCGCCCACCTGCTCAACGAAGAGTGCGATATCAAGATCGTGGGTGAGGTTGACGATGGCGAAAGCGCCGTGACTCAGTGTCGCCAGTTAAAGCCTGATATCGTGCTCATGGATATCCGCATGCCGGGAATCGGCGGGCTCGAAGCCACACGCCGTATCCACCGCACCTTGGCCGATGTCAAAGTGATTATTCTTACCGCGCATTTGGAGGATAGCGTGCTGCGACGGATGCTCGAGGCCGGCGCATCAGGCTTTCTTAGCAAAGGGGCAGACGCCGTTGAAATGACCGAAGCCATTCGGCAGGTCTTCCACGGACGCCGTTATGTCAGCCAAGAGATTGCCCAGCGGCTTGCCTTGGCGCACTTCACTGACGAGGATAACCCCTTTAGCCACCTCTCCCACCGTGAACTACAAATAGCGCTGATGATCGTCAACTGCCAGCGTGTACAAGACATTTCCGATCGCCTGCACCTGAGCCCAAAGACCGTCAACACGTACCGTTACCGCCTGTTTGACAAGCTGCAAGTCGCCACGGACGTCGAACTCACTCACCTTGCCTTACGCCACGGGCTCGTCGAGGGCTTTGACGCGATCCTGGGATAGACCTACCATCGCCTCTTCTGACGTTTGAGAGCGCCGATGCCCAGCCATGACTTTTGATGCCAAGCAGTTTCTAAGCTCCGTCAGCTCGTCGCCGGGCGTTTACCGCATGCTCGACGAGGAGCAAAATACGCTCTATGTAGGGAAAGCAAAACGCCTGAAAGCTCGGCTGGCAAGTTATTTCCGTGGCCAACTCAATGCGAAAACTCAGGCGATGGTGGCGCGCATTGCCGACATTCAAATCACTGTGACCCGCAGTGAAACCGAGGCCCTGTTACTCGAACAAACGCTGATCAAGGAACTTCGCCCGCCCTATAACATTCTGCTGCGCGACGATAAGTCGTATCCTTTCGTCTTCGTCACTGACCGCCACCCCTACCCGGCTCTGGAGTACAAGCGTGCACGCCAGCGTCGCGATGACGGCCGCTACCTAGGCCCTTACCCCAGCAGCGGCGCGGTCAAGGAGAGCCTCACGCTGATGCAGAAAATATTCCGCATCCGCAACTGCGAAGACAGCGTCTTTGCCCACCGTTCTCGTCCTTGCTTGCAGTATCAAATCCAGCGCTGCAGCGCCCCATGCGTGGACTATATTTCCGAGGAAGAGTACCGGCGAGATGTGGAGCACGCCGTCATGTGCTTGGAAGGCAAGAGTGAGCACGTCACGCAGCTATTGACTCAAGAGATGGAAATCGCCAGCCAGGCGCTCGACTTCGAAGAAGCCGCTCGTCTGCGCGATCAAATTCAGCAGCTGCGTCAGCTTCAGCAGCGCCAATTCGTCGATAACGAGAGTGGCGATGCCGATGTGTTTGCGCTGGCCCAGCGACCGGGTGCACTCGGCATCTCTATCCTAAGCGTGAGAGATGGACGCTTACTAGGCGCGCGCCATCACATGCCAAAAAACGATCTCGACCTACCGCCGGAGATGCTGTTGACCGAAGTCGTCAGCCAGTACTACTTTGGACAGCCCCATAATGTTCCTGGGGAAGTGATTACGAGCCACCCCCTAGAGGATAGTGCGCTGATTGCCGATGCGCTCTCGCAACTGGCAGGCAAAAAAATCAGGGTCGCCAGCCAGGTACGCGGACATCGCGCCCAGTGGCAGCACTTGGCCATGACCAACGCCGAGCAGCAGCTCGCCTCACAGCTTGCCAACAAGTCTCAACTGACCCAGCGTTTCGAGGCCCTACAAAGAGCGCTCGGCCTTAGCAGCCTGCCAGAACGGCTGGAGTGCTTTGACATCAGTCATAGTCAAGGCGAGGCGACGGTAGCGTCATGCGTCGTTTTTGATCATCAAGGCCCGCGTAAGAGCGACTATCGCCATTTTCGCATCGAAGGCGTTGCCGCCGGGGATGATTACGCTGCCATGCAGCAAGCGCTCACTCGGCGGCTGAAGCGAGTAAAAAGCGGTGAAGCGGTGGCTCCAGACATCTTGATTGTGGATGGCGGCAAAGGGCAGCTCAATATGGCGCGTGGCGTATTGAACGACTTAGCCGTCACCAACATCGTGCTGCTGGGCGTCGCCAAGGGCACTACCCGTAGAGCGGGTCTAGAAACGCTATTCTTAGAGACCAGCGATAACCCGTTACCGATGGACCCTGCTTCCCCAGCGCTGCACCTGATACAGCACATTCGCGACGAGTCGCACCGCTTTGCCATTGCCGGGCACCGCGCCGCCAGAGACAAAGCGCGGCGCACCTCTACTCTGCAAGACATCCCCGGCATTGGGCCAAAACGGCGGCGCGAACTATTGCGCTTCTTCGGGGGGCTACAGGGCGTACAAAAGGCAAGCCGCGATGAGCTGGCCAGAGTGCCTGGCATCAACGCCGCGCTGGCTGAGACGATTTATACGTCATTGAACGGATAAACGCGTTCTTAACATGGATGCAATGCGCTAAGGGGGATAGAATGACCCCACGCTTCACTCCGACTTTCATGATTCTCCGGCAAGGATCGCGCCCTGCGATGAATATACCCAACATACTCACACTGGCAAGAATCGTTTTCATTCCGCTACTGGTCGTACTGTTCTATCTACCCTTTAGCTGGAGCATGCCAGTCGCTGCGGGCTTGTTTGCCCTTGCTTCCGTGACGGATTGGTTAGACGGCTACCTCGCCCGTCGCTGGAATCAATCCACTCCCTTTGGCGCTTTCCTAGACCCTGTTGCAGATAAGCTCATGGTCGCCGTGGCACTCGCCCTGCTGATCGAACGCTTTGACACGCTGGTCTTGACGCTCCCAGCCTTGGTCATCATTGGGCGTGAAATCGTCATTTCGGCGCTTCGAGAGTGGATGGCAGAGATGGGCAAACGCGGCATGGTCGCTGTGTCCTGGATTGGCAAACTCAAAACCACGCTGCAAATGATGGCCATTCTGGTACTTCTGGCCTTCCCCCCAGGACATTTTATTGCCCTTTTAGGCGTGGGGGTGCTTTACATCGCCGCCGCCCTGACACTGCTCTCCATGGTCCAATACCTCAAAGCTGCTTGGCCTCACCTTAGCCGCTCCATGTAAAGGGCATTGCCTCAGTTTTACAATAGCTCTTTGAACCCATTGGTAAATTGATTGTTTGACAAGCGCGTGGTGATGCGTATAATTCGCCCTCGAGTCGAGCGGGAATAGCTCAGTGGTAGAGCATCGCCTTGCCAAGGCGAGGGTCGGGAGTTCGAATCTCCTTTCCCGCTCCAATTTGATTGACCCCAATGAAACGACTTGCTTGGCTGGATGGCAGAGTGGTTATGCAGCGGACTGCAACTCCGTGTACGCCGGTTCGATTCCGACTCCAGCCTCCATTTTCAGTGTAACGATGGCTTTCATAGCATCGATACACTGCCCGGATGGCGAAATTGGTAGACGCAAGAGACTTAAAATCTCTCGGAGGTAACTCCGTGCCGGTTCAAGTCCGGCTCCGGGCACCATTGATAAACCATTAATTTAGATTGAAAGTAACGCTGCGAGATAGAGGCTATCTACGCGGCTTTTTTGTATCTGCCCCTCCCCTCCAACTCCCTGTTTTTTTGACCAAACACATCGCCTAGTCCGAAACGTCACGCTATCATGCCCTCCTGACTATTGTCGTAAAGAGAGGAAGCGGGCCAAATGAGCACGCCAGCATCTGACATATTGATTATTGGCGGCGGTGTCGCTGGTCTAACCTTGGCGTTGGAAGTTGCTGATCATTTGTCCGTTACCCTGGTTCGTCCTAAACAGGATGATCAAGGGGCCAGTCGCTGGGCTCAAGGCGGCATCGCAGCGGTGCTTTCCCCAGATGATTGCCTGGATGATCATGTACGGGACACGCTGATTGCAGGCGACGGTCTGTGCGACGAAGAAGCCGTTCGCTTTACCGTATCTCACGGACCTGAGGCCATTCAGTGGCTCATCGACAGGGGCGTGCCTTTCACCCTCGACCCCGACCCTCAGGCTCGCTACCCCTACCACCTCACCCGAGAAGGCGGGCACAATGCGCGGCGCATCATTCACGCCGACGATGCAACAGGCCGCGCCGTCGTCGATACCCTGGTCAGCAGCGTCACCGCGCACCCACGCATTACCCAACGCAGCGATCTCACCATCGTCAACCTGTTGCAAGATGCCAAGGGCCGTTGCATTGGCGCCCAGGGCGTCGACAGTAGCCAGCGGCGACAATTGCTTTTCGCCCAACACACGGTACTGGCGACCGGCGGAGCGAGTGGGCTCTATCGCCACACCACCACCCCTTCGCCCAGCAGCGGCGAAGGGATGATAATGGCAGCCGAGCTGGGCGCCTCGCTCTGCAACCTCGAGTTTCAGCAGTTTCACCCCACCTGCCTTTACGACCCGCACGGCCCGGCTTTCCTCATTAGCGAAGCAGTACGAGGTGAAGGGGGACATTTGCTCGACGAGACGGGCCACCGTTTCATGCCCGACCTGGACCCGCGCGCCGAACTTGCCCCGCGAGACGTGGTGGCACGCGCCATCGACGCGCACATTCAGCAAGGCACACTGGGGCACGTTTGGCTAGACATTCGTCACCTCGGGCAGGCAGCCATACGCCATCACTTCCCCACGATTTTGACGCATTGCGCCTCACGGGGAATCGACATTACGCGCCAGCCGATCCCCGTTGTTCCCGCCGCACACTATAGCTGCGGCGGTGTCGCAACGGATCACGTGGGCGCCACACAGGTCGCCAACCTCTACGCGATCGGAGAAACCGCCTACACCGGCCTTCACGGAGCCAACCGTATGGCCAGCAACTCGCTCCTGGAGTGCTTGGTGTATGCTAGAAGCTGTGCGCAGCACATCCTTGCGTCCCCTAAGCACGCGCGCGAGACGGTCACGCAAGAAACCGTAACCCCCCCTCCCTTAACCCCAGACGCCCCTTTTGACGCTAAGCAGCTCGACCGGTATCGCCACACGATGCGTAGCATCATGAGCCAACATGTTTCCATCGTTCGGAGCGATCAAGGCCTAGAAGCTGCCCGCAGAGCGTTAGCCGCTCTGAGCGATGAATGGGAGTCGAACGAATCCGCCAAGGCACATCCAGAGAGCATTCGCTTCCAGCAGGCCCTGGCATTGGCCAAAATGACGGTGATGGCCGCCGCAAAGCGCCACGAATCACGGGGATTGCACTACTCGAAGGATTGGCCGCGCCCCGCACTGGATACTCAGCCATCGTGGATAAAGCTAGATGACCTAGTCTAAAGGATCAGCGGCCCGGCCGATGAAAGCAGCGACGCAATGCGCGCTGACTGGCATTCGGCAATGAGTCGGGCCACACCCACATTCGCCGCGCACCAATACGCAGACCGACCAGCCAAGGCCCAAGGTAGTCACAGCTTACACCTAACCTCACGCCCGGCTCACCCGTGCTCTGCAGCCAGTAACCTTCCCACTGACTGCCGTTTTGCACCAGATGAAGCTCACCACACCGTTGTGTACGATAAGCCCTAACGATCAGCCACACGCTGATCACGAGCATACCTGACGATACCCAGACGCTTAATGCCCGAGCGGTGAGTAGCGCCAAACCCAGCACCAAAGCAACTTGAACACCAACGGCTAATTTAGAGCGTACGATAGGCAGCGTTATCGGTGGTTTCAGCATGCTCGACGATCATCTGGACGAGATGGCGAAGCTCAGGGTCTTCGGGCCATTCTCGATGCATCAACCACACGAACAGATCTTGATCCTCTTCTTCGATCAAGCGCTGGTAAGTGCGCTGTTCCTGTTCGCTTAGCGCGTCGAATCGCTGCTCCAAAAAGGGAATCAACAGCAGATCCAGCTCCCACATACCGCGCCGGGAGTGCCAATAAAGCCGCTTTCGTAGAACGGCAGCAGGGGAAGTGTCGTCGCTCAACGGTCGCTTCTCCGAGTCAGTGAAATGAAAGGCCAGTATACCGAAGCTGCAGGGTCGCGCCAGCGCCGAGCATCGCCTATGCTGTTAATCAGCTTTGTACTTACCTAGTACCTTGTTTTATCTGAATTGTTTTATGCGTTTATGCGCAGTATGCTGATTTCGATGTTATCGAGGTCGCATGTGCGTCACGGCCTTTAAAGTTCGCAGGGAGCCAACCGATGACCAAATCTGAATTAATCGAACAAATTGCGATGCGTCAACCGGAGCTATCCGCCAAAGAAGTCGAGACGGCGGTGCGTATTATCTTGGACGATATGACCGATGCGCTTGCCAACGGAGGGCGAGTGGAGATACGTGGTTTTGGCAGTTTCTCGCTTCACTATCGCGAGCCGCGCACAGGGCGCAATCCTAAAACCGGTGACCCGGTGGACCTGGATGGCAAGTACGTCCCGCATTTCAAACCGGGCAAGGAGTTGCGCGAGCAAGTCGACGCCAGTCGTGCGCTCGGCTACTGACCGCGAAAGTAGCGGTATCCGACCTTCTGCGGGATGACGCCGTGCCGAGACTCAGACACAATAGCACCATGAATGTCACTGACTAGGAAACTCTCATGCGTTGGATCAAAGGGCTGATTCTGGCCGTCATTTTATTGGTAGTGCTGCTGGTCGGCATTTTGTTCGCCGTCAATAATCAGCAGGCCATCCCCTTGAACCTGATCTGGGCCGAACTGCCTCCGGTCTCGCTATCGGTGTGGTTGCTGGCCACGTTGGCGGTTGGCGTCATCGTCGGCATGCTGGCCATGCTCGGTGTGTACGTCCGTCTAAAAGCGCAGCTCGCCCGTAGCGAGCGCCACAACAAACAGCAGCGTAAAGAGCTAGACCGTTTACGTACGCAGGGGTTTAAGGAACTTGCCTAAATGCAGGATGCGGTGCTGCTAGGCGTTCTCTTGGCAGCCATAGCCATTGGCTTTGGCCTGGGTTTTCGTTACGCCCACCGCCGCGCCCAGCGACCCTCCCGCGCTCCGGGCCTCTCCAGAGAATACTTCGTCGGGCTGAACTACTTATTGAACGAGCAGCCTGACGAAGCCATCAAAACGTTCATCCATGCACTAGATGTCAACAGCGAGACCGTTGAGACACACATTGCCTTGGGGAAGCTGTTTCGCTCGCGGGGTGAAGCGGACAAAGCCGTCGGCATCCACCAAAACCTGCTCGCCCGCCCCGCCCTCTCTACCACGACCAATGAAACCATTCAGCTCGAACTCGCACGGGATTTCATCGCCCTGGGCGTGCATGATAGAGCGCAGCGTTTGCTGCGGGCACTGCTGGAGCACTCCAGCCAAGAGGACCTGCGCCTGGAGGCTAAACGACTATTGATCGACCTGCTCGAGCGTGAAAAAGAGTGGCAGGATGCCTTAGAAATCGTTCAACCGCTCATGAAACAGCAGCCCGCCATGCGCCGACCTGCCTCTCACTGGCTATGCGAGCTTGCTCAGCAAGAGATCGACCAATCCAGCCGTGCTCTAGCACGTAAACATCTCAAAAAAGCGCTACAGCTAGACGAGCGTTGTGTACGTGCGACGCTGATGCTTGCCGATTTGGACATGGATAATGGCCAATACGCCAAAGCCATCGAACGTCTCGGCCATATTCCCCAACAGGATATCGCTCACATCCCGACCATGTTACCAGCCTTGCAACGCGCCTATGCACGGCACGACGACCTAGCTGGTTTGGAAACCCACCTCTACCAACTATTAGGCGAAGCCCCCTACACTAGCGTCATCGTGGCACTAGGCACACTGGTACATCAACGAGAGGGCGTCGACAGCGCTATCGAGCGCACCGGCGAATGGCTAGCAGAAGCCCCTAGCTTGGGGGGACTGGATTATCTGGTAGATCTTTACTTGGAGAGCGAGCGCCTCATGGGTAAAGAGACGCCCGATACACGCTTGATGCTGCTCAAACATCACACCAAGGCCCTGATGAGCGGGAGGCCCCGCCAACGCTGTCGCCGCTGCGGCTTTAGCAGCGACAGTTTGGCATGGCAGTGCCCAAGCTGTCGCCGCTGGGGAACGATCAAACCGATTACCGGCGTAGAGGGCGAGTGATCACACGCCCGAAAGCTCGGCCTCGATGGCTGCCAACGCTGCCATGGGATCCTCGGCCTGGGTCACCGGACGACCAATCACCAAATGCGTACTGCCCGCGCGCATCGCATCAGCGGGTGTCATGATGCGCTGTTGATCGTTCGCTGCAGCAAAGCTTGGCCGTATGCCTGGGGTGACTTTCAAAAACGCCTCGCCACACTTCGCACGAATCTGGGCCGCCTCCTGGGCCGAACAGACGACGCCGTTCAAACCACTTTGCTGCGTCAAAGCCGCCAAGTGCATGACATGCTCAGCAGGGCTTGCCGTTAAGCCCACCTCCGCCAAATCCTCTTTGCCCATACTGGTTAACACTGTGACGGCGATCAAGTGAGTCGCGAGTCGATGATCGGATAACTGTTTGGCGGCTGTTTCCATCATTTTACGCCCGCCCGATGCGTGTACGTTCACCATCCAAACCCCCTGTTCCGCTGCCGCCTGAACGGCACTGGCCACCGTGTTGGGAATATCATGGAATTTAAGATCCAGAAATACCTGGAAGCCACGGCCGTGAAGCGCTTCCAACACCGCAGGGCCACTGCGCGTAAAGAGTTCTTTACCGACTTTGACACGACAGCGAGCCGGGTCGAGCTGGTCGGCCATGCAGAGCGCCGCATCGAGCGAGGGGTAATCGAGGGCAATAATCAGTGGGGAATCGGTGGACACGCGCTTACTCCGTGTTCGTGAACGCTGTTGAAAAATCACGTCTTGGACGCAGGGGCAAGCGCCTAGTGTACCAGCCTCGCCATATAAGCTGTGTAAGCGATTCGCCATTACCCTGTAGCGAAAGACTTACAAAAGTTATCGTTGATCGCTTACAGCACTTACGTTTTGAAAAGTTTAAGTTCATTAAGGCGGCGACCATGAAGGTGACCGCGACTACTCGCCATCACGTTGAGCACGTGGCTGGCACCTAAGCACCAAATAAGGGACATGAACCATGCACACAGCCGTCAAACGCTTTGTCGTTGCACTTCTCATCAGTCTGAGCCTAGGACTTTCCAGTGCAGCATTTGCCCAAACCGTGGCTCCCATCAACGTCAACAGCGCCGATGAAGAACTGTTAGCTGAATTACCAGGCATCGGCCCAAGCCGCGCCGCCGCCATCATCGAAGAGCGCGAAACCAACGGCGCCTTTACGAATGCCGATGACCTCACTCGGGTGAGCGGCATTGGCCCTGCCACGGTAGACCGTATGCGCGATCAGGTCACGTTCGAAGAGTAACGTGAGCCATCACCGCGCTCTGCCGCCGCTTGACGATAGCCAGCGGCGGCAGACTACCTCTACCGATCAGAACGTATCGCTGGGGATACGGACCTCACCCTCCATCAATACCCTGGCACTGCGGCTCATCAACGCCTGATCGATTTGCCAACGGCCATCAACCAAGCTGGCTTTTGCTCCCACTCGAAGGGTACCTGACGGATGCCCAAACGTGACCGCCTCGCGCTCGATGCCTCCTGCGGCCAGGTTCACTAACGTGCCTTGAATGGCCGCGGCTGCGCCAATCGCCACCGCCGCTGTGCCCATCATGGCATGGTGCAGTTTACCCATCGATAGGGCTCGTACGACCAGGTCGACATCCTCCACACGAACGGCTTTACCGCTTGACGCGGTATAGCTCGAGGCCGGCGCGACAAAGGCGACTTTCGGGGTGTGCTGGCGGCTAGCCGCCTCCTCCACACGCTGAATGAGCCCCATTTTAACCGCCGCGTGGGCACGAATCGTCTCGAACATCGCCAGCGCCTTGGCGTCCCCGTTGATCGCGTCTTGCAGTTCGCATCCGGTGTAACCCAACGCCTCGGCATTGACGAACACGGTCGGGATCCCCGCGTTAATCAGCGTCGCCTTCAGGACACCAAGGCCCGGCACCTCTAGGTCATCGACCACGCTGCCGGTGGGGAAAATCGCTCCCTCTCCGTCCGCCGGGTCCATAAACGCGACGGGAATTTCTGCGGCAGGAAAGGTGACGCCATCCAGCTCGAAATCACCGGTCTCTTGCACCTCACCCTCCGCCATGGGTACTTGGGCAACGATGGTTTTCTGAATATTGACCTGCCAAATACGCACTTCCGCGATGCCGTTTCGAGGCACCTTGGCGGGATCGACCAAGCCGTTGGCGATAGCGTAAGGCCCTACCGCCGCGGATAGATTTCCGCAGTTACCGCTCCAGTCCACGAAGGGTTTATCGATCGAGACTTGGCCGAATAGGTAATCCACATCGTGATCGGGCGAGTCACTCTTCGAGAGAATCACCGTTTTGCTGGTGCTGGACGTAGCTCCTCCCATGCCATCAATCTGTTTTTCATAAGGATCGGGGCTACCGATCACGCGCAGTAGCAGCTTATCGCGCGCTTCACCCGGCACCTGAGCGGCAGTGGGCAGGTCACTCAAAGTGAAAAACACCCCTTTACTGGTGCCGCCCCGCATATAGGTGGCGGGAATACGCATTTGTGCTTGATGAGCCATGACGCACCTCTTAAACAATAGCCTGGCTACGGCCAGGCTATTCGCTATTCATCACCCCCTTACCATCGCGCTGAGACGACTAGGCAACGGAGGATTCCAAAAAGTCCTGAGCAAAACGCTGCAGCACGCCACCGGCAGAATAGATGGTCACTTCTTCGGCCGTATCCAATCGGCAAACCACTGGCACGCGCTCGGTGCTGCCACTCGTGCGGTGAATGACTAGGGTGAGCATGGCGCGCGGTTCGGGCGTGCCTTCCACATCGAAGACTTCCGTGCCGTCCAACTCTAGGGTTTTCCGCGTGGTCCCTTCCTCGAACTGCAGCGGCATAACACCCATACCGATCAAGTTCGTGCGGTGAATACGCTCAAAGCCCTCGGCGACGATGGCCTCTACCCCCGCAAGGGCAACACCTTTTGCCGCCCAGTCACGGGAGGAGCCCTGCCCGTAATCCGCCCCAGCAATGATGATGAGCGGCTGCTTACGTGCCATATAGGTTTCGATGGCTTCCCACATGCGAGTCACCTTGCCTTCCGGCTCGATCCGCGCCAGCGACCCCTGCAGCACCTTGCCCTGCTCATCGTGGACCATTTCGTTGAACAGTTTTGGATTCGCCAGGGTGGCCCGCTGGGCGGTCAGGTGGTCGCCACGGTGGGTGGCGTAGGAGTTGAAGTCCTCCTCCGGCAGGCCCATCTTGTGCAGATACTCCCCCGCCGCACTATCGAGCATGATGGCATTGGAGGGAGACAGGTGATCGGTGGTGATGTTGTCCGGCAAAATCGCTAGCGGACGCATGCCCTTTAGTCCACGCTCTTTTGCCATGTTGCCTTCCCAATAGGGCGGGCGGCGGATGTAGGTGCTTTGGGGCCGCCATTCGTACAGCGGGCTTACCTGGGTACGCGCGCTCTTGTCCAGGTCGAACATCGGGATATAGGTTTGGCGGAACTGCTCGGGCTTCACCGCCGACTTTACGATGGCGTCGATTTCGCTATCGTCGGGCCAGATGTCTTTGAGCGTGACCGGATTCCCCTGAGGATCGTGCCCCAACACATCTTTTTCGATATCGAAGCGGATCGTGCCCGCAATGGCATACGCCACCACCAGCGGCGGCGAGGCCAAGAACGCCTGTTTGGCGTAGGGATGGATACGTCCATCGAAGTTACGGTTACCGGACAGCACCGCCGTGGCGTACAGGTCGCGGTCGATGATCTCCTGCTGAATGCTGGGCTCCAGCGCCCCGGACATGCCGTTACACGTCGTACAGGCATAGGCCACGACGCCGAAGCCGAGGGTTTCCAGCTCGTCCATCAAGTGCGCCTCTTCCAGGTACATCTTGACGGTTTTCGAGCCGGGCGCCAGCGACGACTTCACCCACGGCTTGCGCGTCAGCCCCAATCGGTTGGCGTTGCGGGCAATCAACCCTGCCGCAACCATATTGCGCGGATTGGAGGTATTGGTGCAGCTGGTGATGGCGGCAATGATGACGGCGCCATCCGGCATTTTCCCGGCCTGTTCATCGGCTCGGGCTTTATCCAAATCGATGGCGATGCCGCGCTTGGCGAGCTCCGAGGTCGGCAAATGGGCGTGGGGGTTCGAGGGGCCCGCCAACGTGCGTGCCACGCGGGAGAGATCGAAGCGGAGTACCCGCTCGTACTCGGCCGTCGTCAAACTATCGGCCCATAGGCCGGTCTGCTTGGCGTACGCTTCGACCAGCGCCACCTGTTCGTCTTCCCGCCCGGTGAGCTTGAGGTACTCGATGGTTTGATCATCGATGTAGAACATCGCCGCCGTGGCACCGTACTCCGGTGTCATATTGGAGATGGTGGCACGGTCGCCCACGGTCAGCGCATCGGCCCCTTCGCCATAAAACTCCAGATAAGCGCCCACCACCCGCTCTTTACGCAGAAACTCGGTAATCGCCAGCACCATGTCGGTGCCGGTGACGCCCGGCTGTAGCTTACCGGTGAGCTCGACACCGACGATGTCCGGCAGGCGCATCATGGAGGCGCGCCCCAGCATGACGCTTTCGGCTTCTAAGCCACCCACACCCACGGAGATCACGCCTAACGCGTCGACCATGGGCGTATGGCTATCGGTGCCCACGCAGGTATCGGGATAAGCAATACGCAACCCTTGTTCATCTGGGCGGCACTGCACCACCGGCGACATCTTCTCCAGATTGATCTGGTGCATGATGCCGTTGCCGGGAGGAATCACGTCGACGTTCTCGAACGCCAGCTTGGTCCAGTTGATGAAATGGAAGCGATCATCGTTGCGACGATCTTCCACTTGACGGTTTTTCTCGAAGGCATCCTTCTCGAACCCCGCGTGCTCCACCGCCAAGGAGTGATCGACGATGAGCTGGGTAGGCACCACGGGATTCACTTTGGCGGGGTCGCCCCCTTTTTCGGCAATGGCGTCACGCAGCCCCGCCAGATCCACCAGCGCCGTCTGGCCGAGAATGTCGTGGCACACCACCCGCGCCGGATACCAGGGAAAGTCCAGCTCCTGCTTGCGCTCGATGAGCTGTTTTAGCGCATCGCTAAGCAGCTCAGGGTCGCAGCGACGCACCAACTGTTCGGCCAATACCCGTGAGGTATAGGGCAGCGTGGCATAGGCGCCGGGCTGTATGTCCTCGACCGCCTGACGTGCATCGAAGAACTCTACCGGCTCGCCCTCTACCAGAACGCCCGGTAGCGGCTTGCGATAATTCGTGTTCATAACGCCTCTCACTTAGTCACCACGCAACCGATCAGTCGCGCGCTTCGATGGGTACCCATTCGCTCTTCTCAGGGCCGATATAGTCTGCGCTGGGGCGAATAATGCGGTTATTGGCGCGCTGCTCGAATACGTGCGCAGCCCAGCCGGTCACCCGCGACATGACGAAAATGGGCGTGAACAGCTTGGTGGGAATATCCATGAAGTGGTAGGCGCTGGCATGGAAGAAATCGGCGTTGCAGAACAGCTTCTTCTCCCGCCACATCACCTCTTCACAGCGGACGGAGACCGGATAGAGCACGCTGTCGCCAACGTCGTCGGCCAGCTTCTTCGACCACTCTTTGATGATGGCATTACGCGGATCCGACTCCCGATAGATCGCATGGCCAAAGCCCATGATCTTCTCTTTACGCTCCAACATACCCAGCATTTCCCGCTCGGCTTCTTCGGGAGACGTCCATTGCTCGATCATCGCCATGGCCGCTTCGTTGGCTCCGCCGTGCAACGGGCCGCGCAGCGAACCGATCGCACCGGTCACGCAGGAATGCATATCGGACAGCGTCGACGCGCACACTCGGGCAGTGAAGGTAGAGGCGTTGAACTCGTGCTCGGCATACAGAATCAGCGAGACGTTCATCACCCGGGCATGCAGTTCGGAGGCGGGCTCGCCGCGTAGCATATGCAGAAAATGGCCGCCTACCGAGGCGTCATCGGTGTCGGTGTCGATACGCACGCCATCATGACTGAAGCGGTACCAGTAGCAAATGATCGAGGGCAGTACGGCCAACAGGCGATCCGCGACATCCTGCTGCTCGTCGAAGCTCTCCTCGGTTTCCAGGTTGCCCAGCATGGAGGCACCCGTGCGCATCACGTCCATCGGGTGGGCGTCTTTGGGAATCTGCTCCAGCACGGTTTTCAGCGCATCGGGGAGACTACGAAGGCCTTTCAGTTTGGCAATGTAGTGATCGAGTTCGGCTTGGTTGGGCAGCTTGCCTTTCAACAACAGGTAAGCGACCTCCTCGAACTTGGCTTTTTCTGCCAGTTCTTTGATATCGAAGCCGCGGTAGGTTAGGCCTGATCCGGTTTTACCCACCGTACACAGGGCCGTCGTCCCCGCACTTTGTCCTCGTAACCCTGCACCTGCTAACGGTTTATCGCTCATGTGTTGTCTCCTGACGTACGTATTTATAAGAATTGTTGGTCAATAGGGGTAACGTTTAGGCGTCTTTTTGCTCGGCAAACAGCGCGTCGAGCTTCTGCTCGAAATCGTGATAATTCAAAAAGTCATACAGCTCATTGCGGGTTTGCATGGTGTCGATGACCTCACGCTGATGGCCATGCGTCATGATGCTCTGGTACACCTTCAAGGCAGCGGCGTTCATGGCGCGGAAAGCCGAGAGCGGGTAGAGCACCATGCGGCAGCCCACATCGCCCAGCTCCTGCTGACTAAACAGCGGCGTCGCGCCGAATTCGGTAATGTTGGCCAGAATGGGGGCGTTCACTCGCTGGCAGAATGCCTTGTAGTCGTCCAGCGTATGCACTGCCTCGGCAAAAATAGCGTCTGCACCTGCTTCTACGCAGGCATTTGCCCGCTCGATGGCGGCGTCCAGGCCCTCTTTTTGGAATGCGTCGGTGCGAGCAATGAGATAAAAATCAGAGTCCAACTTGGCATCCGCAGCGGCTTTGATGCGGTCGACCATCTCTTGCTGCGACACGATGGCTTTGTTGGGGCGATGGCCACAGCGTTTTTGCGCTACCTGATCTTCCAGGTGAACGGCGGCCACGCCCGCACGCTGCATCTCTTTGACCGTGCGGGCAATGTTGAACGCACCGCCCCAGCCGGTATCGATATCCACTAGCAGTGGTAAGTCCGTCGCTCCGCAAATCCGGTGAGCGTCTTCCACCACATCGTTCATGGTCGTCATGCCCAAATCTGGCAAACCAAACGAGGCGTTCGCCACGCCGCCACCGGACAGATAAATAGCGTGATGCCCCACCCGTTCGGCCATCATGGCCGTATAGGCGTTGATGGTACCTAGAATGGGTAGCGGCTGGTTGGCATTCAGCGCGGCACGAAAGCGTGCTCCAGGGGTTGACGAGGGTGATGATGACGGCATGGGCGTAAGCTCCTAATCAGACGTTGTTGTGGCTTGTTGTTCGTTCTTTGTAGACGCCGGTACGCTTGCTGCAGGCGATTGCTCAAGAATCGCGGCGTAGCGGTCGGCGACATTGGCGCGGGAGGCGCTGACATGACGGCGCATTAGCAGTTCGGCCAGCTCGGCATCGCCCGCCTCAATGGCGTCGACGATACGATGGTGCTCGACGAATGCCCGCTGAGGCCGTGTGCCGCTGGCACTAAACTGCGTGCGATAAAGACGCACGAGGTAATAAAGGTCGTCGCACAGCAAGTTCATGAGCATTTTGTTGTGACTGCCCTGAACGATGCGATAGTGGAAATCCAGGTCGCCTTCACGCTGGTAGTAAGCTTCACCACGCTTCAGGTCACCCTGCCTTTCATGGAGCGCCAACACGTCGCGCAGTCCTTGAATCTCCTCGGCCGACATGTGCTCCGCCGCCAACCGAGCCGCCATGCTCTCCAGAGCTTCACGCACGTCGAAAAGCTCCAGCAGCTCTTTCATGGAGAGTTTGACCACCCGTGCGCCCACATGGGGCACTCGCTCGATCAAGCGGTGCGCCTCCAAACGACGCATGGCTTCTCGCAGCGGCCCACGTGAGATACCGTAAGTTTTAGAGAGCCCAGGCTCGGTAATTTTGCTGCCCGGTGCCAATTCGCCACGTACGATATCGCTCTGTAACTGATGAAACACGCGCTCCGCGAGCGTACGCACCTCTGGCGACACCGGTTCAGCAGAGCCGTCATGGGAGGTCGAGGAAGTAGTTGCAAGTAACGTCATGGGGAATTGTCGACAATTAGGGAATAAAAGAACTTTAGCCCGCCGCATTTCCCTCGTCAACCATGCAAAAAGGCCGTTTTTGTCCACCTTTCGTTGCAAGTCCTTTCTTCACCGCCCGACCAATGTCAACAATCAGCGATGCCATATCCTGAATGGAGTTTGCTGCGTGAGAAAGGCGTCGACGGCCATACTGGTGTCATAAGGTTACGGCCTCTAAAATACGTCGCCCCCCACTGGCTTGGCGTTTGCTTCATGACAACGGCGTTGACGATTTCAGCCCTGCCCTACTCTACTGACCCTTTGGCGCTCTTCGCCAAATTGCGGCACCGCCCCGGCGCAGTGCTGCTTGATAGCGGCCGCCCAAAAGCGACGACCGGCCGTTTCGACATCGTCAGCAGCGATCCGCTGGCAACGCTGACAATGACCCCAGAGGGCGACACTCGACTGTCGTCTGACATGCTCACTCTTCCCGCCTCACTTGCCGAGGACGTAACCGCGCAACAGCAGTGGTTGATCGAACAGCTACCCGCGGTCAACGTAAAGAGCGAATTGCCTTTTCTGGGCGGGCTGATGGGCTACTGGAGCTATGACCTGGGCCGCAATCGCGCCGATATCGCCAGTCAACACCCGGCTGCCACTCGTCTCCCGTTATTACGTGTGGGGCTATTTGATTGGTGCATCACACTAGATCATGTCAAAGAGCAAGCGTGGTTCGTTGGCAGCCCGGCGCGACGTGAACAAGTAGCGGCATGGCTGGCGGCGCCCGACACGCCAACAACGCCTTTCAAGCTCACTCAGCGATTTTCCCCGGAGTTGACTCAGGCGGCCTACACCGAGCGTTTCGATGCCGTTCAGCGCTACATTCGTGCTGGGGACTGTTATCAAATTAACCTCGCCCAACGTTTTACAGCGCATTACGAAGGCGATGAGTGGCAAGCGTATCTTCAGTTGCGTAAAGCAACCCCCACGCCATTTTCTGGTTTTATGGCCTGGGGTCATCAGGCTGTGCTATCGCTCTCTCCCGAGCGCTTCATTCAAAGCCGTGACGGCTTAGTGGAAACACGCCCCATCAAAGGCACACGGCCACGAGGCAAAACGCCCGACCAGGACCGTGCCCTGGCGAATGATTTGCTCAGCAGCACCAAAGACCGTGCAGAGAACGTGATGATCGTGGATTTGCTGCGCAATGATTTGGGTCGCGTTTGTGTCCCCGGCTCCATTCGCGTGCCGCAGCTATGCCAGTTAGAGAGCTATCCCAACGTCCATCACTTAGTCAGCGTGGTGCAAGGCCAACTGGCGTCCCAACACTCACCGCTTTCATTGCTCACGGCAGCGTTTCCCGGCGGCTCGATTACCGGCGCACCCAAAATACGGGCAATGCAAATAATCGATGAACTGGAGCCCTGCCAGCGCAGCGTCTATTGCGGCAGCTTGGGCTATATCGACGTGCGCGGCAGCATGGATACGTCGATTGCCATACGCACAATGGTGGCTGACGATGGCGCTCTCCACGTGTGGGGCGGCGGCGGGTTGGTGGCAGATTCACAAGCCGAGGAAGAGTACACCGAGACATTGGACAAGATTCGTCATTTGATTGGCGCCTTGGAATAAACAAACTACTTTTTTAAATCCAAAAGAAATATAAAAGCCTAACCAAACGGTATTGGGGAGAAGTCCTTCGCTTTTGGTAGCCTAGAGACATTGCACGCTTTTTCACATAGGAGGCCGCATGTCCTCAACGCTCGAACAGATCAATCGCGATTTCGCCAACGACCCGCAAGGGCTTATCGAGTGGGCGTTCAGCCAGGGTGAGCGCCCTATTTGCACTACCAATTTTCGCCCCTTCGAAGCCGTCATTTTGCACATGGTGACGCAGGTGCGTCCGGATATTCCCATCGTATGGATGGATAGCGGCTATAACACCGAGGCGACCTATCAGTTCGCAGACGCACTCATTCAGCGTTTGAATTTGAACATCGTCAGCTTCCTACCCCAACGCACCCGCGCCCATCGTGAAGCCTTGGATGGGCCAATGCCTGGCATCGATGACCCGCGGCACAACGCCTTTACGCAAGAAGTGAAGCTAGAGCCTTTCGAACGGGCGCTTCGCGAGATGAAGCCTGACGTATGGTTCACAGCCCTGCGCGCCGAAGACACGCCAGAGCGAGCGAAAATGCAGGTCGTCAGCCGTAATAGCGACGGCTTACTGAAAGTGGCGCCGCTGCTTCAGTGGACGGCCAAAGATATGTACTACTACCTGGAAGCACATGATCTACCCAACAACTTCGACTACTTCGACCCCACCAAGGTGGAAGAGAAGCGCGAGTGCGGCCTACATCTTCAGCACTAAGATCAGCACGGATCAAAGCGCCACGTAACATAAAGTTCGTCATGCCTCCCTTCACCTGCTTCGGCCTAACTTCCGAAGCAGGTTTTTTTGGGATCAATACTCTGGCAGCTCGACGCCTTCGAACAGCGTCTGTTCGAAGCGCGGCCCGGCCATTAGCGCCTCATCCACTCGGTCACGGGTCAAATGCGGTGCAAAACGCGCTAGAAAATCGTACATGTAGCCACGCATGAAGGTCCCGCGCCGAATACCGATTTTCGTCGTCGAACTGGCAAACAGATGGCGGGCATCCAGGGCGACCAAATCACTATCCAGTGCCGGGTCGACCGCCATGTGCGCGACGATACCCACGCCCATTCCCAAGCGCACGTAGGTTTTGATCACGTCCGCGTCGGCCGCCGTTAGGACGACATTGGGCGTCAAGCCCTTGGCTTTGAACGCATCGTCGAGCTGAGAGCGTCCGGTAAAACCAAACACGTACGTCACTAGCGGGTGTTCGGCCAATGCGTCCAGGGTCAAGGGTCCGTCGAGGGTGGCCAGCGGGTGCTCCTTAGGCACCAGCACACAGCGATTCCAACGATAGCAGGGCAGCAACACTAGGTCGGTGAATAACTCCAATGACTCCGTGGCAATGGCAAAGTCCGCCTGCCCTTCGCTGACCATTTGAGCAATTTGTTTGGGCGTGCCCTGCTGCATGTGCAGCGCCACTTCAGGATACTTCAGCGTGAATTCGCTGATGATCGGTGGCAGCGCATAGCGCGCTTGTGTATGTGTGGTGGCAATCGCAAGGCTACCGCGACGCTCATCGCTGTGCTCTTGCGCTACTTGCTTGATGTTTTCGGTGAGTTTGAGTACCTGCCCCGCCAATTCGATGATCGACTGTCCGGCAGGCGTGACACGGGTGAGGTGTTTTCCGCTCCGAGCAAAAATCTCGACACCGAGCTCATCTTCCAGCAGGCGAATCTGTTTGGAAATGCCCGGCTGGGAAGTAAATAAACTTTGAGCTGTCGCCGAGACATTGAGGTTGTGTCGATTGACTTCCCAAATATAGCGAAGTTGCTGTAGCTTCATATCCTCACCTTATTGTCTATGCCGTAAGCACGTCATAGCGCATCCTCGTGCTGCGACTCCGTGCTTGGCCAAGCACCCGATAACCGTGCTTCAATGAGCACATTTTTGAATAAAAAAACGCCTCATAATTCCCTTATAGTATAAAAAATAGCGCCTATGAACATCTATTAATTTTTTCTATTTAAGGCTGAATCGTATCAGGAATTTGCCAGCACCCTTCTCGCCCGCTAACATCTGGCAACTTGGCGCGGTGAAAGTGCGCTAATATATCGCGTAATGACCGTTGCTCCATTTGAGGCAACGAAACAGCAAGAGCAACGCAAACGGGAGAAGCAAATGGCTAATAATGTTGATGTCACCAACGCCAATTTCGAGCAAGAAGTCCTCAACGCCGAACAGCCTGTCCTGCTGAAATTCTGGGCCCCCTGGTGCGGCCCATGTAAAGTCATGGCGCCTGTTGTCGATGAAGTGGCCGCCGAGCGTGGCGACAACTTGAAAGTCGTCAGCGTGAACGTTGACGATGCCCCGGAAATCGCTGCCGAGCAAGGTGTTCGCGGCGTCCCCACCGTCATGTTGTTCAAGTCGGGCACCAAGGTCGCTTCTCTAGTAGGTGCGCAGTCCAAGTCTCAGTTGACGCAGTTCATCGACCAGAACGCTTAAGCCGTTCACGTTACCGCTGGCATGGCCAGCGGTAACGACGCTTCCTCTTCTCCTTCTCCGCCTTATTCACGCTTCGACCATACACCTCGTCGCCAGGGTGGACGACGCGCATCGCCAGGTCGCCTTACCTGCACGTTCCGTTGCCTGCCAGGTCCTAACAAGTGAGCGATCCAGCGCGTTTGTGGATGGCTATCCAACGCGATTTTCAGCGTCATAGTGAGCACCACCGACAGCAACATACCCGCCGCACCAAAGATCCAACCCCACACCACTAGCGAGAGAAACGCCACGAACGTGGATAATCCCAGCGCTTGGCCCATCACTCGTGGCTCGATCAAGTTTCCCAAAATGAAGTTGATGACAAGATACGCTGAAGCCAATAAGAATGCCTGAAGTAAACCGCCATCCTGAGAGACCAAGAGCAACAGCACCGGCGGAATGGCCGCGAGCGCGGAACCGATATTGGGAATGAAGTTGAGCGCAAAGGCCAGCACTCCCCAGAGCAGCGGAAATTCCACGCCCACCATGAGGCATGAGAGCCACACCAGCACGCCGGTCGCCAAACTAATCACGGTCTTCACCGCCAAATAGCGCTTTAACGTCACACTGAACTCGCTGAACCGTTTGAGGCTCGGCGCCGGATTCTCTAGCGCGCGCGACACTTTATCGCGGAAGTGCAGTGTTTCGAACAGCATGAAGATCACCAGCAGTGCAACGATACTGCCCTGCATGAACAGCGAACCCAGCTCGCCCAGAAGCGTAGCGACCCAAGAACCGTCATCTTCCATGGCGAACATCGAACTGAGCTGATCAGGATCGATGGCCAGCCCGTGGGAGGCCAGCGTATTGAGAAGATCCCAATAGTGCTCGTAAAGCCTTGACTCGATATCCGGCAGCGCCTCGATGAACGTACTGAAACTGTTCACGACCAGTAAACCGATCAGGGAAAGAAAGCCCATCAACACCAGTAGCGTAATCAGCGCCGACATTCGTCGACTCAGGCCGCAGTGATGCAGCCACTGAACGGGAGAGGTACACACCACGGCGATGAATACCGCCAGCAGCAGCGGCACCAATAAATCGGCACCTATTTTCATACCCGCGATGATCACGACTAGCGCAGCAATCGCCAGGGTGGCGTTGAGGGGAATACTTCGATAATCCTCATCCGACAACATCGACATAGCCCTTTCCTTAGCATGTTATCCATACATGATGGTCGTTTAGATGACGTTGCACAAACCATGCAAACATTCAGCAACCGCTTTTCGTTTTCGCTTAGCCTGTGAACTTTATGTCCACGCCCCCTTCAAAGCAGCGACATCTCACGCTATTTAGCGCACACAACGTATTGGCTCTCTCAGCAAGGAAGTGACCGATGAAAACAGCAACACACTCGTTGAAACGGCTTCGTCATGGCGTGCTGGCCGGCGCGTTACTAGCCCTTTTGGCAGCCCCTAGTGCACAAGCGGCACCACCCGCGCCCCCCAGCCTCAGCGTCCAGGCACAGTCGTGGGTAGAGGTCGAACCCGACAAGGCCACGCTCTCTGCTCGCCTTTGGGAAAACACGCCGGCAGTGTCCACCCTCGAAGAGACGGACAGCGCCGCGCTTGGCAGCGCTCGTGAACGCCTCGAAGAGCGTGCCAGTGAACTCATCACCGCCATGGAATCACTGGGCATCGAGCAGCGTGCGATCCACGCCGGCTCATTGAACGTTTACCCTGAGCACGTTGCAGGACCGCACAACGAAAATGGCGAGCAGGAACCGCTGATGCGCACCCGTTTGGAGCGTCCCTTCAGCGTCGAGCTAACTAATATAGACCAATTAGGCGATGTGCTGGACGCGCTGATTGGCGCTGGCGTCAATGCGTTGGATGGCGTGCAGTTCGATCTACAAGACCGGGAAGCAGCTACCGACGAGGCATTGACCAAGGCGCTGGAAAAAGCCCGCCATAAAGCCGACCTCATGGCGAGCACCCTCAACGTCACGCTTGGCCCCGTTCAGCGTATCGAAGAGACGCAATCGCCCATTTTCCAGCCCCGGATGATGGCCATGCGCGCCGAAAGTGACACAGTCGGCGGCGGTGCCGCCAGCGACTACCGCCCCGGCACCATTCGCATCGATGCCGGGGTAAACGTCGAGTGGGCGCTTAGAGGACAAGACGCTCGAGGCCGCCCAGGTAGGGTTGCAGGGGAGCCGGAACAGTAATCGATCCATCTGCCTGCTGGTGGTTTTCGAGCACCGCCAGCAGGCAGCGCCCTACCGCAAGGCCAGAGCCGTTGAGCGTATGCAGTAACTGCGGCTTTTTGACATCTGGATGACGGTAACGCGCTTGCATCCGGCGCGCCTGGAAGTCCTCGCAGTTAGAGACAGACGAGATTTCCCGGTAGGTGTTTTGGCTTGGCAGCCACACTTCCAGATCGTAGGTTTTCGCTGCGCCGAATCCCATGTCGCCGGTACATAACGTCACTACGCGATACGGCAACTCGAGTGCCTGCAGAATGGCTTCTGCATGCCCACGCATCTCTTCCAACGCGTCGTAGCTCTTCTCCGGCTCCACGATCTGTACCATTTCGACTTTGTCGAACTGGTGTTGACGAATCATGCCGCGCGTATCGCGTCCATAAGCGCCAGCTTCCGAACGGAAACATGGTGTATGCGCCGTGAGCTTCATCGGCAGTGCGGCCAGCTCGACGATCTCATCACGCACGAAGTTGGTCAGCGGCACTTCAGAGGTGGGAATTAAGTGGTACTCCCGCTCATCGTTCAGCTTGAAGAGATCCTCGCCAAACTTGGGCAGCTGACCCGTGCCCATCAGCGAATCGCGGTTGACCATGTAAGGCACATAGCACTCTTCATAGCCGTGCTGCTGGGTTTGCGTATCGAGCATAAACTGCGCCAACGCACGATGCAGTCGCGCAACGGGCCCGCGCATCACTGCAAAGCGCGCGCCGGTCAGCTTGGCCGCCAGCTCGAAATCGAGATAACCAGACTTCTTGCCCAAATCCACGTGATCCAGCACGTCGAAATCGAACTTTCGCGGCGTCCCCCAGCGGTGCAGCTCGACATTATCGTCTTCGCTCTTGCCTTCCGGCACGCTTTCATGGGGCAGGTTAGGGATACCGCTGATGGCCTCGTCCCACTCCTCCTGCACGTCAGCCAATTTTTTTTTGGCTTTATCCAGGCGGTCGCCTAAATCGCTGACTTCATCCAGCAGCGGTTGAATATCTTCACCGCTGGCCTTGGCCTTACCAATCGCCTTAGAGCGCATATTGCGCTCGTTCTGCAGTTGCTCGGTCTGAGTTTGCAGTTCACGACGACGCGACTCTAGCGCCTTAAGCGCTGCAGTATCGAGTTCGAAGCCCCGGCGGGCCAGTCGTTGCGCAGTCGCATCAAGATCACCGCGCAGCAGTTTCGGATCGAGCATGGATTATCCCTTGGCCTGAATTCAGTGGAACACGGCACATCGACGCCGTGGCAAAGGGGCCTATTGTAGGCAAAAGCGAGACAAGGGGCTATGGGGCATGGCCACCACCACCCCTAGGTAAAGCGCCGGTATGCGCTATGAACAATTTACATACCCATCCCCGATCATTAGGCAAAAGTGATAGAGTGCCCGCCCTTCGTCAGCAAGAACCACTAACAACGGATCTAAAAAAGGAGAAACAACGTGCAGGAAACCGCACCGAAAGGAGCATGGGGATGGTGGCGTCGCATTGCCCTGTGGAAAAAAATACTGGCGGGCTTGGCCCTCGGGGTAGTGGCAGGAGCGCTGCTCGGTGAAACCGCCAGCATCTTCAAACCGCTGGGCGATATCTTCATCAACGCCATCATGATGCTGATCGTACCGCTGGTCTTTTCTACCCTGGTGGTCGGCATTACTTCAATGCGCGACCCGCAAAAGATGGGCCGAATCGGCGCTCGTACGATAACGCTTTATTTGGTGACCACCGCCTTCGCGATCACCATTGGCCTCGTGCTCTCGACGCTTTTGCAGCCTGGGGTAGGCGTGGGGCTGAGCTTCGATGCCGAGGTATCGGCCAACGAAGCGCCCTCTCTGGTCTCCATCCTGGTCAACCTCGTGCCGCGCAACCCGCTGGATGCCTTGGCGAACGGCAACATCATGCAGATCATCGTGTTTGCCATTGGGCTGGGAATCTCGCTGACGCTGATCGGCGAGAAAGGCGAACCGGTCATGAAGGTTTTCGATAGCTTCGCAGAGGCCATGTACAAACTCACCGGCTTGGTGATGGCGTTCGCCCCGTTCGGGGTCTTTGGCTTGATTGCCCACGTCTCGGGTCAGTACGGCCTGGAGATCCTGCTGCCGCTCGCCAAGCTAATTGGCGTGGTCTATGTAGCCAGCATTCTGCATGTTCTGGTGATTTACTCAGGTTTTATCTCCCTGCTGGGTCGTTTGAATCCCGTGCGCTACCTGAAAGGCAGCCTGGACGCCATTGTCGTCGCTTTCTCCTCTGCTTCCTCTGCGGGCACCCTGCCCGTATCGATTCGCTGTGCGCAGAAAAACCTGGGCGTATCGGAAGGGGTATCGGGCTTCGTCCTGCCCGTGGGCGCCACCATCAACATGGACGGCACTGCGCTCTACCAAGGTGTGGTGGTGCTGTTCATTGCCCAGATGACCGGCACCGACCTGAGCATGATGGATTACGCCATGATCGTTGCTACCGGCACACTGGCTTCGATTGGCACGGCGGGCGTGCCCGGTGCGGGGCTGATCATGCTCTCCATCGTCATGGCGCAAATTGGCCTGCCTCTGGAAGCCATTGCCGTGGTAGCGGGGATCGACCGCATTCTAGACATGGCACGCACCAGCGTGAACGTGGCCGGTGATTTGATGGTCACCACGCTGGTGGGTAAGAGCGAAGGTGAGCTCAACGAAGAGATTTACAATACCAGCCGTTCTTGACATCGGCTTTCTGACCCTAGCGCGCCCGCTGCCCTCGGTAGCGGGCGTTTTTTATCGTGGCCGACAAGCTGCTAGGATACTTGCATTCCACTCTCCCCAAGCGAGCCCGCCATGTCGTCCGCTTTTGACAAGACCCTTGCCGCCCTCGACGCGCTGCACGCCCAAGATCCCCAGACGACCACCCTCTCGGATGGCACTGCCCAGCCCCAAGAGCTGGCCTATGCCCAGCGCATGAGCCGATGGTTGGAGCGACTCCAGGCGACGCCCAGCGACCTATTGGGCATTGCCGTGCGCGCGCAGCATCTGCAGCGTTGGCAGCTGCCGCGTAGCGATTATCCGGAAGGCCGTATTGGCTATTTGACTTGGCGACGCGACCAGAGCGCTCGAGCAGGCGATACCACGGCAGCGATCATGGAAGAAGCGGGCTACTCCCAAGAGGAGGCCAAGCGCGTCACCAGCATGATCCGCAAGCAGGGCCTGGGGCGCGATAGCGATGTGCAAGCCCTGGAAGACTGTGCCTGTTTGGTGTTCTTGGAAAACTACTTTGCGGACTTCTCCCGCAAGGTAGAGCACGATCACATGGTGCGCATCGTGCAAAAGACCTGGGGTAAGATGTCGCCGCAGGCGCACGCACTGGCCCTGACGCTGCCCATGAACGACACCTGTTCAGCACTCGTCAAAGAGGCTCTCGGCAGCGACTGAGTCCGGCTATCGAGATGCACCGCTACGGTAGCTGCGGTAAAGTAACGCTTATCCCTTATCCGCTTCCAGCAGTGACGGCTCAACCTCCTATGATTGCATCCCTGGACTCTCGCACGGCCCCTTTCGAACGCCTTGGCAGCCACTACGTGCGTTTTCTCGACGCTCTGCGTGCCCGCGGTTTCGAAGGTGACATCGCGCCGGATTACGCCCACCGCACCGTGCTGGCGACGGATAACTCGATTTATCAGCGCCTGCCCCAGGCGGCGGTGTTTCCCAAGCATGCCGAGGACCTGGAGCGTCTCGCCAAGCTGGCCTGCGAGCTGCCCCACCGGGATATCGTGCTGACGCCCCGGGGTGGCGGCACCGGCACCAACGGCCAGTCGCTGACTGACGGGATCGTGGTGGATGTCTCCCGCCACATGAACCAAATTCTTGAGATCGATGTGGAAGCCCGCCGGGTGCGGGTACAGGCGGGCGTGGTCAAAGACCAGCTCAACGCCGCGCTGAAACCCCACGGGCTGTTTTTCGCCCCGGAGCTCTCGACCTCGAATCGCGCCACCATTGGCGGCATGATTTCCACCGATGCCAGCGGCCAAGGGAGCTGCCAGTACGGCAAAACCCGCCACCACGTGCTGGAGCTGGATACGGTTCTGCTCGGCGGGCAGCATTTACACAGCCGCCCGCTGAGCGCCGATGAGGAGCAGCAGGCGCTGGCTCAAGAGGGTGTGCTCGGCAAGGTACACCGCACTGCCGCGACGATCATCGACCAGCAGCGTGAATTGATCGAGGCGACCTTCCCGCCGCTCAACCGCTGCCTCACCGGCTACGACTTGGCCCACCTTCGCGAAGATGGGCGGCTCAACCTGAACAGCCTGCTGTGCGGTTCGGAGGGCTCGCTGGGCTTCTTGAACGAAGCCGTGCTCAACGTACTGCCAATCCCCAAGCACTCTACGCTCGTCAACGTGCGCTATCCAAGCTTCATGGATGCCCTGCGGGATGCCAAGGCGCTGATGGCCAGCAGCGCCAAGCCTACCTCCATAGAAACGGTAGACGACACCGTCCTACAGCTGGCGATGGACGACTTCGTTTGGGACAGCGTGGCGGAATTTTTTCCCGCAGGCAGCACGCCCATTCAAGGCATCAACCTGATCGAGTTCAACGATGATGACCCCGAACGGCTCGCGGCGCGTGTAGCGGCCTTTACCCAGCACCTGAGCCAGGATGCCACTGTGGAGCGGCTGGGTTACACCCTGGCGGAAGGCCGTCCGCAGATCCAAAAAGTCTACGCCATGCGCAAACGCTCGGTGGGCCTGCTGGGTAACGTTCAGGGGGAGAAACGCCCGCTGCCGTTCGTGGAGGACACCGCCGTCCCGCCGGAGCACCTGGCGGATTTCATTACCGAGTTCCGCGCCGCGCTGGATGCACGCAAGCTCTCCTACGGCATGTTCGGCCATGTGGATGCGGGGGTGCTGCACGTACGCCCGGCGCTGGACATGAAAGACCCGGCCCAGGAAGCGCTGATTCGCGAGATCTCCGATGAAGTCGCCGCCCTCACCCAGAAGTACGGGGGGCTACTGTGGGGCGAACACGGCAAAGGGGTGCGCTCCGAATACGGCCCTAAGTTCTTCGGCGAACTTTACCCCTACCTGCAGCAGGTCAAGGCGGCCTTCGATCCGCACAACCAGCTCAACCCCGGCAAGATCGCGTCACCTTCCGAAAGCGCCACGCTGATTGCGAAAGAGAGCGACCCGGAACTGCTCACCATCGACGGCGTGCCCATGCGCGGCCAACTCGACCGCACCATCGACGAGCGGGCCTGGCAGGCCTACGACGCGGCGGTGTACTGCAACGGCAACGGCGCTTGCTACAACTACGATGTGGACGACCCCATGTGCCCCTCGTGGAAGGCCACCCGCGACCGCCGCCACTCACCCAAAGGCCGCGCCAGCTTGATGCGTGAGTGGTTACGCCTGCAGTCGCAAGCGGGCATCGACGTGGTGGAAGAGTCGCGTAAGAAAAAGCAGGAGCGCACCTGGGGCTTCATCAAAAGCTTCCCCAAGCGGGTGATGAACACCCTTAGCCGCCAGCAGCAACACGACTACTCCCATGAGGTGTACGACGCCATGGCGGGCTGCTTGGCGTGCAAATCCTGCGCGGGCCAGTGCCCGATCAAAGTCAACGTGCCGCAGTTCCGCTCGCAGTTTTTAGAGGTGTATCACGGCCGCTACCTGCGCCCGCTGCGCGACTACGTGATTGGCGGCACCGAATTCATGTTGCCTGCGTTGACCAAGATCGCTCCGCTCTATAACGCCGCCCTTGGCCAGCGTTGGGTCGAGCAGCTGATGCAAAAAGGGCTCGGTATTAGCGACTCCCCCGCGCTCTCTCGCGCCAGCGTGAAAAAACAGCTGCGTGCCTGGGGCGTGGCGGAAGCCACGCCCACATCGCTTGCGCTCCTCACCGAGCAGCAGCGAGCCAACAGCGTCGTGATCGTGCAAGACGCTTTCACCACTTATTTCGAAGCCAAGCTGGTGATGGACGTGGTAGAGCTGCTATCGCGGCTGAACCTGCGCGTGTTTGTGATGCCGTTTTCCGCCAACGGCAAGCCGCTGCACGTACAGGGCTTTTTAGGTGCCTTCGAGCGCACGGCAGAAAAGCAAGCCAAACGCCTTCGCGCACTCAGCGAGTTCGAGGTGCCCATGGTGGGCATCGACCCTGCCATGACGCTCACCTACCGCCAGGAGTACGTCAAAGCGTTGGGCCCTGAGCAAGTGCCGAACGTACTGATGCTTCAGGAGTGGCTGGCGACCCGCGTCAACACCCTCGCCACCAACAAGCTCACGCTCGAAGACCCAGGCTTTAAGCTACTCTCCCACTGCACCGAAAAAACCAATGCACCGGGCAGCCCGAAAGCGTGGCAGCAGGTGTTTGCCGCCTTTGGATTGCAGTTGGAGCTGGCCACCACGGGCTGCTGCGGTATGTCCGGCACCTACGGCCATGAGACCCGTAACGTCGCCACCTCCAAAACGATCTACGCTCAGTCGTGGCAGCCCCAGGTCGAAGCCGAAGAGAAAAGCGGCAAGCTACTGGCCACCGGCTACTCCTGCCGCAGCCAAGTAAAGCGCTACTCGGCGCAAACCCTGCCCCACCCGCTGCAAGCCCTGCTCTCATGCATCAAACAGGCCAGCCGCTAACGCGACTGGCCTGCTGGGGCTTGCTTGTATCCGTGTGAAGCGTTTAGAAAAACAGCCGCTTGAGGGCCAAACCAGGGTCCTCTTCGCGCATGAACGCCTCCCCTACCAGGAAACCATTGACTTCGTGGTCACGCATCAGCTCTACGTCATCACGCGTGTGAATACCTGATTCGGTGATCACGGTGACGCCATCAGGAATACGCGGCAGCAGGTCCAGGGTGGTATTCAAACTGGTCTCGAACGTGTGCAGATTACGGTTATTGATACCCACTAGCTTTAGGTCCAAGGCGAGCGCCCGCTCTAGCTCCTCTGCATCGTGAATTTCCACCAACACGTCCATGCCCAATGCGTTGGCCTGCTGGTGCAGGTCGCGCAGCTGAGCGTCATTGAGCGCCGCCACAATCAATAGGATGCAGTCCGCACCGATGGCGCGCGCTTCTGTGACCTGATAGCCGTGGGTAATGAAGTCTTTACGGATCACCGGCAGGTCACAGGCATCACGAGCGGCGATGAGGTAATCCTCATGGCCCTGGAAGAAGTCGGCATCGGTGAGCACCGAAAGACACGCCGCCCCGCCCTGGGCGTAGCTTTTGGCGATATCCGCTGGGTGAAACGCTTCCCGCATCACGCCTTTAGAGGGCGAGGCTTTTTTCACCTCGGCAATCACGGCCGCATCGCCTGCCGCAATACGCTGATTCAATGCCTCAATAAAGCCACGGGGCGCGCTCTGCTTTTCCGCCAGCGCAAGCAGATCCGCTTCAGATACCGCCTGCTGACGCTCAGCGACTTCCTGGTCTTTACGGGCCAAAATGCGCGTTAAAATAGTCGGCGTTGCCTGGTCACTCATTGGAAGTTTTACCCTTTAAAGACGCTAGTGAAGTGCGAAAGCTCTCTGAGCTTCTCAAGCGGTAGTTTGGAGGCCTGGGCATCCTGGGCCACCATCACGCCCTCTTTCAAGCTATCGGCCACGCCCGCGCAGTAAAGCGCCGCCCCGGCGTTGAGCGCCACCATATCTGCCGCTGCGCCTTCACCGCTAAGCGCGGCTTTCACCAAACGCAGGCTATCTTCCGCGCTGGACGCTTTGAGGTTGGCCAGGCTTTGGCGCTCGACGCCCAGGGATTCCGGCGTAATGGTGTACTGGGTAATTTCGCCCTCTTTTAGCTCCGCCACCAGCGAGGGTGCCGCGAGGGAGATCTCATCCAGGCCATCCTCAGAATGCACCACCATGACATGGCGGCTACCCAGCTTGCGCAATACTTCGGCCATCAGCGGCACCAGCTCGGCCGAGTAGACGCCTAACACCTGGTTGGGCGCCCCGGCCGGATTGGTGAGCGGGCCCAGAATATTGAACAACGTACGTACGCCCATTTCGCGCCGCGGTCCAATGGCGTAACGCATGGCCGGGTGGTGGTTAGGTGCGAACATGAAGCCAACGCCCACCTGCTCGATGCAGCGGGCTACTTGGTCGGGCTTCAGGTCAAGATAGATGCCTGCGATATCGAACAGATCCGCGCTACCCGAGGAAGAGGAAACGCTGCGATTGCCATGTTTAGCAACGTGAGCCCCCGCCGCCGCCGCCACGAAACTGGACGCGGTCGATACATTGAACAGGTTGGCACCATCGCCGCCGGTACCGACGATATCCACCACGTTCTCGGTGTGCAGCTCGACGCGCTTCATGAGCTCACGCATCACCTGGGCAGCGGCGCTGATCTCTTCAGCGCTTTCCCCTTTCATGGCCAACCCCACCAGTAGACCGCCAATTTGCGCGTCGGAGGCTTCGCCAGTCATGATCTGGCGCATCAGCGCGTGCATCGCATCGAAAGAGAGGTCTTCGCGGCGCATCACCGCGTTAATTGCGTCTCGCATTTGCATGAGCAGGAAAGCCCCTAAAGCGTATGAATGTGGCGATCAGCCGCGTTGTAAAAAATTGGCCAATAACGCATGGCCCTGGCGCGTGAGTATCGACTCAGGATGAAACTGTACGCCTTCCACATCAAGGGTACGATGACGAAACCCCATGATCAGCCCAGGCGTCACGTCATCTTCGGCGGTCCAGGCGGTCACTTCTAGGCAGTCGGGCAGGCTCTCATGCTCAACCACCAATGAGTGATAGCGCGTCACTTCCAGCGGGTTTTCCAGCCCGCTGAACACGCCCTGCCCACGGTGTACAACGGCCGAGGTTTTGCCGTGCATCACCTGGGGCGCCTGCACGACCTTGCCGCCATAGACCTGGCCAATGGCCTGGTGCCCCAGGCAAACGCCCAATATAGGCAGTTTGCCCGCAAAGTGCTCGATGGCTGCCAACGAAATGCCTGCCTCGTTGGGCGTGCAAGGGCCGGGCGAAATTACCAGATGGGTCGGTGCCAAGGCGCACATCTGGGCTAAGGTAATTTCATCGTTGCGGTAGGTCATCACCTCGGCATTCAGCTCACCCAGATACTGGACGATGTTAAACGTAAAGCTATCGTAGTTGTCTAGCATCAACACCCGTTGCACTGCCTGTGCTTGCGACATCGCCCCGCTTACTCCATCAGATAATTAACACTCACTGGCAGGATGATACCCCAACCCAGACGCTCCTTGCAGGGGCAGCGTGCAGGGGCGGAGCTCGCTTAGTGCGGCTGCGGCACTGCTGCGCGCTCCAGCCGACAGGCGGCGTACTTGAACTCGGGTATTTTGCCGTAAGGATCCAAGGCCGGGTTGGTGAGCAGATTGGCGGCGGCCTCAGCGTAGGCAAATGGCACGAAGACCATACCATTGGGGATTTTGTCGTCCACTCTGGCGGTCAGCGTGATCGCGCCCCTCCGCGTAATGATGGTGAGCTTCTCGCCCGGCGACACCCCCAAGCGATGGAGTTCACCCGCTGAAAGACAGGCGACCGCTTCTGGTTCTAGCGCGTCGAGCACCTGGGCGCGCCGCGTCATGGAGCCCGTATGCCAATGCTCTAACTGACGACCCGTGGTCAATACCGTGGGGTACTCGTGATCCACCGGCTCATCCGGGGGAAGCGGACGCGCAGGGGCGAATTTGGCCAGCCCGCCAGCGCGCGGAAAGGCGTCGCTAAACACCACATCCTGACCCGGTTCATCCTCGGCTGGGCAGGGGTATGTGACAGAGCTCTCCCGCGCTAGCCGCTCCCAGCTAATATGGTTGAATGAGTGCATCCCCTGCTGCATTTCAGCAAACACGTCTTGCGGGTGCTGATAGCGCCAGTTCAGCCCAAAGCGGTTAGCGATCTCCTGGATGATCCACCAGTCTGGCTTGGCGTCTCCTGGCAACGGTAAGGCAGCACGCCCAAGCTGTACTTGGCGGTTGGTGTTGGTCACGGTGCCCTCTTTTTCGGGCCATGCAGAGGCAGGCAAAATGACATCGGCAAACTGGGCGGTTTCAGTGACGAACAGATCCTGCACCACCAAATGCTCGAGCTTACCCAGCGCGGCGCGGGCATGGGTAAGGTCCGGATCAGACATCGCCGGATTTTCACCCAAGATGTACATGCCACGCACCTCGCCTGCATGAATCGCATTCATCACTTCCACCACCGTCAGTCCAGGCTCATTGCTCAGCGGCGTGTTCCATAGCGCTTCAAACGCGGCGCGTAGCTGGCTATCGCCTACTGGCTGGTAGTCCGGCAGCACCATGGGAATCAGCCCCGCATCCGACGCCCCCTGCACGTTATTTTGACCCCGCAGCGGGTGCAGGCCCGTGCCGGGGCGACCGGTATGGCCGCAGGCCAGTGCCAGCGAAATCAGGCAGCGGGCGTTGTCGGTGCCATGGGTATGCTGGGAAATACCCATACCCCAGAAAATCATCGCTTTTTCGGCGTTGGCGTAGCGCCGCGCCACTTCACGAATGGTGTCGGGGGAGACGCCGCATAGTGCGCTCATGGCTTCCGGTGTACTGTGAGCGACGCTCAGCTTGAGCGCGCCAAAGCCCTCAGTGTGGGCGTCGATGTAGGCTTGGTCATACAGGCCTTCCGCAATGATCACATGGAGCAGCGCGTTGAACAGCGATACATCCGCCCCTGGTGTAAAACGCACGCTCATGCTGGCGTATGCGTCCAGCGCCTGCCCGCGAGGGTCGAGAATAATGATCTCGGTGCCCTGCTTGGCTGCCTGCTTGAAGAATGTCGCCGCCACGGGGTGATTCACTGCCGGATTGCAGCCGGTAAGGATCACCACATCAGCCTCCAGCGCCTGCATAAACGAAGCGGTCACCGCGCCAGAGCCTAAGCACTCCATCAGCGCCGCGACGGAGCTGGCATGGCAAAGCCGCGTGCAGTGGTCCACGTTATTACTGCCAAAGCCGGTACGCACCAACTTCTGGAACAGCCACGCCTCTTCGTTAGAGCATTTGGCGCTGCCAAAGCCCGCCAACGCTTTGGGGCCTTGCGCCTGTTTAATCGTCATTAGGCCGCCCGCCGCGATTCCCAGCGCTTCGTCCCAATTGGCCTCACGGAAATGGCTGAAAGGATTGGCAGGATCAAAGGTAGGGTCGAGCGCTTTGGGAATCCCAGGCAAGCGTATCAGTGGCTTGGTCAGGCGTGCCGGGTGGCTCACGTAATCAAACCCAAACCGGCCTTTCACGCACAGGCGGTTCTGGTTAGCGGGGCCGTTGCGCCCTTCCACATAAGCCAGGGCATCGTCGTTAATATGGTATGTCAGCTGGCAGCCCACCCCGCAATAGGGGCACACGGAATCTACCTGCCGCTGGCTTTGAGAATCGCCCTGACCTTGGGCATTGACCACGGTGGCAGGCATCAGCGCGCCGGTGGGGCACGCTTGCACGCACTCGCCGCAGCCCACACAGGTGCTCTGGCCCATCGGGTCGGCAAAATCAAATACCACGGTGGCGGCTGCGCCTCGCTGCGCCATGCCGATGACATCGTTACTCTGCACCTCGCGGCAGGCGCGCACGCACAGGTTGCAGGTAATGCAAGCGTCCAAGTTGACGTGCATCGCCGGGTGACTGGTATCCGGCTGGCTCACCTTCGGTGCCGCCGCCGCATGGCTGACGGCGACTGAGCGGCGTGCTGGCAGCCACGACTTAACGGCCGCTTCGTCGACCGCCAGTTGGTCGGCTACTTCCCAGAAGTGGCTGGAGCGGTCTGGGCTTTGGGCGCGGCTGGGCTGGTCGGCCATCAGCAGTTCCAATACCGTTTCACGCGCTTGTGTGGCACGGGGCGAGTGGGCGCTGCGCACCACCATGCCGGGTTTGGCCTCGCGGATACAGCTTGCCGCCAGCACGCGCTCGCCTTCCACTTCCACCATACAGGCACGGCAATTGCCATCGGCACGGTAGCCGGGGGCGTCTTTGAAACAGAGGTGAGGAATGGTCTCGCCAGCGCGCTTGGCCACCTGCCAAAGAGTTTCTCCGTGGTAGGCAGTGACGTCTTGATCATCCAATACAATAGTGAACGAAGCGGTCATGGTGCACTCCCTTCAGCGGCATCACTGACGATAATCTGCTGCTGGGCGAGCGCAGGGCGGAAATCCTTGAGTAGTCCTAAGACAGGATTCGGTGCCGCTTGCCCCAGGCCGCAAATCGAGGCGTCCTGCATCACTTGCGCCAGCCGAGTGAGCGCTTGCACATCCCATGTGGGTTGCTCCAGCAGGCTGAGCATTTTCTCGCTGCCTACCCGGCAAGGCGTGCACTGCCCGCAGGATTCATCGGCAAAAAAAGCCAGCAGATTGGTGGCCACCGCCTGAAGGTTATCCTGATCAGACAGCACGATTATCGCCGCTGACCCAATAAAACTGCCGTGCGCCTGAAGCGTATCAAAATCCAGCGGCACATCGGCTTTGCTGGCCGGCAGAATGCCACCCGAGGCCCCGCCGGGCAGGTAAGCGGCCAGCGTATGTCCTTCTGCCATGCCGCCCGCATACTCTTCAACCAACTCGCGCAGCGTGATGCCTGCTGGTGCCAAGTACACACCGGGCTTGTTCACTCGACCAGAGATAGAAAAACTGCGTAGGCCCCGCCGTCCGTGGCGCCCATGTCCGGTAAACCATTCCGCCCCTTTGTTCCAAATGGCGGGAATCCAGTAAACGGTTTCGACGTTATTGACCAGCGTGGGACGACCAAATAGCCCCTCCTGGGCCACGTAAGGCGGTCGGTGGCGCGGCTTGCCGGGCTTGCCCTCAAGGGATTCGATCAGCGCCGACTCTTCGCCACAAATATAAGCGCCCGCTCCCCGGCGCATGAGGATGAAGCCCCGCGCGACGATGCCCGCCTGCTCAAGCTCTGCAATCGCCTCATGGAGCACGCGGTGTAGGCCGGGGTACTCGTCGCGCAGATAGATATAGAGCGCCTCGGCCTCGATCGCCCAAGCGCTCACCAGTGCGCCCTCAAGAAACTGATGCGGCGCGCGCTCTAAATAGTAGCGGTCTTTGAACGTCCCCGGCTCGCCTTCGTCAGCGTTGATGACGCAGTAGCGTGGCCCGGCGGCTTGACGCACGGCCTGCCACTTTTTGAAGGTAGGGAAGCCCGCGCCTCCTAAGCCTCGCAGGCCCGAGGTTTCAAGCGTCTGCAGCACCTCATCAATGTTGACCTTACCGCTTCGGGCATTGGCCAGTAACTGGTAACCGCCCATCTGCTGATAGTCGCCAAGCCGCTGCCATAGGATCGCTTCAGGATGAAAGTGCCCCGTGTCCACGACAGCTTCTACACCGTCTGCGGTGGCATACAGCACATGGTGGTGGCCAACTTCAGCCACCGGCGCGGTATCGCAGCGACCCATACAGGGCGCACGGATCACTCGCACGCAGTCAGGGTCAACGCGGGCTTCCAACGCTTTGTGTAGCGCACTGGCCCCTGCTAATTGGCACGAGAGAGAATCACAGACGCGAATCGTCGTATCCGGGGGAGGCGCTTGTTGGTCATGCACGACATCGAAGTGGGCGTAGAACGTCGCCGTCTCGTACACCGCCGCCATAGGCAGGTTCATATAGGCTGCCAGGGCGCGCAGTTCCACGAGCGATAGATGGCCGTGGGCGTCCTGAAGGGTGTGCAGGTGCTCTATCAGCAGGTCGCGGCGTTTCAAGCTGGGCGTTTGGCGCTCATCGCCCAATAAATCGCGAAGTGCCGCCAGCGCCACGGGGGCGATATCGCGCCCATTGGGGTAGCCGCGACGGCGGCGAGAAGACGTTACAGATTGAGAAGTCATGACGCGCCATCCAGAGCTAGGCCAAAGAACGTTACAAACACCGCCGTCAAAGCCGCTATGCTCAGTGAAGCGTACAAACGTTGCGACAGCGACTCGATGGGCAGCCCGCCAAGAGCGATGCCAGCGTTGAGGGCTTTTCATAGCATAGAGGGTAAGCGTCAGCGGGGAAACCATCGCGTCTGTTGGTGGTGCAGCTCACTATGGCCGCTCTCTACACCAAGCAAGACTGGCAACGGGGCGCGACTCTCTTTATTATCTCCCGTCATTTTAATGGGTTAGGAGCGTGGCATGGATAAGCGAATATCTTGGATCATCACGCTCTTGTTAGTAGCAACATTCATCTCTTCGCCGTCATTCGCCGCATCGTCTGCCAAGATCATCGCCTCGTTTTCGGTGATCGAGGATTTGGTCAAACGCGTTGCCGGTGACGACATTTCCATTACGACGATCGTACCGATCGGTGAAGATGTGCATCGCTGGGAACTCACCCCGCCTAACGTACTCGCCGTCGAAGAGGCCGATATCGTGTTTTACAACGGCCATGGATTAGAGCCGTGGATTCGTCATTTAAAAGCGATGGCCAGCGATAGGCTGACGCTAGTCGCACTCGCCGAGATGGCCGACTATCCGACCCTGACACTACAGCAGGGGCAGTACGAGGGAAGCCCTGACCCACATATGTGGATGGCTCCGCACGGTGCAGCGGCCTATATCGATGTCATCATGCACACCCTCAGCGCCCGCTTTCCCGAGCGTGCCGACGCATTTCGAACGCGCGCTGAAGAGGCCAAGGACGCGCTTTCGTTACTCGACCAGCAGGTCATCGAACGCTTGGAGGGCATCCCCCACACCAATCGACTGATCACCATGAGTGAAGCCGGACTAAGCTACTTTGCCCACGCTTACGGATTCGAGTTCGCGGCCATTTGGGGGCTGAATAGCGAAACGATGGGCAGCGCTCACGACATGGCCAGCATGAGTGAGCGTCTGGTTGACAAGCGCCCGCCAGCGCTATTTTTTGAGAGCACGACACCCGACATTCACATGGACGCCCTAGCCCGGGAGACCGGTTTGACGCTGGCAGGCCCACTCTACGTTGATACGTTGAGTGAGGCCGACGGGCCCGCTTATAACTACCCCGCTTTGCTACACCACACTACCGAGCTTTTGCATGAAGCCCTGGGGGGCGCAAGAGCCGAGGAGTAGCCGTTAGCTGAGTTAGCCGAGTAGATCGCGGAGGGAGGAGACGAGCAGATCAGGCTGGCTCTGCGCGATAGGCTCGCCGTGGTTATAGCCGTACGGCAACGCCACAGTGGCAAAGCCAGCCGCCTTACCCGCCGCAATATCGTGGCGAGAATCACCTACCATCACGCTGGCTGACGGAGCAATGTCTAACGCTTGCGCCACATGAATCAATGGCACCGGACTTGGCTTTTTCTCGCTGAGCGAATCGCCCCCCACGGTAAGCGTAAACAGTGCTAGCAAACCGAAGTGATCTAAAATAGGCGCAATGAACCGCTCGGGTTTGTTGGTGATCAGGGCCAGGGCAAAACCTGCTTCACGCAGTGCGTGAAGCGCTTCCGATACGCCAGGGTAAAGCGTCGTCCACGCGTTGGGTGCAGCTCCGTAGTGGCGCATGAACGCTTCATAGCCGTTCTGCTGCAGCGCCGCCTCGGGTCGCTCACCTAGCGCCCAGGTCAGCGCTCGCTCCACCAGCACCTGAGCGCCGTTGCCCACCCAGTCGCGAACCTGCGCTTCACTCGGCTGGGCCAGCCCAATGTCGTGCAGCGCCCGCTGCACGCCAACGGCCAAATCCGGCACCGAGTCGATCAACGTACCGTCTAGATCAAAGGCAATTAACCGTTTTTCTTGCAAAATGGTATGCACGCGCCGGCCTCACTGATGCGTCTAAGCGACTGGTTCACGATAATGTCGATTAATTCCATCATCTTACCCGTTTAGACCTTCGTCATACAGCGTAGAAAGTTCTATGCTGTGGCTATATTTGCCAAGGAGAGAGTAATGGCCATTCCCCGAATTGTGATTGTGGGCGGAGGTGCAGGCGGGCTAGCCCTTGCCACACGCCTTGGGCATACGCTGGGCAAGAAAAAGCGCGCTGAGATCGTCCTACTCGACCGCAATGCCACCCACGTATGGAAACCGCTGTTGCACGAGCTAGCTACCGGGGTACTCAACTCCAGCATGGATGAAGTGGATTATCGCGGTCACTCCTCGGCCCACTACTACCGCTACCAGCGCGGCTCGCTGAATGGCTTGGATCGTGACAAGAAGGTCATTCACCTAGCGCCCATCGAAGACGAAGATGGCATGGAAGTGCTTCCCGCCCGCCAGCTCACCTACGATTACTTGGTACTTGCGCTAGGCAGTGTATCCAACGATTTTGGCACCCAAGGCGTTGCAGAGCACTGCCACTTCATCGACTCTCCCCAGCAGGCCAAAGCCTTCCAGCGGGACATGATCAACACGTTTCTGCGCTATACTGACCCCAGTCTGCGCCAACACACTCAGCTCACCATTGGCATCGTCGGGGGCGGAGCGACGGGCGTTGAACTGTCCGCCGAACTCCTCGACGCATCTCGGCTGCTCAATGCCTACGGCGTCACAGCGGTGGATCACCAAACGATCAGCGTGCATTTGATCGAGGCAGCACCGCGTCTGCTGCCCGGCTTATCCGAACGTATCAGCCAGACCGTTCAGCAGGAACTCGAGAGCCTGGGTGTCACCGTGCATGTCGGCACGGCAATTCAAGAAGCTCAGGAGTATCAGTTGGTCACAGGGGACGGGGAAATAATAGAAACCGACCTGAATGTGTGGGCGGCAGGCATCAAGGCTCCCTCGTTTTTGGCCGAGCTGGGTTTGAGCACGAATAAGCGCCACCAGATCAACGTCAAACAGACACTACAAAGCGTGGACGACTCGCATATTTTTGCGATGGGCGACTGTGCTTGCTGCCCCCAAGGCGACGAAGCCACGGTACCGCCTCGCGCTCAGGCTGCGCATCAGCAGGCAAAGCTACTAGCGAAGAATTTAGAACACTGTCTAGCTAAAAAGCCGCTGCAAGACTTTACCTATCACGACCATGGCTCATTGGTATCGCTGGCCCGCTACGATGCCGTCGGGAACTTGATGCGCAGCTCGGCCTCGCGAGGTCTGTTTTTGGAGGGATGGCTCGCGCGCCAAGCCTACGCGTCGCTCTATCGCATGCATCAGCTCTCGATTCACGGCGCGCCGAAAACCGGGCTTGCTTGGCTAGTGGATAAATTGAACCGCTACCTCAAACCACGTATGAAACTTCACTAAGGACATGTAAAGGGCGGAAGATCAGCCGCCCTTTTGTGTTTTAGCGCGCTTTCCGTCTCAGCGCACCTTAGCGAGCTGCGTTCGCATCTGCTGAATCACGCTGTCGTAGCCATGCGGGTCGCTTGCCTGATGGGCGTTAAAAATCGCCGAACCAGCAACAAAGGTATCGGCACCAGCGGCGGCGATGTCTGCAATATTGTCGACTTTCACGCCGCCATCGATTTCAAGGCGAATCGGCAAGTCCGCCGCATCGATACGCGCCCGTGCCTCGCGCAGTTTGTCCAACGTACCGGGAATGAATGACTGGCCGCCAAACCCAGGATTGACGCTCATCAGCAGCACCATATCCACTTTATCCATCACATAATCGAGGTATGACAACGGTGTGGCCGGGTTGAACACCAACCCTGCTTTGCAGCCGCCATCACGAATGAGCTGCAAAGAGCGATCGATATGTTCGGAGGCTTCGGGGTGAAAAGTGATGTAGCTAGCCCCAGCCTCGATGAAATCGCTGATCATACGATCCACTGGCTTCACCATCAGATGAACATCGATGGGTGCGGTCACACCATGGTCGCGAAGGGCCTTGCATACCATCGGCCCAATGGTCAGGTTTGGCACGTAATGGTTATCCATCACATCAAAATGCACCACATCGGCGCCAGCCGCCAGAACGTTATCGACCTCCTCGCCCAACCGCGCAAAATTGGCGGAGAGTATCGACGGGGCAATCAAAAATTCCTGGGCAGCGCTCATGGCGGGGTCCTCGGATAAACAGTACGTGATGATGAGATAAGAAAGACATTCAAGCGCATATCTTACCAGAGCTGCTCACGAAGCCCTATGCCCAGAACGCACGACCAACCAGCCTGAAAGACGGGCCATGCTCGCTCGATACGTCAACACATATTTCCAAATAGAATATAAAACACGATTGTAATTCCACAATCCAAGGTTTAACCTTAACAGCATTGCGAGCATCATCGCCCATCGTTTCTAGGAGTTTGCAATGACGTCATCCACTGCATTCCGTACTACCCTTCGCCGCAGCCTGCTGGCCGTCGCCCTAGGTACTGCCGTTTCTGGCATGACCTTCTCCAGCGCTGCCGTTGCTCAGGAACGCGAGCTACTGAACTCTTCCTACGACATCGCCCGTGAGCTGTTTGCCGCCATCAACCCAGAGTTCCAGGCATGGTGGGAAGAGGCGCATGACGAAGAAGTCGCCATCAGTCAGTCGCACGGCGGCTCCTCTGCTCAGGCGCGTGCCATCATGCAGGGGCTACGTGCCGACGTCGTGACGTTCAACCAAGTGACCGATGTTCAGGTACTGGCCGATGCGGGTCTGGTAGCAGAAGATTGGCAGGATGCGTTCCCGAACAACGCCTCGCCCTACTACTCCACCACGGCGTTTTTGGTGCGTAAAGGCAACCCTAAGGGCATCGAAAGCTGGGATGACTTAGCCCAGGAAGACGTTCAGATCGTTTTCCCTAACCCGAAAACCTCGGGTAACGGCCGCTACACCTACTTAGCCGCTTGGGGCTTCGCCGAAAACGAATTCGACGGTGACGAAGAGCAGATACAGGACTTCATGCGCACTTTCCTGCGTAACGTTGCCGTCTTCGACACCGGCGGCCGTGGTGCCACGACCAGCTTCATCGAGCGCGGCATTGGTGATGTATTGATCAGCTTCGAGTCAGAAGTGAACAATATCCGCAGCGAGTACGGCAGCGATGACTACGAAGTGGTCGTTCCGCCAGTCAGCATTCTGGCCGAATTCCCGGTGGCAGTCGTGGGTGAGAACGCCGAGCGTAACGGGAACAGCGACCTCGCCCAGGGCTACCTGGAGTACCTCTACACCGAAGAAGCGCAGCGCCAGCTAGCAGGTTTCAACTACCGCGTTCATAACGAGACGGTGGTCGACGAGTTTGCCGACCAGTTCCCCGACACCGAGCTATTCGAAGTCGAGAACGTGTTCGGCAGCTGGGAAGAAGCGATGGAGACCCACTTCGAAGGCGGTGCTCTTCTCGATCAACTGCAGCGTCGTTAACGGTATCTCATGAGCCAGTTAGCATTTTGGCGATCCGGCAGCACGCGCGTGCTGCCGGGTTTTGGTCTATCCATGGGCATCAGCGTGCTGTTCATCTCGCTGGTACTGCTTCTGCCGATGACGGGGCTGTTCGGTCAGCTTTCCGAACTGAGCTTGGCCGAGTATGTTGCGATCATCACCGAGGGCCGCGTGGTGGCCAGCTACATGGTCACCATCGGCGCGGCAGCGGTCGCCGCGCTGGTGAATGCGGTATTTGGCCTGCTTTTGGCTTGGGTACTGGTACGCTATGAGTTCCCCGGCAAACGCCTGCTCGATGCGCTGATGGATCTCCCTTTTGCCCTGCCCACCGCAGTGGCAGGCATTACCCTCGCCACGCTTTATGCGGGCAACGGTTGGGTGGGCAGTATCATCGAGCCGATGGGGTTTCAGGTCGCTTATACTTGGGTGGGAATTGCCCTAGCGATGGCCTTCACCAGTATCCCTTTCGTGGTGCGCACGGTTCAGCCGGTGCTGGAAGATTTACCCGCCGAAGTGGACGAAGCCGCGATGTCCCTGGGTGCCACCGATGGCGTGGCATTTCGCCGCGTCATCATGCCGCATCTATGGCCCGCGCTCGTCACCGGCACCGGGCTTGCCTTCGTGCGCTCACTGGGCGAGTTCGGCGCGATCATCTTCATTGCGGGTAACATGCCCTACGAAACCGAAATTACCGCGCTGATGATCTTCGTCAAGCTGCAGGAGTATGACTATGCGGGGGCATCCGCCATTGCCTCGGTGGTGCTGTTCGTCTCGCTAGCACTGCTGCTCGCCATCAACATCTGGCAGGGGCGTTTCGTGCGCCGCCTGCATGGAGGAAAAGGATAATGCGCCGGATTGGTGACGCGCCCACCGTGCGGCGCTTGTTGATTGGCGCAGCCTTGCTGCTGTCCGCGCTATTTCTGCTGCTGCCGCTGGTGGCTATTTTTGCTCAAGCGTTCTCTCAAGGTGTGGCAGTGTTTTGGGGGAACGTGAGCAATACGTTCACTCTGCACGCCATTGGTCTCACGCTGATCATCGCGCTGATGACCATCCCCATCTGCTTGGTCTTCGGTGTCGCCTTGGCGTGGCTGGTGACGCGCTTTAGCTTTCCGGGACGGCGCATTCTGCAAACGCTGATCGACATTCCGTTTGCCGTCTCTCCCGTCGTCGCTGGCTTGATCTATCTCCTACTGTACGGCCGCAACGGCTGGATCGGAGGCTGGCTCGATAGCCACGACATTCAGCTGATGTTCGCCTGGCCGGGCATTTTGATGGTGACCGTCTTCGTCACCTGCCCATTCGTGGCGCGGGAATTGATTCCGCTCATGCAGGCGCAAGGGTCACGCGAGGAAGAAGCCGCCGTGACGTTAGGTGCTTCTGGTTGGACGACGTTTTGGCGGGTCACACTGCCCAACATCCGCTGGGCACTACTGTACGGCATCATCCTGACCAATGCCCGTGCGGTGGGTGAATTTGGCGCGGTGTCGGTTGTCTCAGGAGCCATTCGCGGGCAAACCAATACGCTACCGCTACACCTAGAGCAGCTTTATCAGGACTACAACGCCGTCGGGGCGTTTGCCAGCGCTGCGCTGTTGGCGCTGATTGCCCTGTTCACGCTTGCGGCCAAGGCAGGCCTTGAATGGCGCGCATCGCGCCGGGAGGCATTCTCATGAGTATTCGCTTACAGAATATCGCCAAACACTTTGCCAACACCCAGGCGCTCGAACCGATCAATTTGGATATTCACGAAGGTGAACTGGTGGGCTTGCTAGGCCCCTCCGGCTCGGGCAAAACCACTCTGCTACGCATCATAGCCGGCCTGGAAAGCGCCGACCGCTCGCCGCAGCCGGGTAAAATACTGTTCGGCGACCGTGACGTTACCCACGTGCACGTTCGCGATCGTCGTATCGGCTTCGTCTTCCAGCACTACGCCCTGTTTCGCCATATGAGCGTCTATGACAACGTGGCGTTTGGTCTCACGGTGATGCCGAAAAAGCGTCGTCCTTCCAGCGGCGACATTCGTGCACGGGTGTTTAGACTCCTGGAAATGGTTCAGCTTCAGCACTTGGCAAATCGGCTCCCTGCACAGCTTTCCGGTGGCCAGCAGCAGCGCGTATCGTTGGCGCGCGCACTCGCCGTAGAGCCAGACGTACTGTTGCTCGATGAGCCGTTTGGGGCATTGGATGCTAAAGTGCGTCAAGATCTGCGCCGCTGGCTGCGTCGCCTGCACGACGAGCTGAACTTCACCAGCGTGTTCGTCACCCACGATCAGGAAGAAGCACTGGAGCTCTCAGACCGTGTGGTCGTCATGAGCAACGGCCGCATCGAGCAGATCGACACGCCGGATACGCTCTACCGCGCGCCGAAGAACCGCTTCGTGTTCGAGTTCTTGGGGGATGTGAACCACCTAGAAGGGCGCGTTCGCAATGGCGTACTGACCTGCGGCGATGCCCACCTGAACGTGGACTTGTCCGACGGCGATGAAGAGCTGTTGCTCCGCCCCCATGAGGTGCGCCTTGCAGAGGAGCCCAGTGCGGAGTGCCACCTACCGGTGACCGTTACCGCCATCTCCCCGGTCGGTGCCGAAGTGCGCGTAGAGCTAGAGGCCGACTGGCTAGCCACTCCGTGGCAAGCCACCGTTCGCCATGCCGATTTCGAGCGCCTGCATATGCGCCGCGGCCAGCGGTTGTTTGCCCATCCGCGCCAGTGGCACCGTTTCAAAGAAGAGGCCAAAACACCCGAGCAACAGACCCGCGTGGCCTAGCCATGGCTGGCGTCTCGCGTAAACTCAGGTCTATACTGCGGCCTTTGTCTCGTTCAACCAGGATGATTGCGGAGAGTAATATGCGTCGGCGTCACTTTTTACGCGCGTCGGGTGCGCTGCTGGCCACCTTACTGGTAGCAGGCTGCGCAAGCCCTCAGTATCTACAGCTCAACCCCACCCGTAGCGCCAACGTGCCACAAACCGGCTCGGGTCAACAAGTTACCGTCGTGGCCGTCGACGCCCGGCCGAGTGAAGTCATTGGTACGCGGACGGGCGGCAACATGTCCACCGCGCAGATTACCGTCAGCAGTCACGAATTGATCCCGCGCCTGCAGGCCGAAGCCGAACGCGCCGCCAGCGATATGGGGTTCACTCCCACCCGCGAAACCGCGCAGGGTCGTCCCAGTTTGACGCTAGAGCTTGCCAGCTTGGATTACGGACGTGGCGACAGTGGCCAGCCGCTGATCGATGAAGCGCGCATCGAAGGGGTGTTCCGTGCGATCGCACACAACCAGGGCACGACTTATACCGGCACGTATACGTCACGCCGTACCCAAGGCTACGCCATCAAGCCCGGCGAGGATGCCAATACACGTATGCTCAACGATCTGCTTAGCGATGGACTGAATCGGGCGTTCAGTGACCCAGAGCTGGGCAGGCTGCTAGCCCGATAAGCGCTCGTTTATACCCGTGGCCCGCGACGTTCTAACGCCCATAGGCTCTCGCTGCGGCCACGAGCATCAGCCTCTAGACGAGCCAGCCGCTCGACATGGAAGTTGGGCGTCATCAAGCGCTCGATTTCGTCATCCGGCACGCTAAAAGGCGGCCCCGCTTCGCCATCGCCATGGGTAAGCCCCACCAACAGCCCTTTTGCTCCCGGCGGGGTCAATTGCGCCAAATGAAAGGCATAACGCTCTCGCGTTGCCGGTGGCAATGCAATCAAAGAGGCCCGGTCGTAGAACGCGCCCACTTCTGCCGCTTGCTGAATATGCAGATGAAAAAAGTCACCGCACCACAGCTCGATACTGCCCTGCCGAGACACCTCGAACCCCGCTTGGGTATAGCGCGAAACACCGCTGCGTCGCTGAGCCAAAAACTGCTCGATGGCCTCCGGTGCAAGCTCGATGCCGAGCACTGGGTGCCCGCGATCCGCCAGCCAGCGCATGTCTAGGCTCTTCCCACATAGTGGCACCAGCACTTTGGTCCCATCGGCCACGCCTAATTCCGGCCAGTGCTTGACCAGCGCAGGATGAGTCTCCTCGAGATGAAAGCCGATGCGCCCCTCTTGCCAGCGCTGCCGCCAGGGATTCTCCATGAGCCACCTCGTTATTGCTTGGAAAGCACGTTTAGAACCAGCGATCGCGCTTTTTACGACGGCGCGGTAAATGCGGCACGATCAAGCCTACCAACAGACCGGCCCCTGCCACACCGCCACCGTACATGAAGTAGCGCATCAGCAAGTCCTCCTCCTGGGTATCCAAGCGGGCCTGCAGGGCGCGCACCTGCTGGCGAGACTGCTCCGCTTGATTGTCCAACTCGGCGTTTCGGGCTTCCAGGTCGGCGATGCGCTGCTCGCGAATATCCAGAGTTTCCGTCATGGAGGAAACCCGCTGCTCCCAGGTATCGTTGATTCCGTCTAGCTCTTGCGTCAGCTCTTCAACCTGGGCTTGCAGCTCGGGAAGCTGCTGACGCGCGCTGGGCGTTTGCTGCAGCTCATTGCTGAGCACCCAAACGGTGTCGCCGCTGTTACTGCGTACCCGTGTGTAATCGCCGCTGGTTTCCAGCACCTCGACCTGCTCGCCGGCGTTCAGCGTTCCCACAATGCGATAACCATCTGTCGGCCCGCTACGCACATAGGTGCTCAGTTCATCGCTCACCCAAGCTTGGCTATCGGATTGAGCTAGCGCTGCTTGGCTGCTCACGGTTAACAGCACGCCCACAGCGGCGGCATAACAGTTACTGCGAATTTTTTCTACTTGCATGACGTCATGTCCTGGTCAAAAAAACGCGCGTGGCCGACGAAGCCGCCGCGCGTGTCGCTCAAAGCGTTGCGCATGTCTTAGGCGCTTACCCTTCCCCGCGGGGCGGTAACGGGAAGGGACGAGGAAACTCTGCGACGCGAGCATCACTTTTCACGGCTTTCAACGGGCCTTCACGCTCTACCTCATCGATCCGCACAATGGCATTCAACGGCAGGTAGCTACGCTTCACTCCCTCGAAGGTTCGCTGCAGTTTTTCCGCTCCTGGATCCACCACCACCCGCGACGCATCGTCAAAGACAAACTCCTCGACTTCAATAAAGCCCCAGAGTTCGCTTTGAAAGATCTCTCTGACGTATAAATCCCAAATTTCACCCTGCTGGTGAACCACTACACGGTAGATCGGCTTGGCCGCCATCTTGGCCTAATCCTCTTGCCACTTGAACGTATCGTTACTGGGCAAGCCTACCATATTCGCGCTGGGCTCTTTAGCAGACATCGCTAACGTGGGCGAATTCCCGCTATTTTCGCTTCAGAAGCTGCTAATTAGCCCAGAATGGTTCGGGTCGTGTATGGTGAAGAGAGCAGTTGGCAAGACCATTCATCACCCCAGAGGAGTCAACACCATGCAAAAGGATCCCAATAAGGGCTATATCGCCCTCTTAGGCTGGAGCCTCAATGCGATCGAAGCGGCGGAAAACTTTGACCGCCGATATATCGTGGTGGCACCCGACTGGGCGGAGGAGTACTGCCAAAAGCACGACATTCCCTACGTCCCTTGGAACTTCGAGCGCCTCAATGACCGCTCCATGGAGATCGCCGAAACGCTCAAGGAAAAAGGCGTCGACGTGGCGATCCCCCTATTCGAAGAGACCGTGGAGTGGGCGGGGGCCATCAACTCGGTGCTGCTCGACAATCCGCGTCTTTACGGCCAGTCGCTGCTACTGCGTGATAAGGCACTCATGAAACGCCGCGCACAGCTTGGTGGCATTCGGGTGGGCATTTTCGAAGAAGCCCACGACAAAGAGGATGTCATCCGCTTTCTCAAGCGCGTCAACCAGACGCTGTTGAAGCTCGATGGCGACCCCAACGACCCCATCCACCTCAAGGCCTTCGACAAAGCGGGTTGTTTGGGCCACCGGGTCATTCGTACCCCTGACGAAGTCGATACGATCCCCGAGGAGGAGTTTCCAGTCCTGATGGAGTCACACCTGGATGGCTGGGAGTTCGCGGTAGAAGCGTGGATTCACGATGGCAAAATCGCCTTTTTGAACATTTCCGAGTACGTCACGCTGGGCTACTCGGTCTTCGTGCCTGCTTCCCCAGAATTGGAGAAGTATCGCGCGCAAATCACCGCGCAGATCGAAAAACTGATCAAAGCCTTCGATATCGAATTCGGTCTGATTCACCCCGAATACTTCGTCACCAGCGACGGTGAGATGTACTTTGGTGAGGTCGCCTACCGTCCGCCGGGCTTCAAAGTCTTCGAACTGTTGGAGCGGGTTTACGGCTTTAACGCCTATCAGGCGTCCATGCTGGTCTTCGACCCGAAAAGCACCAAAGAAGAAGTGGCTGAGTTCTTCCCGAAAGAGATCGTCGATGCCGACGGCTTTGCAGGCTGCTTCGGCGTCTATCCACGCCGCCGCGTCGTGAGCCGCCTAGAGATTCCAGAAGAGACGGAAGATCACCCCTACTTCGAGTCTCACGAGCTGACCCCACCGCTGGAAGAGACCGTCACGAAACGCACCGCCTTTGGCACTCACTGGGGGTTGATCTACTTTAAGGGTGACGATGCACATACGATTCGCGATCTCCTCAAACGCCAAGAAGATCTCGACTTCTATGTATAATCCCCGCTTACGCTGGGATAAGGAGTCACCGTGACGACCAAGCACGAGGCTACTGCCACACAAGATGGCAAGCTTGCTGGACTACTGAGCAAATTCGATGATGCATTGCGCCTGCTTTCGCAGGCGCCAACCTTTTCTAAACCGTCAAAGCTCCCCCGCGTGCTCGACACTGCACGCCGCGTGCTCCTTCAAGCAGGCGGATGTGCCGCTCTGGAGCATCGCTCGATGGATATCGAGTCTGCCGGGGTCTTTGAAGGTTCCGATTGGGCAACTCCTCAGTTTTTGGTACCTACTTTGACGACCTTCTCGCTGAAAAGCGCCGATGCCAACGTGGTCGTCATCGAAGCGCTCAGCGAATTACGGCTTCTCGCCGTCGCCAAGGGCGATTATGCCCACCCGCTCGTTTCTCAAGAGCATGCCCATCACTACCTTACCCAGGTCATGGCGATCAATCTGTGGCTGCTCTTCAACGCACCCAGCGAAGCCGAGCGAGAGACCCAAGGGCGCTTAGCCAACATTTCTCGTCAGCTGTTTCACCATCTGGCCGAGCGTATCGGCTATGAGTACGTCATCGATCAGTTGATCGATGAGATCTGGCGCATTCTCAAGCAGCGCCCGATTCAGGTCGATGCCATTAAACAGATGATCACCCAGATTGCACTCTGCCAAGCCAATCCAGACATCGATCTAGGGGCCAGCGGCCATGGCGCGGATCGACTCGTCAGCTCGCTATATGGCCCGACACAAGCCTGCCGGGAAGATCCCGGCATCGATATCTACCGAGGGCGTCTGGAGCGAATGGATAACGCCACGCTTCAGGCAGAATCCATTGGTTTTGCCCGCGCCATGCACGATACCGGCCTGGTATCTCCTTACCATGCGGTGCTATTACGCTACCTGCTAGAAGAGGGCGACCACCTGCTCTCCGAAGCCCTTGGGCTCTCCTCCACCGGCCGCGACTGTTTGCTCTGCTACCGAGAGCTGGTGCATGCACTGATTCGCAGCGGTGTTTACCCGGCCACCGCGCAGGCGGTGTACGGTCTGGCACTTTTACTAGAACGCGGCATCCTCTATCAACCGCCTGTCGCACCCGCCATGTGGCGTCAGCTCAACCTTCAACTCTCCGAGTGGGCCGAGGCGCGTTTGACCCTGGCGTATGGCGAGGTAGCCTCACCCCGTGCACGGCTCATCGAGGGTGTATTGTGCATGCTAGGGCTACCGCTGGGTGTCGGTCAGGGTAACAACCCTACCTGCCAATCGGCGCGGGCACTCTCCATGTGGGCCTATAACGACCCGGACTATCTGCTGCAGATGGTGACTTGGGCGGCGCGGGACGATGAAATCATCATGCACTTCGAAGGCCAGCCGATTTCCTCCAACGAGAGTATCTCGGGCGTGGCTACCGAGCTGCCGATGGATCTCGATCCGGTGTCACTGATCGTAGTGCCCCATCTGGACCGAATTTATGCCGAGATGGGACGTCGCTGCTTAGGTCGCGAGGGCGATCCACACCGTTGGGTCAACCCTGAATTTCATGGCTGGTGGTCTGGCCGTGGCTTCAGCATCAATGTCGATGTCGCGACCGGCCAGTTGGCCGAGGTCGATAGTTTCGTCCGCCATTTTTATGCCAGCTATCATCCGTACTACAACGGCAACCAGCCGTTGATTCATCCCCAGCCTGCGGGTATTGCCGTGACCGACAGCGCCGCACGGTTTATTGGCTGGCACGCCATTACGATTTTGCGCGCCTCGCTAGACCCCAACGACATCATGCGGGTCTACTTCTACAATCCCAACAACGACAGTGGCCAAGATTGGGGCGACGGGGTCAAGGTCAGCACGTCCGGCAACGGCGAGCGCTTTGGCGAGGCATCCCTGCCCTTCGAGCAGTTCACCTCGCGACTCTATATTTACCACTACGACCCCTTAGAGCGCGGCGAACTGGCGACGGTATCCACCGAGGAGCTCGACCGCGTGAAGGGATATCTGCATCGTAGTTGGGGAGCGACTCGTCTCCCTTCCGCCGCGCTACAGGCTGACCAGGGGCCCCAATAACCCGGGCGCTTTACCATCACAGACATGACCACCATGATACGACTCGACCAACTGTTGGTCAGCCAAGGGCTGGCCAGTTCTCGTACCCGTGCCCAACGACTGATCAAAAACGGGCGCGTTTTTTTGAGCAACGGTAAGCCGCTGAGCAAACCATCGGAGAAATGGCCCTCCGATACGCCGCTACGCATCGACGCAGACCCAGAGGAGCGCTACGCCTCTCGGGCGGGGCTCAAGCTGGAGAGCGTGCTACTGACGTTAAATATGCGCCTCGACGAGCGAGGCGTGCTGGATATTGGTCAATCGACGGGGGGCTTTACCGACTGCGCCCTGCAGTTCGGCGCGCGCCACGTCATTGGTGTGGAAGTGTGCCACGACCAACTCGCCAGCCACCTGCGCAGCGACCCTCGTGTGACGTGCCTAGAAGGACTCAACGCCCGCTATATGAGCGGTGCAGCGGCGCTATTGAACACCCTCGCCGAACGGCCCATTGATCTTGCGGTCATGGATGTTTCGTTTATTTCCCAGACCCTGATCTTGCCTGAGGTTGCCGCACTGCTGCCACCCAGCGGGCAGCTCCTCTCCCTGGTCAAGCCGCAGTTCGAACTCGACCCAGGCGCGCTGGATAAGCGCGGCATCGTGCGCGACCCGCAGCGCTATCAAGAGGTAGAACACCACATACGCGACGCCTGCGAGCAGTGCGGCCTCGTCATCAGTCACTGGCAAGAGAGCCCGATTACCGGCAGCGACGGCAATCGGGAGTTTCTACTATTTGCCAGCAAGCGGTAGCGATCAGCTCAAGGTAGCGGGCGGGAGAGTCGAATCCGACTGCACGTTCACCGGCTCTCCCTGCTCACGATGTAGCCATACGTCCAACTGCTCGAAGGCGATTTTCACTCCAGCCTCCTTGAACAGCTCGTCCACCCGGCAGTTCACCTCGTCGGCAGCAAACAAGCGGTCCAGTAGGTCATTGACAAAAATACGCAGTTCGAAATTCAGGCTGTGTGGCCCATAGCTCAAGCAGAACACCTGCGGCTCCGGGTCATCCAATACGCGTGCGTTCTCATCGGCAGCTTGACGTAACAGTCTATGCACGAGTGGTAAATCCGAACCGTGGGAGACGCCGTAGGTGAGCACCACGCGGGTCACGTTGTCGGAGAGCGACCAGTTGATCAGTTGGTCGGTCACGAACGTTTTGTTGGGAATGATGATCTCTTTGCGGTCGAAGTCGGTCACCGTGGTCGCCCGAATGCGAATCCGGCTGACCGTGCCGTGAAGGTTCCCTAGCGTAATGGTGTCGCCGATACGAATGGGGCGCTCGAACAGAATGATCAATCCCGAAATGAAGTTGGCAAAGATCTCTTGCAAGCCAAACCCCAAACCCACACTCAGCGCCGCCACCAGCCACTGCAGCTTGTCCCAAGAGACCCCCAAGGTCGCCAGCGACATGACGATCCCGGTGCCTACGATGGTGTAAGAGAGCAGTGAGCTAATCGCATAAGCGCTGCCCTGCTTGAGCGCCAAGCGAGAGAGCACCATGACTTCGAGCAGTCCTGGCAGGTTACTCGCCATGATGAACGTGACAGCCACCACCAGCAGCGCCGTAAAAAAATCCGAAATGGAGAGAGCATCATCGACCAGATCGCCTTCGCCCGCGTCCCAAAGCGATACCTGGTCCAAGTAACCCAACACCGAGAGCAGGTCCGACCACACCAAATAGAGCAGCGCACTGAAACCAATCAGCAGAATCAGCTTGGAGAGCCGCAGCGACTGAGCGTTGATCTTTTCCATATCCAGCGGCGGCTCTTCGACTACCTCGAGCCCGCCTTCGGCACCCTCTTGCACCTGGGCGCGCCGTCTGGCCAGCGCTCGGCGGTAGGCCAAGCGGCGGGCGGCAACGGCCAAACTACGCACCACCGTCGCCTCCACTACCACCCAAAGCCCTAATAGGTAGAGCGTAATGGCAAAACGCGCTACCAGCCTGAGCGCCGTGTACTCGTAGCCCCAGGCAACCAGGCCCATCAGCACCAGTGGAACGGCGGCCATGGCGAGCCCCAAGATCAGCCTGAAAAGCCGCACACCAAAGATTGGGACATGGGCCAGGATGAGCTGCGTCAGCGACCACGCCATGGCAAGCAGCCCCCCCATGAACAGTGCCATGGCGACAGGGCGCTGGGCCAAGGGGGTCTCCATCTGTTCAGACATGGCCGCAATGGCCACGACCGGTACCAGCGCCATGCCCAGCCCAATCAACAAGCGACGCAGCCGCGCGTTGTACGCCGGTGACCAGGTAAAGTGACGCTCGGCGACGCCGTCGGGCACCAGCAGTCGCCGCCCAAGGGCTACCACGAACCAGCTCAAACCAAGCTGCAGCAGCGCCGGTGCCAGTCCAAGGGCCAGACCGCCTTCCGCCGTACGTAGGGCTACGCCCGTGCCAGCCAACGCCAGCGGGCCTGGTACCGCCAGCAGTGCATTGAGCAAAACGGCCTTGGGGGTATGCAGCTGGGTATCGCTCTTCAAACGGCCAATTTGTGAATGAATCAGCGCCAAACGCGCTTTGATATGCCCGCGCAAAGCGATTAAAACCACGCTCAACAGCAGCAGTGGCGCGCCCACCAACATGTCCCATGAGAGCCCTTTCCAACGAGTAGGCAACACCGCGCGCCACTCCCCTTCCCGCCACTCCTGCTGAAGATGCTGGGGCAGTTGGCGCAGCCAGTTCACATCTAGAGGACGACTGTTGGCCACCCAAAACAGCTGCTCATCGATGGTAGTGCGTAAATCTTGTGTCGTGCTGAGCAGCTGCTGCTGATTGAGCTGTAGCTCGATAGCCGAGCTCAATAGGTTGCCGTATGCTTGTTCGAGCTGCTCGACCAGCTCGCGTCGGGATTGATACAAGCGGGTCAGAGAATCCACCAGCCCTGGCGTGACATCGACGCCAGCCTCTTCCAGGCGCTGAGCTGCCAGTCGCTCGCCCTGCCGGAGTTGATCGCGCTGGCGGATGAGATCGAACTGCTTCAAACGCAGATCGGCGATCTCATCTTGCAAATCCCGGCGCGGCACCACAACGGGTAGCGATTGACGCTGTTCGCGAAGAATACGCGACAACAGTTGGCTGCCGCGAATCGCCTCCATCTGCTCGTTGAGGCTGCGCTGGAGCTGGCGAACATGCTCCAACTGGCGCTGCGCCTCGATGTTTTCGCGCACGATGCCATTGGCACGGTCCGTCGCCCGCAATAGCTCCAGGCTAAGCGTTTGGTTGATCTGCTGTGCATTCAGCACGACAGGGTGCCCCTCGGCGATCAATGGATCGTTCTTGGCGGCGTCGGCAATGGCCTGTTCAGACTGAAGACGTCGCTGGCGGTCGATCACGCCCTGGAGCAGGTTGAGCTGCTGCTCTTGCTGGTCGATTTGCAAGGCAATCAGGTCACGACGCTGCTGAGCCAGCTCGCGCAGGCGACTGTTAGCGCTCAACTCCCGCTGGTTCAGGGTGACCTCTTGCTCGGCCACCGCTCGCTCTAAGCGCCACTGAATGAGCTGCGCATCCTCACGGGCCGAAAGCTGGCGGTCGGCGAGCAGCGCGGCTCGGGTATCGTGCTCACGACGCAGTGTTTCAGCCCGCTGCAGCGCCTCGGAAATGGCCTGTTGCGCCCGCTCGGGCAGCGTTTGCGCCGCAAGGAGTTGGGAATTCACCTCGGCCATTTGGCTCTGGAGCTGCTGCAGTTCGATCACGGCATCCGCTTGTTCGGCTTCCAAAGCCTCTAAAGGCATATCGCTAAGGTTATCGACCGACAGCTGCAGACTCTCCTCTTGCGCAGCGTTGAGCTCACGCTCCAGGCGTAGCAACTGCTCAGGCGCCTGACTGACCCGCTGCTCGAGTGCCTGCTGACGCTCTTCGATCGCTTGGAGCCGCTCATATGCCTGCAATGCAGCGGTCAACGCCGCTTGGTCACGCTGCTGCTCAGCGGTAGGCTCAGTTTCAAGAGATTCAATGACTGCCAAGCGTTCGGAGAGCTCAGCTTGAGGAGGAACGCCCTCGATCGAGGTGCTTTGAGCGATGGCGGTTTCCGCCAACAGCACTACCACAAACAGGCAGCCGATGGCGGCTTTCAGGGCATTTCTAACCACGTGACGGATGCCTCATAGACATATCGGCCCGCGATGTCGGGCGAGATAGCCATTGTCATGGGTAAGACAGCTCGACGCAATATTGTCAGCACGTCGCCATACGGAGTTGACTTACACAAGCGGCATGTATAGAAACAATGCTGGCATCTCTCTACTCTTAATTTGCGAGCCACGTTGATGGTTACCCGAAAACTGCTGTTCACCGGTTTGGCGACATTTGTGAGCGCGACCGTGCTCAGTCAAAGCGCCATAGCCGATTCCCGAGAAGACATTGAAGCGCGCATTCAAGCGCTCAATACCGAACTCTACCAGTTGCGCCAGCAGCTTCAGCAAATCGAAGCACCCGAAGATGCCGCCCAGGGTATCGAACCAGCGCCGCTGCCAGTCGAAGTAGCGCTCGAAGACCTGAGCGAACGGCGACAGTTGGAACAAGAGTCGTCACGTAACCCCTTCGCCATCACGACGCATCGCACCAACTATCTGTTCCCCATTAGCTACAACACGAATCAAAACGTCGAGAATTTCCGCAGCATCACAGACGACGTTCAACCGGATAGTGGTGAGGTCAAATTTCAATTCAGTGCCAAGTTCAATTTGGCCGAAAATGTCTTCGGTGACATAGGCGACGTTTACTTTGCGTATACCCAGCGTAGCTGGTGGCAGGCGTACAACACCGATGCCTCCTCGCCGTTTCGCGAAACCAACTATGAGCCCGAAGTGTTTATCGACTTCGACAACGCCTGGAGTGCCTTGGGATGGGTGAACACCCGCAACCGCGTGTCGTTCATCCATCAATCAAATGGCCGCTCCGATCCGCTCTCGCGCAGTTGGAACCGAGTGTACTTGGAAAGCACCTTCCAAAGCGGCGATTGGGCGCTCACCCTGGCGCCCCACTGGCGCGTGCCCGAGTCGGATAGCGATGATGACAACCCCGATATCGAGCGCTTCGTCGGCTATGGCGACATTCGCCTCGCCAAGCGCCTGCAAAACAACCATGAATTTGCCGGTCAACTGCGTGGCAACCCTAGCGCCGGCAACTACGGCACGCAGATCGATTACAGCTGGCCCGCGTTCAACGGCGTGCGCACCCATGTGCAGTATTACTACGGTTACGGCGAGAGCATGATCGATTACAACCACCGCGTGCATCGCCTGAGCCTTGGTTTTAGCCTCAACCCACTGTTCAGCGCCACTGGGCTGAACCGTTAAGCCAGTAAGGTTGTCTATATGATGATGACTGCTATGCTGAAGTCGTAACTCATTCACTCGTCAAAGGAAGACATCATGGCAAAACGTAATACAGACACCTCTGCCCGTGCTGACCAGCTCAAAGAGGATCTGCGTCACCTCAGCGAAACCGTCGAAGAGCTGATGAACGCCACCTCCAAGGATGCTAGCGGCGAAATGCGCGACCTGCGTGAGCGTGCCGAACGACGTTTGAAGGATACCCGTGCCCGCCTAGAAGCCCGCGGTGAACGTTTTTACGAAGATACCCGCGAGACACTTTCAGAGCAGGTCGATTGCTGTGATCGTTACGTCCGTGAGAACCCCTGGACCAGCATCGGCCTTGGTGCCGCAGCGGGCCTTGTCGTTGGTATGCTCCTCGGACGTCGCTAATGGCTTTGGGTCCTACCCAACGTGTCTTTTCCGCCGCCAAACGCCTGCTAAAAACACTGGTTGCCAACAGTGAGACCCGCCTGCGTTTGGCGGTTTTGGAACTAGAGGAAGAGCGCGCCCGCTTATTAGTCTTACTGCTGCTTGCTGGTGCCAGCCTGCTATTACTGCTTCTTGGCATTGCTACGCTAACGGCTCTTGTCATTGTGCTTTTTTGGGACACGTATCGTCTCACGGCCATCAGCGTGAGTGCTGGTGTACTGATTGCACTCAGCGTACTACTCGCCGTAATAGCACTTCGTCAAGCCAAGCGTCATACGCTGCTCAAAGAAACGTTAAAGCAGCTTGCGGCGGACCGGGCCTTGCTAGAGGTGAATGAGGATGACCCGTCACGATAGCGTCGTTAAACCACTCAGTCGAGCAGAGCGCAAGGCGGCGCTGCTCGCCGAACTGGAGCAGCAGCGTATCGACATACTGGTCGATAGCGACACGTTGCTACATGCCTCTTCCCCGCTGGAACGTCATTGGAAAAGCATCAAACTGCCGCTTTACGCCATTGGCGGCATTGCTGCGTTACGCATTGCACGTCATCCAGGCGGTGCCATGGTGCTAGGTCGTAAGGCACTGGCAGGTTACATGCTCTTTCGAAAGTTGAAGCTCCTTGCCAAAGTGGCGACATAATCGTCCGTTGACCGCTACGCCTGCGATAAGGATGATCCGACAAGCCGCTGCGGCTCACTTACCGCAGCGGCTTGTTTAATGCGTGTCGATGACACTTAACACGCTTGTCCACAGGCAACACCGCTAGCCCATGCCCACTGAAAGTTATAGCCGCCTAGTTGCCCCGTCACATCCAGCACCTCACCAATGAAGCGCAGCTGCGGTAGGTCTTTGACTTCGAAAGTTTTCGATGAGATAGCATGGGTACTTACCCCGCCCATCGTCACCTCCGCCGTGCGCCACCCTTCCGTACCCGCCGGTTTTAGCTGCCAGTGGTTGAGCCGCTGAGCCCACACATCAAGCGCTTCATTGCTGTACTGGGCCAGCGGACTAGCCAGCTCTGCGTTGGGGTACCACTCTTGCAATGCTTGGGCAAAGCGCTTGGGAAAACGCTCGCCAAGCCAGGTAGACAATAGGCGCTTAGGGGTTTCCTGCCGCGCATGACGCAAGGCCTCCGCGACGTTTTCACCCGGCATGAGGTCAATGGTAATCGCGCTACCAGACTCCCACACGCTGGAGATCTGCAGCATGGAGGGGCCAGACAGCCCTCGGTGGGTAAACAGCATCGGCTCGACAAAGCGCGTCTCCTTGCAACTCACCGCCGAGGGCAGGCTGACGCCAGAAAGCGCTGCGACCCGCTCTTTCCAGCTATCGCTCAGGGTAAACGGCACCAAGCCGGGGCGAGTGGGCAGCACCTCCAGGCCGAACTGGCGCGCAATGTCGTAGCCAAATCCCGTCGCCCCCATGGTGGGAATGGAGAGCCCCCCTGTAGCCACCACGACCACGCCTGCATCGATGGTCCCCATGGAGGTGGTCAGGCGCATGCCCTCCCCTTGGCGCTCCACGCGCGAGATGGAGGTTTTCAGTGCCACCTCTGCCCCAGCCCACTCACACTCGGTCATCAGCACCCGAACGATCTCTTTAGCGGAATCGGCGCAAAACAATTGTCCAGGCGCTTTTTCTACATACTCGACGCCATGGGCTTCCACGAGCGATACGAAGTGTTCTGGACGGTAACGTTTTAATGCGGAGATACAAAAATAAGGATTTTCAGAGTAAAAATGCCCGGGCGCCGTATCAAGATTGGTAAAGTTACAGCGGCCTCCCCCCGACATTAGGATTTTTTTACCCGCTTTGTTGGCATGGTCGAGCACTAAGACACGTCGCCCGGCATAGCCTGCCTGCGCCGCGCACATCAAACCAGCGGCGCCCGCGCCAATGACCACGACGTCGAAGACCATTACAAAGGCTCCCAAAAAGAATAGGCGGGTATTTTAACAGGTAAAAAGCACTACATTGCTGTACATTATCATCCTTAAAGTACAAGAAGAGCACAATATTTCGCTTGGCGGTACGGCACCGCTGCGCCTAGGGGCTGACACCGGCCTGGACGGTGGAGCGTAAAGCACCCAGTCCGTGAATGATATCGAGACACTTATGCCTGCATCGAAACGCACCTTTTGTGGCCTCTTACTACTGCTTGGTTGGGCCACTCTTGCCAGCGCGCAAACACCCCCACCCGTCATTGGGTATCAAGTAGCGTCCGACACCTGGTCGGACCCGCTGGAAGCGCTGGGCACTTTGAGCGCCGACGAGAGCGTGACATTATCCGCTACTGTCACCGACACCATCGCGGAGATCAACTTTGACGATGGTGAACAGGTCGAGCGTGGCCGCTTACTCATTCGTCTGGAAGATGCCGAAGAGCAGGCACTATTGAGAGCAGCGCAAGCACTCACCGATGAGCGGCGCAATGCATCCGGCCGCGCCTCGCAGCTGCAGCAGCGTAACTTAGCGGCCAGAGCCGACGTCGAAGATACGCAATCCCAGCTCCGCCAAGCGCAAGCCGATGCCCAAGCGCTAGAAGCGCGACTCGAGAATTATCGTATCCTTGCACCGTTTAGCGGCAGGGTCGGCTTTCGTGATGTCAGTGTCGGCACGCTCGTCACCCCAGGTATGGCGCTGGTGACCCTCGACAAGCTCGACGTCATGAAGCTCGACTTCACCTTGCCTGAGGTGTTTTTGGGCCGACTCTCTGCCGGGCTGAGCCTAACGGCCACCACCGCAGCGTATCCAGACGAGGTGTTTCGCGGGGAAATTGCTAGTATCGGCACGCGCATCGATCCCACCTCCCGCAGCGTGAACGTTCGCGCCGAGCTTGCCAACCCCGACTTGAAATTGCGCCCCGGCATGCTGATGGAGGTCATCGTGCAACAGCGCGTGCGCGAGACGCTCGTGCTCCCTGAAGCCGCCCTTCAGCCCAGTGGCAACCGCCATTTCGTCATGGTAATTCAACAGCAGGAGGCCCCGCGCTTAGAACGCCGTGAGGTCGCTATTGGCGAGCGACGCAGTGGCGAGGTCGAAATCCTCGAAGGCCTTCGTGAAGGCGACTTGGTCGTGATCCACGGCCTACAGCTCGCCCGAGAAGGCCAAGAGGTCAGGCTACTGGGCATTGCCGACGAAACGACGGATATTCGCTCGCTGCTGGAGGCTGATCGCTAATGCGTTTATCCGATATTTCCGTCCAGCGGCCCGTGCTCGCCATGGTGATTGCGGCGCTAATCATCGCCTTTGGACTGCTGGCGCTCAATCGCTTACCGCTTCAAGAGTATCCCACGGTCGACCCGCCCATCGTTAGTATCGATACACGCTACCCCGGCGCCTCAGCAAGCGTGGTAGAAACACGTATTACCCAAGTGCTGGAAGACCGTATTGCCGGGGTCGAAGGTATCGAACTGATCACCTCTCAAAGTGAAGATGGCCGCTCGCGTATCGAAATCGAGTTCGCCATCACCGTGGATATCAACGCCGCGGCAAACGATATACGCGACCGCATCTCCGGCGCGCTGCGCAACCTCCCAGACGACGCCGACAACCCAGAAGTCACCAAAGCCGATAGCAGCGAAGAGATCGTCGTATGGCTGAGCCTGTCGGGGGCGGACTACTCGATTGCCGAACTCACCGACTACGCCAACCGCTTTCTCGTTGATAGCCTGTCGGTGCAACCCGGCGTTGCCCGCGTGCGTGTCGGCGGCGGCCAAGATTACGCCATGCGCGTGTGGCTCGACCGTAACGCACTGGCGGCTCGCGGCCTAACCGTGGGCGATGTAGAAGACGCATTACGCGCCGAGAACGTCGAGCTACCCGCTGGCTCGATCGAGTCCGATGACCGTCAGTTCATCGTCCGTCTGCCGCGCAGCTTCGCCACCGCCGATGATTTTCAGCGCCTAGCGCTCACTCAAAGCAACAACGGTTATTTGGTACGTCTTGCCGATGTCGCCCGCGTGGAAGTCGGGTCAGTAGAAGATCGCTCGGTGTTCCGAGCCAACGGTGTGCCCATGGTGGGGCTGGGGATGATCATGCAGTCCACCGCCAACGTGATCGAGCTGTCTGAGGCGGTGCAACAGGAGCTGGAGCGGCTGCAGGGCACGCTGCCTGCGGGCATGTCGCTTGCCCTCAATTACGATGCCTCAGTGTTTGTCTCTGGTGCCATCGAGCAGGTCGTCATGACGCTCTTTATTGCCATGGGCCTTGTTGTCATCGTGATTTTTCTGTTCCTAGGCAATCTACGTACGACCCTGGTCCCCGCCGTCACGGTACCGATTGCCGTGATTGGCGCGTTCACGGCGCTGGCCGCAATGAACTTCTCCATCAACCTGCTCACCCTGCTTGCCCTGGTGCTGGCCATCGGGCTGATCGTGGACGACGCCATCGTGGTACTCGAGAACATCAATCGACGCATGCATGACTATGGCGAAACCCCGCTAGTGGCCGCCTTTCGTGGCACGCGACAAATCGCCTTTGCAGTGATCGCCACCACCCTGGTGCTGGTCGCCGTCTTTGTACCACTGAGCATGCTGCAAGGCGACATCGGCCGACTGTTCTCGGAATTTGCCCTGACCATGGCGGCGGCGGTGATCGTCTCTACCCTACTCGCGCTGACGCTAACGCCGATGATGGCCTCCAAGATTCTCAAGCCCGGCATGCACGACAGTCGTATTGGCCAAGGCGTACAGTGGTTGCTGGACGGCACTAAGCGCCGCTATCAATGCGCTCTTGAAACCGTATTGGCAGCCAAATGGCTGGTGGTGGCGCTGTTTGCTTTACTGATCACGGGTACGGCGTGGCTCGCATCGGCGCTGCCCAACGAGTACACCCCCCAGGAGGATCGCGGTAACTTCATCGTGCTGGTGAATGGGCCCGAAGGCGCCACATTCGACTACATGATGGACTACATGGACGAAATCGAGGCGCGGCTAACCCCCTTCGTAGAGAGCGGCGAGCTGGAACGCGTGGTCGTGCGCGCCCCGCGTGGATTCGGCAATATCGAAAACTTTAACAGTGGGTTCATCATCGTCAATATGGCTGACTGGGGCAGCCGCCGCAGTGCCTGGGAGATCATGGCTGACGTGCGCCAACAGCTTGGCTCGCTGCCTGGCGTCCAAGCCTTTCCGGTGATGCGCCAAGGCTTTGGCCAGCGTACACAAAAGCCCGTTCAGTTCGTCTTGGGCGGCGGCACCTATGAAGATCTTGCCCGCTGGCGTGATCGGTTGATCAACCACGTACGGGAAAACAACCCGCGCCTGACCGCCATCGAGAGCAACTACGACGAAACCCAGCCCCAGCTAAGGGTGGATATCAATTACGAACGCGCCGCATCGTTGGGCGTTACGGTGACCGAAATAGGCCGCACACTAGAAGTCCTGCTAGGTGGGCGTAACGTGACGCGCTATGTAGATGACGGTGAAGAGTACGACGTCATCGTGGAAGGCGACCGCAGCCGCCAAAACAGCCCGCGAGCGCTGGATAACATTCAGGTGCGCTCGGCGCGCACGGGCGAACTGATCCCGCTGGCCAGTCTCGTGACACTGTCCGATTTTGCCGGGGCTAGCACGCTGAACCGATTTGACCGGGTACGCGCCATCACGATCGAAGCAAACCTCGCTGACGGCTATCCCCTTGGCGAAGCGCTGGCCTACCTCCAAGACGCCGCGGATACGCTTCTACCGGAAGAGGTACAAACCAACGTGGCCGGGCCTTCCCGGGATTTCCAGCAGGCCAGCGGCGCAACGACATTTCTGCTGATCCTCGGCGCGGTGGTGGTCTTCTTGGTGCTGGCGGCTCAATTCGAGAGCCTGATTCACCCCTTCGTCATCATGCTGACGGTGCCACTCGCCATGAGCGGTGCGCTGCTCGCGCTGCTGCTCAGCGGCCAGTCGCTGAATATTTATAGCCAAGTCGGCCTAGTACTGCTGATCGGTTTGGCGGCCAAGAACGGTATTTTGATCGTCGAGTTCGCCAACCAACTGCGCGATGAGGGCCAGGGGTTTCGCTCGGCGCTGATCGAAGCCTCGGTGACGCGTTTGCGGCCCATCTTGATGACCGCCGTAACCACCATGGCCGGTGCCATTCCGCTGATCATCTCCAGCGGCCCGGGGGCCGAGTCACGCCTGGTGATCGGCACGGTCATCATGGCAGGCGTCGGGGCTGCCACCCTCTTCACGCTGTTCGTCGTGCCGGTGGCCTACGACCTGCTGGCCCGCTACTCCGGCTCGCCTGGGGCGGTCAAGCGCCAGCTCGAAAAGGAGATCGCCAATGCCCCGATGGCGCCACACACGCCGCTGGAAACGCCAGAGCGATGAATCGACGGGCAGTAGAGACACCAAGGGCGCCCAGTGGGCGCCCTTGGTGGTTTAGGCTATCGTAACGGGAGTGCTTATTCGCAGTTACCGATACGCTCGCCTTCGATCGTCGTGTTCATGGTCAGTTCGCCCATGGGCGACTGCGTCAGAATATCCACGGTGCCTTCGATCTGCTCACCCATGAAGCGCATTTCGCCATCGATGGTGGCTTCGCCACCCTCTGCGCGGCATACCATGCTGTAGGAGAGGCCATCGGCATTCATCTCTTGGTCCAGCAGCTCGCAGCCCTCTTCCTCTTCGATGAAACCGAACTCAGCGCCTTCCAGTTCTGCCTGGGTAATGCACTGACGCTCGGTTTCGGTTTGATCGGGAATCTGCATATCGCCACTGACGCTAGTTACGCTGACGAACTCCCACTCGCCGGGCGTCAAATTCGGTGTATCTGCCTGGGCGACCATTGGGAAGGCCGCTAGGGCCGCAACTGCCATGTATCGTTTCATCATCGCTCTCATCTCGCTAGGTGATTCGGGAAAACCCGCTGATATCCTACCTGATTCGCGCAGCAGGCGCCTGCCTGTAAAGCGCACTGCTACACTGAGTCATCATGTCCATGCTTCAGCCAGTGTAACGTTAAAAAGGGCAAACACCATGCAAGACGACGCGTTGATCCATCACGATTTTCACTGCCCTTATTGTGACACCCCGCTCACCTTCGTGATCGACATCTCACAGGGCAGCCATGATACCTGGGAAGATTGTCATCAGTGCTGTGCGCCCATCCAACTTCAAGTCATCGTTTCACCGATGACCGGCGAGCTAGAAGCCGTCATCACCGGCCGTGATGACGACGTGCTCTAGCGGCGCTCGAACTCTATTCAAGCCCCTTCGGCCTGCTGCATGGCCGCCTGACGCTTGGCCTCGCTGCGGCGCATGAAATACCACGCCAGCAGCGTCGCCAACGACACCGTCAAAATGATCAACGTCGCCAACGCGTTGATCTTCGGCGACACGCCCATCCGTACCGATGAGAACACCACCATCGGCAGCGTGTTCGCACCCGGGCCCGAAACAAAGCTGGCAATGACCAAGTCATCCAGCGAGAGGGTAAACGCCAGCAACCAGCCAGCGGCCAGCGCCGGGGAGATCACCGGGAGCGTCACGAAGAAGAACGTCTTGACCGGGGGCGAGCCCAAATCCATCGCCGCTTCCTCGATAGAGCGGTCCACTTCCCGCAGGCGAGCGGCGACCACCACCGCCACGTAGGCACTACAAAACGTAGTGTGGGCGATCCAAATGGTCGCCATGCCACGGTCAGCAGGCCAACCTATTAGCTGCGCCATTTGCACGAACAGCAGCAGCAGCGACAGACCGGTGATAACTTCCGGCATTACCAGCGGCGCGGTCACCATGCTCGAGAGTGCCGTTTTACCTCGAAAATGTCCGTAGCGGGTCATGACGAAGGCCGCTACCGTTCCCAGGCACACCGCCATGCTGGCGGCAAAGAAGGCAATCTTCAAACTGGTCCACACCGCCGACAAAATCTGCTGGTCGCGGAACAGCTCACCGTACCACTGGGTGGAGAACCCGGCCCACACCGTCACCAGGCGTGATTCGTTGAACGAATACACCACCAGAACGACCATGGGTAGGTACAAAAACAGCAGCCCCAGCACCAGCATCACGGTGGTAAAACTTGGGCGCCGATGCGATCTGATCATTCTTCAAGCTCCCGTGACTGGTAGCGGTGGAACCACACGATAGGGACGAGCAATAGCAGCAGCATGACCATGGCGAGCGCCGAGGCCACGGGCCAATCCCGATTGAGGAAGAACTCTTCCCACAACACCTTACCAATCATCAACGTATCGGGGCCGCCCAGCAGTTCGGGAATCACGAATTCACCGACCGCTGGAATGAACACCAGCATCGAGCCCGCAATGATGCCCCCCATCGAGAGCGGCAGCGTGACCTTCAAGAAGGTGTTGAATTTACGTGACCCAAGGTCCGATGCCGCTTCCAGGAGCGAATTATCCAAACGCGTCAGGTGGGCGTACAGCGGCAGCACCATGAACGGCAGGTAAGCGTAGACGATGCCTACGATCACCGAGAATTGCGTGTTCATCATCCGCAGCGGGGCATCGATGAGACCAAGCCCCATCAGCAGGTTATTGATCAACCCGCTATTGCTGAGAATGCCCATCCAAGCGTAAACCCGAATCAGAAACGACGTCCACGACGGCAGCATCACCAACAGCAGCAGAACCAGCTGCCAGCGCCCTGGCGCACGCGCCATGGCATACGCCATCGGGTAGCCAATCAGCAAACATACCGCCGTGGCAATGAACGCGGTTTTGATCGACCCCCAGTAGGCGGCCACATAGAGCGAATCGGACAACAGAAACAGATAGTTGCCTAAATTCAGAAAAACGTTGAGCGTTTGGTCGGCATACTCCACCAGCGGCCCATAGGGCGGTATGGCGATGGCCGATTCGGATAAGCTGATTTTCAGCACCAGCGCAAACGGGAGCAGGAAAAACAGCGTCAGCCACACCAGCGGAAGTGCAATCACGGCACGACGGCCTAGCTGCATCCGCTTGATCACGCCTGACACGCGAGATGGCGTCATCATAGGCAATCTCCTCTCATCCACCTGGGCATTAGCGGTTCAGCACGATAGCGCTGTGATCTTCCCAGTAAACGTACACGCTATCCTCCCAGGTGGGGCGGTCGCCGCGACGCTCGGTATTGGCCATGCTGACCTTGATCATCTGCCCGGAGGCGGTGCGCACGTAGTAGAGCGAGTAGCCACCCAAATAGGCGATATCGTCCACTTTGCCCGCTTCCCAGTTGTACTCACACGTTGGCTGTTCGCGGGTGAGCCAGATTTTCTCAGGGCGCAACGCTGCCCACACCCGGCGATCGACCGCTTGGGTCGTAATACCGTGATCGATATAGATAGGCCGAGAAAGCGCGGGGGATTCGATGCGGCAGTGATCGGCGGCGTCTTCGATGATCTCCCCTTCGAACAGATTCACCGTGCCGACGAATTCAGCCACCATTCTGCTCGCGGGGCTTTCGTAGATATCCACCGGTGAGCCCACCTGCTCGATCCAGCCGTCGGCCATGATCGCCACGCGGTCGGCCATGGTCATGGCTTCTTCCTGGTCGTGGGTCACCATGATGCAGGTGACGCCGACCTGCTCGATGATCTCGACCACCTCCAGCTGCATTTCGGTGCGCAGCTTTTTGTCCAACGCGCCCATGGGCTCATCGAGCAGCAGAAGCTTGGGTCGCTTGGCGAGAGAGCGTGCCAAGGCCACCCGCTGACGCTGACCGCCTGAAAGCTGATGGGGCTTGCGCTTGGCGAAACGCTCCATGTGCACCAGTTTGAGCATCTGAGCCACGCGCGTCTCGATGTCGGCTTTCGGCAACTTGTCCTGCTTCAAGCCGAAGGCAATGTTTTGGGCCACGGTCATGTGCGGAAACAGCGCATACGACTGGAACATCATGTTGATGGGCCGTTTATGTGGTGGCATCTCGGTGATGTTCTCGCCACTCAGCAAAATGCGCCCCTCGCTGGGCGTCTCGAACCCCGCCAGCATGCGCAGTAGCGTCGACTTACCCGAGCCAGAGCCGCCGAGCAAGGCAAAAATTTCGCCGCGCTTCACCTGCAAATTCACGTCATCTACGGCAAGCGCATCATCGAACCGCTTGCTCAAACGCTTGACCTCTAAAACGATATCTTCGGCAAAACGAGGCGTCTTGCCCTGGGCGCGAGCCTGAGGAGGTACGGCAGACGAAGCAGAGGGAACGTCGTTCGACAGGGGCGTAGTGACCATTCGCCACTCCCATCAAAAGGCCCGAAAGACCGGGCGATAAAAGACAAACAGCGAGCCGGGCAGCTGCCCGGCTCGCCGTCAGACGATGATTGGCATTAACGTCCAGATTTGACGCGGTTCCAGGTGCGCGTTCGAGCACGCAGCAGCTCCTGGGGTTTTTCGACTTGGACGTAAAGGTTCTTCATTACGTCGGTCTCAGGGTAAATGGCCGGGTCGTTGATCAGCTCATCAGAGAGATACTCGTTAGCAGCCAAGTTGGGGTTGGCGTAACGCACGTACTCGCTGATCTCGGCAGCGATTTCCGGGTCGAGAATGAAATTGATGAACGCGTGGGCATTCTCAGGATTCGGCGCATCGGCCGGCACCGCCATCATGTCGAACCAAAGCGCAGCGCCCTCTTTCGGGATGCTATAGCCAATGGTGAAATCACGACCCGCCTCTTCGGCACGCGCAGCGGCCTGGAAGATATCGCCGGAGTAACCCGCCGCCACGCAAATGTCGCCATTAGCGAGGTCAGAAACGTAGCGCGAGGAGTGGAAGTAAGTGATGTTGTCGCGAACGTTGGCAATCAGCTCACCAGCCGCTTCGATGTCTTCGACGGTCTCGTTCAGCGGATCCAAGCCAAGGTACACCATGGCAGGCGACAGCATTTCATCGCCCGAATCCATCATCGATAGACCACAGCCCGCTTCACTCAGCTTAGTGGTAATCTCTGGATCGAACAGCAGTGCCCAGCTATCCAACGGAGCGTCGTCACCGAGAATGTCGGTCACTCGCTCGACGTTATAACCGATGCCGTTGGTGCCCCACATATAAGGAACGGAGTATTCGCTGCCTGGGTCGATGGTTTCGAGATTGGCCATCAGCTCCGGGTCGAGGTTGTCCAAGTTCGGCAGCAGCTCATGGTTCAGCGGCTGGAAAACGCCCGCTTTGAGTTGGCGGGTAAAGTAGTACGTTGACGGCACCACCACGTCGTAGCCAGAACGGCCCGACAAGAGCGCTGCGTCGAGAATTTCGTTACTGTCATACACATCGTACGTCACTTCGATACCGGTACGCTCGGTGAACTTCTCCAGCGTTTCCGGGGCGATATAGTCAGACCAGTTATATACCCGCACTTCCTCAGCGTGGGCAGCGGCAGCCGCTACGGCAAAAGAGATGGCCGTAACGGCCGCTGAAAGTTTTTGGATGTTCCCCATCTACCTGCTCCTAAATGTAAAGTTCACGTCACCACAGCCCACGTTCGGCAACCGACTGCTCTTTGAAGGAAGGCCTGTACGCCAACCCAACGCAGTTGAAAACAGCTTAGGCGATTATCGCAACCGTGCGAATTTTGCGGTGCAGTGCCGCCTACCGCAAGAGCCACCGAAAAATTCTTGTATTAAGCGCCAACTGCCCCCACAACAAGTGTCGCGAAAGGTAGCCAAATCGTTCAATAGCCCACTTCTATTGGAAAGATTCATTTTTCCAATTTTAGCTATTAGTCGTAGCCCGCTACCATTAGCAACAACTTTTTTTACTGCCATCCACCCTTTATGGAGACGTTCTAAATGTCTTTGATTAACACTGAAGTAAAACCGTTTAAAGCCACCGCCTACCTGAACGGCGAATTTATCGATGTTACTGAAGCGGACCTCAAAGGTCAGTGGTCCATTTTCTTCTTCTATCCGGCTGACTTCACCTTCGTCTGCCCGACCGAGCTTGGCGATCTGGCCGACAACTACGAAGCCTTCAAGAAGCTGGGCGTCGAAATCTACAGCGTATCTACCGACACCCACTTTACCCACAAAGCATGGCACGACAGCTCTGAAACCATCGGCAAGCTTCAGTACCCAATGATCGCTGACCCGACCCTGCAAATTTCTCGCAACTTCGAAGTACTGATCGAAGAAGCGGGTCTGGCTGAGCGCGGCACCTTCGTCGTTGACCCCGATGGCAAAATCCAGATCGTCGAAATCAACGCAGGCAACATTGGCCGTAACGCCGAAGAGCTGCTGCGTAAAGTGAAGGCAGCTCAATACGTTCGTGAAAACCCGAACGAAGTGTGCCCGGCCAAATGGAAAGAAGGCGAAGAGACACTTGCCCCGTCTCTGGATCTCGTAGGCAAAATCTAACTCGCCTACCGCTGCCCTACCGGCAGCATGGCACCCGGGCACTTGGCCCGGGTGTTCCGTTTAAGCACCCGTATCACCGCATCCCTGTTTTCCCTAGCGCCATTGGCTGCCCGACTGACTCGGCAGCGAGCGTTTTAGGTCGAGAACGACTTATTGCTGACTGCGAGGAAGCCACTGTCATGCTGGACGCCAATTTAAAAAATCAGTTGAAAGCTTACCTGGAAAAAGTGACTCAACCGTTCGAGATCGTTGCGTCCCTCGATGACGGTGCCAAGTCACGTGAATTACTGGGCCTGCTGGAAGACATCAGCAGCCTCACCGATAAAATTACCCTGCACACCGATGGGCAAGATAGCCGTACCCCGTCGTTTGCGATTAACCGCCCCGGTGAAGAGACCGGCGTGGTCTTTGCTGGCATCCCCATGGGCCACGAGTTCACTTCGCTGGTACTGGCGCTGCTGCAAGTGGGTGGCCACCCACCGAAGACCTCTCAAGCGCTGCTGGACCAAATCAAGGATCTCGACGGCGAAATGCTGTTCGAGACCTACTACTCGCTCTCCTGCCAGAACTGCCCAGATGTGGTCCAGGCACTGAACCTGATGGCAATCTTTAATCCGAAGGTGCGCCACGTCGCCATCGACGGTGCGCTGTTCCAGGATGAAGTCGAATCGCGCGAAATCATGTCCGTGCCCAGCATCTACTTGAACGGCAAGCCGTTTGACCAGGGACGCATGACCCTCGAACAGATTCTCGCCAAGGTCGATACCGGCGCTGCAGAACGCGAAGCGAAGAAGCTGAGCGAAAAAGCTGCGTTCGATACGCTCGTCATCGGCGGCGGCCCAGCAGGTGCGTCGGCAGCGATCTACTCCGCCCGTAAAGGCATCAACACCGGCGTTGCCGCTGAGCGCTTCGGCGGTCAAGTCGCCGATACCATGGGCATCGAGAACTTCATCTCCGTCACCCATACCGAAGGTCCCAAGCTGGTCAGCGCGCTCGAAGAGCACGTCAAAGAGTACGACGTCGACGTCATGAATCTGCAGCGCGCTACATCGTTCAAAGCAGCGGAGGCCGATGGCGGCCTGCACGAGGTCACCTTCGAATCTGGCGCGAAGCTGAAGAGCAAGACCCTGGTACTGGCGACCGGCGCCCGCTGGCGCGAAATGAACGTGCCTGGCGAACAGGAGTACCGCAACAAAGGCGTTGCCTACTGCCCCCACTGTGACGGCCCGCTGTTCAAAGGAAAGCGGGTGGCGGTCATCGGTGGCGGTAACTCGGGCGTCGAAGCCGCGATCGACCTGGCCGGCATCGTCGGTCACGTGACGCTGGTGGAGTTCATGGGCGAAATGCGCGCCGATGCCGTCTTGCAGAAGAAGCTGAAGAGCCTGCCCAACGTCGACATCGTGCTGAACGCTCAGACCACCGAGGTCACTGGCGACGGCAGCCGTGTCAACGGCCTGACTTACAAAGACCGCAATACCGATGAAGTGAAGAGCATCGCACTGGAAGGCATTTTCGTACAAATCGGCTTGGTGCCCAACACCGAGTGGTTGAAAGGCTCGCCCATCGAAATGTCCCCGCGTGGCGAGATCATCGTCGATGCCCACGGCATGACCTCGGTGCCCGGCGTGTTCGCCGCAGGCGATGTGACCACTGTGCCTTACAAGCAGATCATCATTGCCATGGGTGAAGGCGCCAAAGCGTCCTTGGGTGCCTTCGACTACCTGATTCGTCATTAAGCAAATGACTGGCTAAGAGGGCGGCCGTACCGCCCTACTGAGTTCGTTCCCTTTGACGTGAAGACCGTGACGTCACGCCCGCCTCCCTGCGGGCGTTCTTTTATGCGTGGGCGCTACACACTGGGCAGGCAGGATCTCTCGGCACTTGGAAATGGCGCCACTGGCCGCTCAAGCCATCGAAGGTGGACAAGCCCTGATGTGACCTGCCCGCGCCACTAATCAGTTTGAATGCTTCGACCGCCTGGAAACAGCCGATCAGCCCCACCAGCGGGGCCATGACCCCGCTCTCCGCACAACTCAACGTTTCGTCGTCACTATCGCCTGGCGGGTAGAGGCAGGCATAGCAGGGGCAGGCATCATCACGGGGATCAAACACCGCCAACTGGCCCGAAAAGCGAATCGCTGCACCGGAAATCAGCGGCACGCCCGCCCGCTGAGAGGCGGCATTGATGGCATAGCGACTGGAGAATCGGTCGGTGCAGTCCAGCACTACGTCGGCCGAGGCCACCAAGTCCATGAGCGCCTCGCCTTCGGCATGTTGCTCGATCGCCACGACATGGCACTCCGGGTTGAGCGCCTGCATACGCTCCTTCGCTGAGCGCGCTTTGTTGACCCCCAGACTGGCTTGCTGGTGGGCAATTTGACGCTGTAAATTCGTCAGCTCCACCTGATCCGCATCGACGATGGTGATCCTGCCAACGCCCGCCGCCGCCAGATAGAGCGCTACCGGCGAGCCGAGCCCGCCGGCACCAATGATCAGGGCATGAGCAGCACGCAGGCGCTCCTGGCCGCCAATATCGACCTCGGGCAGCATGATTTGGCGGCTATAGCGCAGCAGCGCCTGATCGTCCATCATCGCGTTACTTATCCTCAAATTCCTCGATATCGGGGATGTGCAGGCTAAAGCTCTCCTTCACCTCTTCCATCACCACGTAGCTTTTCGACTCTTTCACGCCGGGAAGGGTCAGCACCACATCGCCCAATAGCTGACGATACGCGGCCATTTCGGGAATGCGGCACTTCAAAATATAGTCGAACTGCCCAGAGACTAAGTGACACTCCTGAATCTGCGGCAGCTTCTCGACCGCACGGCGGAACTCGTCGAACACCGTCGGCGATTGGGTTTCAAGACTAATTTCGACGAACACCAGCAAATTCGCCTTGAGCGCCCGGGGATCGAGAATGGCTTGGTAGCCGCGGATGATGCCCGCTCGCTCCAGGCGTTTGACACGCTCCAAACAAGGGGTTGTGGATAACCCAACTTCCGAAGCAAGGTCTACATAGGAGATACGTGCGTTTTCCTGCAGACAGCGCAGAATCTTCAGGTCGATACGGTCCAGCGTTCTATTTTTTGGTTTCATGGCAGGATCCAATACTGATGAATCAGGCAGTTATTCGAGATGCCCCAGGGTAACCCGTTCATGGCCGCCGATGTCTTGTACGCTTTCAACGTTTTGATAGCCCGCCTGCATCAATGCTTGGCGAACGCAGGCAGCCTGCTGGTAACCGTGCTCTAGCGCCAGCCAGCCGCCGGGAGAAAGAAACGCTTGGGCAGCGATGATCAGATGCATCAAGTCCGCCATGCCATCGCCCTCGGCCACCAGCGCCGAACGGGGCTCGAAGCGCACGTCACCCTCGGACAAATGCGGGTCGTCGGCGGCGATGTAAGGCGGGTTACTCACGATGATATCGAATGCATCGCCGTCAGGCGGCACTCCCAGCGAAGCAAACCAGTCGCTCAGCAAAAAAGTTGCGTTAGCGATGTGCAGTGTCTGAGCATTGTGAGTGGCAAGCGACACTGTCTCCGGCCGAACATCGACCCCAATGACTTGCCACATCGGCCGCTCACTGGCAAAGGCCAGCGCGATAGCCCCGGTGCCCGTCCCCAAATCGAGCAGCCTGCCGCTGGGCGCTTTGGCACGCGCCAGCACGACGTCCACTAGCGTTTCGGTATCGGGACGGGGGATCAGCGTAGAGGGCGAGGTGGCTAGCGGCAGGCCCCAAAACTCGCGCTCTCCGGTCAAGTAAGCCACCGGCTGTCCCTGAGCACGCGCGGCGACCAAGGCGTCAAAGCGAGCATGCTCCCAGGTGGGGCATTCGCTATCGCCCCAAGTGTATAGCCACGTGCGGCTGCGGCTTGCAGCGAATGCCATCAACACCTCAGCATCGATCCGTGGCGATGGCGAACCGGCGCGCTGCAACCGCTGGGCAGCGCTCTTCAGAAGGGCGTCGAACGTCATCAAGCGTCCTGCAGCGCCGAGAGCTGTTCTGCTTGGTACTCGTGAATCAGCGGCTCGATGACGTCGTCCAATTGCTCGCCGCTCACTACTTCGGTCAGCTTGTAGAGCGTCAGGTTGATCCGGTGGTCGGTAATGCGCCCTTGGGGGAAGTTGTACGTCCGGATTCGCTCGCTGCGATCCCCCGACCCTACCAACGAGCGGCGAGCATCGGCCTGCTCCTGGCGCTGTGAATCCACGGCGTTGCGTTTGAGCTTGGCGGCCAGCAGCGACATCGCTTTGGCACGGTTCTTGTGCTGGCTACGCTCTTCCTGGCATTCCACCACCACGCCGGTGGGCAGGTGGGTAATACGGATCGCGGAGTCGGTGGTATTGACGTGCTGACCACCGGCACCGCTGGAGCGGTAGGTATCAACCCGCAAATCGGCCGGATTGATATCGATATCCCCCACCTCGTCCACCTCGGGCATCACCGCGACGGTGCACGCTGACGTGTGGATACGCCCCTGCGATTCGGTTGCCGGTACGCGCTGCACCCGGTGAGCGCCCGACTCGAACTTGAGCCGCGCGTAGACGCCTTCACCCTTCACCCGGGAGATGACTTCTTTATAACCGCCCTGCTCGCCGTGGCTGGCACTGACGACTTCGACACGCCAGCCACGCTTTTCCGCATAGCGGGAGTACATGCGAAACAGATCGCCCGCAAAAATAGCGGCTTCGTCCCCGCCAGTACCTGCACGCACTTCCAAAAAGACGCCGCGCCCATCGTCGGGATCTTTCGGGATCAGCAGGCGCTTGAGCTCCACGTCGAGCGTTTCCAACTGCTCGCGGCCTTCGATGATCTCCATCTCGGCCAGCTCGCGCAGGTCGGGGTCGCTGTCGCGGCTGAGCTGCTCGGCGTCGGCAATGCTCTGTTCCACGTCGAGATAACGCTTCCACGCGGCGACCAGCTCTTCGAGTTCGGCGTACTCACGGGAGTAGTCGCGAAAGCGCTGTTGATTGTTGATCACCTCAGGATCCGACAGCAGCATGGCCAGCTCTTCGAACCGATCGGAAAAGCTGTCTAAACGTTGGCGCAAAGTCTCTTTCATGCGGGCGTATCATCCTTCTGGCGTTTTGCCGAGGGCGCAGGCTGCTCGAAGGCGGGCTTCGGTGGTAGCAGCAGGCGCGGCACGGCGCTGAGCAAATCGTGGTTTTCCTGGGCAGCCGCTTCGCGAATAGTCAGCGTCGGCTGATGCATGAACCGGTTAGCGAGCTGGTGCGCCAAACGCTCGACCACTTTGGCGGGGTCTTCGCCTTTGGCCAGACGCTCCAACGCTTGGTCGCGGGCTTGGTCGCGCAGCGATTCACCGTGACGCCGAAAATCGCGAATCACTTCGCCGCCGTTGCGTACCCGCCGCTCCTGCTGCCAGCTCCCCACGCCGTGTTCGATCAGCGACTCGGCTTGGTCGGCCGCAACCTGGCGATGGCGCCGGTTCTCCTCGATCACCTCTTCCAGGTCATCGACGGTATACAGGAACACGTCCGCCAGCTCCCCCACTTCCGGCTCGATATCCCGGGGCACGGCAATATCCACCATGAAGACCGGGCGATGGCGGCGCTTCTTCAGCGCCCGCTCGACCATGCCCTTACCCAGAATCGGCAGCGGCGAGGCGGTGGACGAGATGACGATATCGGCACGCTCCAAGGCGTCGGGAATTTCCGGCAGGGTAATCGCCGTGCCTCCGAGCGAAGAGGAGACCCGTTCGGCACGTTCACGGGTACGGTTGGCAACGGTGAGCTGACGCACCCCGGCCTCGTGCAGGTGGCGAGCCACTAATTCGATGGTCTCCCCCGCACCTATCAATAGCGCATTGGCGCGACTGAAATCATCGAAAATGCGGCTGGCCATGCTAACGGCGGCATAGGCCACCGACACCGGGTTCTTGCCGATTCCGGTTTCGGTGCGTACCTGTTTGGCCACGGCAAAGGTGTGCTGAAAAAGCCGCTCCAGCTCGCCACCCAGCCCCTTGGCCTGGCGCGCCTGCTGGTAAGCCTCTTTCAACTGACCCAGAATCTGTGGCTCGCCCAACACCATGGAGTCCAGCCCAACGGCCACGCGCATCAAGTGACGCGCGGCATCGTTATCGTGGTAGTGGTAGGCACAGCGGGTAAGCTCTTCCACACGCAAATTATGAAAACGGCCCAGCCAGTCCAATACGGTTTGCTCACCGGCGGCATCCGTCACACAGTAAAGCTCCGTGCGATTACACGTCGAAAGTACCGCTGCTTCGCTGATGTGAGGCAGGCTGCGCAGCTCGGCCAGCGCGCTTTCTAGCTGCGTTGGCGTAAAAGCCACCTTCTCGCGCACCGCAACGGTAGCAGTACGATGATTGATTCCCAGGGCAAGAAGCGTCATGGGTTATGCGTCTTCGCTAGTGGATCGGTCGTCACGTCACTGTCGGTCATTGTTTCTTGGCTTGCTGATACAAGTCTAAGAGAGCAGCTTTGTAAGTGAATTGCGCTGACTCGGCTCTTTTTCAAGGAGAGTCATTCTATCACAGCCGAGCATCTTCTGGCGCACACCACTTTGCCGCAGGCAGCCAAGCCGCTATGCTGAACACTCGGCCACTTGATCGAGATACGCATGCCCCATCGCGCAACACTTCTGGGTATTCCCCTTTCGTTTTCGGGTTTTCCACTGTACCCCCTGGCCGCCATGCTGATGTTGAGCGGCTGTCAGCTCTCGCCCTCGCTGCTGGGTAACGACGCGCCATCTCGTGTCGATGATCCCATGGCATCGGCGCCCCCCATCACACGCGGCTTGGATGCCGCAGGCTTGAGCACCCTGCTGGCCGCCGAGCTGGCCGGGCAGCGAGGCGACTACCGCTATGCTGGGCAAGGCTATCTCGACGCCGCGCAGCGCTATACCTCGCCGGGGCTTGCCGAACGCGCCACGTTTGCTGCTCGGTTTGGTAACGACGCGGCGTTGATGGAAAGCGCCGCGCTTCGCTGGCGTGAGCTCGATCCACAAGCAGAGACGCCCAACCGCCTGTTAGCGTCGCTGTCGCTTCAGCGGGGCGATTGGCTCGACAGCCTAGAGCAACGACTCGCCATCGCCAGGGCTGGCGGTAACGGTGAGATCGCCACCTTTGCCGAAATCGCTGTAGCGGAAGAGGCACCGCTACGCCTGCTAGCCCAGCAGTTACGACGCTACCTCGGCGAGCCCGACGCCGCCCAGCGCGAGTTTCATAGCGATGTGCTGCTAGGTACCGCCTTGATCGAAGCCGCCCTAGGAGAAACGCAAACGGCGCAGCGCTACTTGAACGAGGTGGAGCAACAAGCCCCCGAGTCATCCGCGCTATGGCTTGCCAAAGCCCGTCTAGCACTTGAAACCGGCGACCACCGTGGCGCACAGCGAGCCGCCCAGCAGGGCTTGAACCTTGCCCCGGACGACGTGCGATTCATCCTCATGCTGGCTCAGGCAGAAATCCGGCTCAACAACATTACCGCCGCCGAGGAGCAAACCAACGCGCTTCTCGATAGTCATGGCGGCAACCAGGAACTACGTATTGCTCTCGCACAGCTTTATTTAGAAGAACAGCTTTATTTAGAAGAGGGACACAGCGAGCCCGCCTATCGGCTGCTGCAACCATTGATTGGTCAAGAGAACGTCCCAAACCTCGTCTACTTCCTGATGGGTGCCATTGCGCAGTCTCAAGATGAAGTCGACAATGCCCTTCTTTACTATCGACAAGTGCAGGAGGGCAACGAGTTTCTTCCCGCCAGAGCCGCAGCGGCCAACATGCTGATCGACGACGACCGCCTGCTGGACGCCCGCGCCTTTCTGCGCATCGAGCGTATGCGCCACGATGCTTACTTTGGCGACTTGGTACGGCTAGAAGTACAGCTGCTCGACGAGCTCTCACGTCAAGAGGACGCCACGGCGTTACTGAATCGTGAACTCACCCGCACGCCGGATGACACCAGCCTTCTTTACATGCGTGCCATGCGCGCCTGGGAGAGAGGTGATTTGGCCGGCATGGAGCAGGATTTACGTCAGATCCTGCGCACCGAGCCCAACAATGCCGATGCGCTGAACGCGCTGGGCTACACTCTGGCCGATCTCAATATTGCTGGCAGGCTAGAGGAGGCCCGCGACCTGATCGAGCGCGCCTACGAGGCCGACCCTAATAACCCCGCAGTACTCGATAGTATGGGGTGGGTATACTTCCGACTTGGCCAGCCCAATGACGCACTCGCGTGGCTGGAGAGTGCCTACGCCCAAATGCCCGACCAAGAAATTGCCGCGCACCTCGCCGAGGTTCTGCACTCGCTGGGACGTAGCGATGAAGCGCGAGAGCTCATCGAGCGAATTCTTCAGCGCGCGGCGTATCACCCGCAAATCGATGATTTGCTAGAACGCCATCCTGAACTTAGGCCCGTACGCGCGCCCTAAGGCTTACGCTTGGCGGGCGCACTAGCGCCCGCGCGCTCTCTTAATCGACAGCCACCTTTGTAAATAGCAATGACATGGAGCCAGTTATGTTGACCTCTTTTTTGCACCGCGCCCCCTCTAGCACGCCCTCTTGCTACCGCGCTGCACGCTTATGGGTAGCGGCTCTGGCCATCGCCACCCTGGCAGGCTGTGCCAGCCAATCGCCGGTCGATGAGAGCGGCCGCCAAGCAGGGCAATGGGAACGCCAGCAGGCCGAGGTCGAAGCGTTCGACACCTGGACCCTGGTAGGTAAAGCGGGACTGCGTACCCCCCAGGAGAACACCAGCGCCAACCTGGACTGGAACCAAACACCCTACTATTTCCGCATGCTGATCAGCGGTCCCTTCGGCGGTGGCCGTAGCGTACTGGAAGGCCGTGAAGGCCGCTTCTCGCTGACCACCAGCGAAGGCCGTTTCGAAGCCGAAACGCCAGAAGCCTTGATGGAAGAGCAGCTTGGCTGGTCGCTGCCGGTGCGCGCCATGCCCGACTGGGTGCGCGGCCTGCCCGGCGATCACGCCAGCTACCAGCTAGAAACCGACGAGCTGGGTTTTCCGAGCTTCTTGCAGCAGGATGGCTGGGAGATCGATTACCGCGACTGGGAGCAGGCAGAAGGCATGTGGCTGCCGCGCCGTCTAGTGATGAACTATGGCGACGTGCGTATTACCCTGGTCGTCAATCAGTGGCAGGCGTCACAGTAGTCTTCTCGGGCTGGCCTAGCGCCAGCCCTTTTCATACGCTTAGCAGTAGAGAGACGGCATGTCCGCAACACCCCAAACGCTTACCCTACCCGCTCCCGCCAAGCTGAACCGTATGCTGCACATCGTAGGGCGCCGCCCAGATGGCTACCACGAACTGCAGACGCTGTTTCAATTCATCGACCTATGCGACTACCTGAGTTTCACGCTGCGCCAAGATGGCATCATCGAACTGACCACACCGATAGCGGGAGTGGCCCACGATGACAACCTGATCGTACGGGCAGCCACCTTACTGCAGCAGGCCAGCGGCACCCACTTAGGCGCGACGATTTCCATCGAGAAGCGCCTACCAATGGGCGGCGGCTTGGGTGGGGGCAGCTCCAACGCCGCCACCGCACTCAAAGGGCTCGACCGGCTCTGGCAGCTTGGACTGGGCGATACGCACCTGGCCGAGCTCGGTTTGGCGCTGGGTGCCGACGTGCCGGTTTTCGTTCGGGGCCGCAGCGCCTGGGCAGAAGGCGTCGGCGAAAAGTTGACGCCCGTGACTCTCGACACCCCATGGTTCGTGGTCATTCACCCCGGCATTAGCGTCTCGACCCCGGCGATCTTCCAAGACTCGGAATTGACACGCGACAGCCTCCCCATTACTATGGCGCGCGCACTGCAGGGGGGAGTAGCCGAGTGGCGTAATGACTGCGAGGCGACCGTCAAAAAACGCTACCCGCACATCGCGGAAGCACTTGACTGGCTCGCGCAGCATGCACCTAGTCGACTGACAGGCACAGGCGCCTGTTTGTTTGCCGCTTTCGAGTCGAAAGAGGCAGCGCAAACGGTGGCTGAATTGGCTAATCGGCGCTGGCAAGCGTGGGTAGCGCGCGGACTCAACACCTCTCCCCTACAAGATGCTCTGGGCTGCTGAAAGCGCCCGGTCATCGCATTAGGTTATTGCTGGGGTATCGCCAAGTGGTAAGGCACCGGTTTTTGGTATCGGCATTCCCAGGTTCGAATCCTGGTACCCCAGCCAACGCTAATGTTGATCTGCGTTTTCTCCCCTGATCCCCAACACTGCAAAGGTGGCTGCGCGTGTCAAAATTGATGGTTTTCACCGGGAACGCCAATCCCGAACTCGCTCAAAAGATTGCCGAGAGCTTAGACAGCCGGATGGGTAACGCCACGGTGGGTCAATTTAGCGACGGCGAAATCGCGGTCGAGATCAATGAGAACGTGCGTGGTAAGGATGTCTTCATCCTGCAATCCACCTGTGCCCCGACGAACGACAACCTGATGGAACTGATCCTGATGGTCGACGCTCTGCGTCGCGCCTCAGCGACCCGTATTACGGCAGTGGTTCCCTATTTTGGCTATGCCCGCCAGGACCGTCGTGTACGCTCCGCCCGTGTTCCCATCTCCGCCAAAGTCGTGGCGGACATGATGGTGAAAGCAGGCGTCGACCGCGTCATGACCATGGACCTGCACGCTGACCAAATCCAAGGTTTCTTCGACGTTCCGGTCGATAACGTATACGGCTCACCGATCCTGCTGGACGACATCGAGCGTCAGAACTACGACGATCTCGTGGTCGTCTCTCCTGACGTTGGCGGCGTGGTACGCGCCCGTGCCATCGCCAAGCAGCTCAACGCCGATCTGGCGATCATCGACAAGCGTCGCCCCCAGGCGAACCAAGCCCAGGTGATGCACATCATCGGTGAAATCGAAGGACGCACCTGCGTGGTCGTCGATGACATGATCGACACCGCCGGCACGCTGTGTAAAGCCGGTGAAGCCCTGAAAGACCACGGCGCTGCGCGCGTTGTCGCGTACGCCACGCATCCGATCTTGTCCGGCCCCGCGGTCGACAACATTACCAACTCTGTACTGGACGAGGTTGTCGTGACCGACACCATTCCGCTCGCCGACCACGCGCGTCGCAGCGGAAAAATTCGCCAGTTGAGCGTTGCTGGCCTGATTGCGGAAGCCATTCGCCGCGTCAGCAACGAAGAATCCGTCAGCGCGATGTTTCACTAACGCCTGACGTTATGAGCCCCCACTTGGGGCCCTGGAAACGTCGTCGTCTGGTCGCGGGCGGCGGCGTTTCCTTACTTAAACCAAGAGGCAAATTCCATGTCTGATTTTATCCTGCAAGCCAGCGTTCGTAACGACCTGGGGAAAGGTGCGAGCCGCCGCCTGCGTCGTGCGAACCAACAAGTACCGGCCGTTGTATACGGCGGTGAGAAAGGTGCTCAGTCGATCTCCGTAGAAAAAACGGCGTTCTACAAAGCGATCGAAGACGAGTCCTTCTTCTCCTCTGTCATCAAGCTGGTGATCGACGGTAAAGAAGAGCAAGTTGTCGTTCGTGACCTGCAGCGTCACCCGTTCAAGCCGCTGCTGACCCACGCTGACTTCCTGCGTGTTGACGCTACTCACGAAATCACCATTAACGTGCCGCTGCACGTGGTGAACGAAGAGAAGTGTGTCGGCATCAAAGACCAAGGCGGCGAACTGCACGTACTGGCCAACGAAGTGGCCATTAGCTGCTTGCCGAAAGATCTTCCGGACTTCCTGGAAGTGGACATCAGCAAGGTCGAGCTGGGCACGACTCTGCACCTGTCTGACCTGACCCTGCCGGCCGGCGTCACCTCCGTTGACCTGTCCCATGGTGAAGAGCACGACAACGCCATTCTGAGCATCACCAAAGTGAAAGTACGCGGCGATGACGAAGAAGAAGGCGAAGGTGAAGGCGACGCAGAAGACAGCGCCGAGTAAGCCTGGTTAAAAGTGCTGCCAGCCAGCGCTGCCTGGGCCATGCTCGCATGGCCCAGGGATGTTAAAATCAAGCGCTTCGGCGCTTGATTTTTTTTTGCGGCATGAGGCTCGATAGCCTCAGGCAGCCGCCTGCCAAGGCAGTTCCGTCACACGTCGTCATATCTTCCAGAACCGTTGGAGGTGGGAAAATGAGCCAGGTAACGGCCATTATAGGACTGGGCAACCCAGGCGCTGAATACGACGCCACCCGACACAACGCGGGCTTTTGGCTCGTCGACGCCATTGCACGCAGCGCCCACACCGAATTGCGTCCTGAAAAAAAGTTTTTAGGTCTCTACGCCAAAGCCCGTGTGGGTGACCATGAGCTGCATTTGCTCAACCCCACCACGTTCATGAACCGTAGCGGTGCGGCGGTCGCCGCGCTTACCCAATTCTTCAAATTGACCCCGGAGAACCTGCTGGTCGCCCACGACGAACTCGACCTTCCCCCGGGGCAGTCACGTTATAAAACCGGCGGCGGACACGGCGGCCACAACGGGCTGCGCGATATCATCAGCGCCCTGGGCAACCAGAAGCAGTTTCACCGCCTGCGCATTGGAATTGGCCACCCGGGCGAAGCGAAGCAGGTGGTCAATTACGTGCTGGGCCGCCCGGGCAAGGCCGAACAAGAAGCCATCGAGCGCTCGCTGGACGAGTGTCTGGCCACGCTGCCCCTCGCGCTTTCCGGCGACTGGGCTAAAGCCATGAACCGCCTGCATAGCGTAAAATAGCGGCACGTTGTCGGACTCTATCACCCCGCGTTACGAACGCACTCTTTTCACACCGGGCAGACGCAGCAACGGTTGCGCCGCCCTAGCGGTCAGGAAGTTATTTTATGGGCTTTAACTGCGGTATCGTCGGCCTACCCAACGTAGGCAAATCCACGCTCTTCAATGCGTTGACCAAGTCGGGCATTGATGCCGAGAACTTTCCGTTCTGCACCATCGAACCCAACGTCGGTATCGTGCCGATGCCCGACCCACGTCTGGACAAGCTGGCGGCCATTGTGAAGCCTGAAAAAGTGCTGCCCACCACTATGGAGTTCGTGGACATCGCGGGTCTTGTAGCAGGCGCCTCCAAGGGAGAGGGCCTGGGCAACAAGTTCCTCGCCAACATTCGCGAAACCCAAGCGATTGCCCACGTGGTGCGCTGTTTCGATAACGACAACGTCATCCACGTCGCCAATCAGGTCGATCCCCGCGCCGACATCGAGACCATCAACCTCGAGCTCGCCCTGGCCGACCTGGACACCGTCGAGAAAGCCAGTCAGCGCTTGGTGCGCGTGGTGAAAGGTGGTGACAAAGACGCCATTGCCACCAAAGCCGTGCTGGACAAGATCCAGCCGCATCTGGCCGAAGGCCAGCCGCTGCGCAGTTTTGGGCTGGACGAGGACGAGAAGCGTCAGGTAAAAAGTTTCGGCTTCTTGACCCTCAAGCCCACCATGTACATTGCCAACGTCAATGAAGACGGCTTCGAGAACAACCCCTACCTGGACATCGTCAAAGAGATCGCCGCCGAAGAAGGTGCAGTCGTCGTGCCGGTGTGCAACCAGTTAGAAGCCGAAATTGCCGAGCTGGATGACGAAGAGCGCAGCATGTTCCTGGCCGACATGGGCATGGAAGAGCCGGGACTCGACCGCGTGATTCGCGCGGGCTACGCCCTGCTGGGCCTGCAAACCTACTTCACCGCCGGTGTGAAAGAAGTGCGCGCCTGGACCGTGAAACAGGGCGCTAGCGCGCCGGAAGCCGCCGGTGTGATTCACACCGATTTTCAGAAAGGCTTCATTCGCGCCGAGGTCATCGCCTATGACGACTACGTCGCGCTAGGCGGCGAACAAGGTGCCAAAGACAACGGCAAATGGCGCTTGGAAGGCAAAGAGTACATCGTCAAAGATGGCGACGTGATCCACTTCCGCTTCAATGTATAAGCGAGAAAAGAAACAAATGCTTGACGGGCGGCGTGCCTCTGGGTAATATTCGCCCCCGTTGAACGGCTACGTAGCTCAGCTGGTTAGAGCACATCACTCATAATGATGGGGTCCCCTGTTCAAATCAGGGCGTAGCCACCAACACCGAATACCGCTAGCAATAGCCAGGCCCGCTGACTCAGTCAGCGGGCCTTTTTCGTTTTTAAAATGCTGATCAATATTACGCAAGCGCCGGGCGGTTCAAGAAGACCGTCAGCGCCCGGGTCAGGTAATCCACGTCTCGCGTACCGGACGTTTCACGAATCGAGTGCATCGCCCACTGGGGCAACCCGACGTCGATGGTCGGCACGCCCACTTCCGTGGCGGTAATCGGCCCTATGGTGCTACCACAGCCCATATCCGCCCGTGTGACGAACGACTGTACGGGCACATCTGCTTCGCGACACACGTCCCGGAACAGCGCGCCGGTGACGCTATTGGTGGCGTAGCGTTGGCTGGCGTTCACCTTGATCACCGGGCCGCCGTTAATGGCCGGACCGTGACGTTCATCGTGTTTGTCGCGGAAGTTTGGATGCAGCGCGTGGGCGTTATCGCAGGAAATCATCAGCGACGATTGAATCAGCTGAATCAACGACTCCTCGCTGCCACCGCCCACCTGGGCATTCAAGCGTTTCAGCACGTCGCTCAAGAACGGCCCCTGGGCACCGCACGCGCTGGCACTGCCCACCTCCTCATGGTCATTCGCCACTAGCAGCGCGCCCTGGCTACCATCGCTTTCCAGCAGCGCTTCCAGGCCCACGAAGCACGACAGCAGGTTATCCAGCCGCGCGCTGGCCAGCAGCTCCTTGCGCAGGCCGATCAGTGACGGCGGCTGAACGTCGTAAAAGCCCAGCTCGAACTCCACCACCTCCACCGCACGCAGACCGTGCTGCTCTTCCAACCACTGCCCCAGCAGTTCGTGCAGCTTGGCGGTATCGCTCTGCATCAGCACCGGCGCCATCTGCGTTTGCGGATTGATCGAGCGCCCCGCATTTACATCGCGGTCCATATGGATCGCCAAGCTCGGAATCATTGCAATCGGACGCGCCACGTTGAGCAGCACGCTCTCCAAGCGGCCGTCGGCATGGCGCACGTGAACGCGGCCCGCCAAGCCCAAATCGCGGTCGAACCAGGGGGCCAGCAGCACGCCGCCGTACACCTGCACGCCCAATTGCAGCCAACCCGCCGAATATTGGGTGGCGTTGGGCTTCAAGCGCAGCCCTGGGCTATCGGTGTGAGCACCCAGCATGCGCAGGCTGGCCAGCTTACCAGCGGGCAGCTGAAACGCGATCACCGACGAGTCGTTGCGCGTCACGTAGTAGCGCTTTCCTGGCGACAACTGCCAGTTCGCGGTCTCTTCCAGGCGCGCAAAGCCCGCCTGCTCCAAACGCTCGACCATGCGTTGGGTCGCATGCCATGGCGTGGGCGAGTGCTGCAAAAAATCGCACAGCCGCGTTAAACGTTCCGCGTTGAAAGCCTCGGACATGGAATTCCTCATAACAGTAATGATTGAGTCTCACAGGGGAAATGACCTGCTACAATGCTCCCTCGGCCTACGCAACTCATAGGCTGACTGCGGGTCTAGGGAAGAATGAGTGTACACAAATCCGGGAGAGCTTGACTGATGAGCTTGTTTGCAACGCTTTCGCGCTCGGTCGCCCTTGCCGTAATGCTGGTGATCACCAGCCCGGCAGCGCTGGCGCAACTTGCGCCGACCGACGAACAACGCCAAGCGGCGGTGGAAATTGCGGAAGCCCTCCGCTATGGCCATTATGCCGATATTGATTTCGACGAACAGTGGTCACAGGAAGCTTTCCAGCGCTATCTGGACATTCTTGATGGTCAGCGCAGCTACTTACTGAACCGTGACATCGAACCCTATCGCCACCTCGAAGACGACATGGCCGACGCGCTGTTCGACGGCGACCTAGACGATGCGTTTGCGCTTTACAACCGTCTCAGCGAGCGGCACACAAACCGCTTGGAATGGCTGCTCGCCGAATTGGACGACGGTTTATCGTTGGAGTTCGATAGCAACGAACGCTTGGAAGTCGACCGCGAAGACGCTCCCTGGGCCAGCCGCGAAAGCGAGCTGGATGAGCTATGGCGCAAACGGCTGAAAAACGACGCCCTGACCCTCGCCCTCACCGACCAAGACGCAGAGCAGATCGAAGACAACCTGCGCCAACGTTATGAAGGCCAGCTTTCGCGGTTACGCCAAACGGAATCGGAAGATGTCTTTGGGCTGCTGATGGCCGCTGTCTCCGGCACCATCGACCCGCATACCGGCTACCTATCTCCTCGCCAAGGCGAATCTTTTGACATTCAAATGAGCCTCTCGCTGGAGGGCATAGGCGCGCTACTGCAATCCGACGGCGAGTACGTCAAGGTCTCTAGCCTCGTACCCGGCGGCCCCGCGGAGCGCGCAGGTGTATTAGAACCCGCCGACCGCATCATCGCCGTGGGCCAGGAAGAGGGAGAAATGGTCAACGTGGTGGGCATGCGCCTGGATAACGTCGTCGACCTGATTCGCGGCCCGAAAGGCTCCGTGGTCCGCCTGGACGTGGTGCCGGCCCAGGCGGTGGATATGACCCGCTCGCAAATCGTCGAAATCACCCGCGATACGGTGAGCCTTGAAGATCAAGCCGCCCACAGCGAAGTGATCGAAGTGATGCGTGACGGCGAGCCACACCGCATCGGCGTCATCAATGTGCCCACCTTCTACGTGGACTTCGACGCCTGGCAAGCCGGTGAAGAGGAGTACCGCAGCACCACCCGCGACGTCGCCCGAGAAATCGACAACCTCAAAAAAGAGGGTGTGGAAGGCATCGTGCTGGACCTGCGCAATAACGGCGGTGGCGCGCTACAGGAAGCCAATTCGCTGATCGGCCTATTCATCGACCGCGGCCCCACCGTGCAGGTACGCGACGCCCAGGGCCGCATTCAGCTCTACGGCGACACCGAAGCGGGCACCGTGTACGACGGTCCACTCACCGTACTGGTGAACCGCCTTTCGGCTTCGGCCTCGGAAATCTTTGCCGGCGCCATTCAGGACTACGGCCGTGGCGTTGTAGTGGGCGCCTCCACCTTTGGCAAAGGCACCGTGCAAACCCTCAACGAGCTGAGCCATGGCCAAATCAAACTGACCCGCGCCAAGTTCTACCGTATCTCTGGCGACAGCACCCAGAACCGCGGCGTGGAGCCAGACATCACGTTTCCCAGCTTGATCGACCCCGAGCGCATTGGTGAAAGCAGCCTGGATAACGCATTGGCTTGGGACACCGTGCAAAACGTTCAGTATCGCCGCTACGGCGAGCCGGAGCGCGTACTGCCTACGCTGATTGCTCGCCACGAAGAGCGCGCCAAAGAGAATCCCAACTTCCGCTATCTGGAACGCCAGTCCACGCTGGCTCGCCAGCTGCGTGAACAGCACACCAGCGTGAGCCTAAACCGCGAGCAGCGTCAGAGAGAGCTAGAGGCCCAAGAAGCCGAGCAACTCTCTCTGGAGAACCAGCGCCGCCGCGCCCTGGGCCTGCCGGAACTGGAAGAGTGGATGGACGCGCGTAGCGACGGCACCGCCGCCACCGAAGACGCCGAGACCGAGAACGACAGCGACGACGAAGAGATGCCCGTGGACCGCGCACACGTGCTCGAAGCCGCCGAAGTGCTCCTCGACTACGTTCATCTGCAAGAGAGCCAGCGCATGGCCAAGCGTTAACCACGCTTACCCCACACTGGAAGCGACAACGCCAGCCTTCGGGCTGGCGTTTTTTTGTATGTCATCGATGGCTGTTAACAGAGCGCCGCACGCCGCGCCGGGCGATCTCCCATGCGCGCCAAGCGTTGCGTCAGCGCTTCCAACGGCACTGCACTCCCCTGCGCACCCGATGCGATGATCGACTGCGCCCAGGCCGGCAGCTGCGGCGCCAAACGGTAGTAGACCCACTGCCCCTCCCGCTGATCGACCAGCAAGCCACACTGTCGCAGCTGTGCCAAATGGCGCGACACCTTGGGCTGAGACTCCTCAAGCGCATAGGTCATCTCACACACGCACAGCGACTGCTCGCGGGCAATCAGCAGCACCAGCATCAGCCGCGTCTCATCGCTCAAACACTTGAACACCTGCAGCGCCTGCAGGCTAGCCGCTTCTCCCACGACAACTTCCCACGCCATGAATTGGAAACATAGTGTACGCCATACGATAGGCAGGCGTTAAGAAGGGACGGACAGCTAACAAATGCACACGTAAAAACACCCAAGATGCCAGTTGGCAACGGGCGATAGAATCATCCAGATAGGAAAGGTGATACGCTAAATGGCTCCCCGAGCAGGACTCGAACCTGCGACCCAATGATTAACAGTCATTTGCTCTACCAACTGAGCTATCGGGGAACGTTTACCTTATCGGTAATAATAGCAGAACAGCGATGTGGCTCCTCGAGCAGGACTCGAACCTGCGACCCAATGATTAACAGTCATTTGCTCTACCAACTGAGCTATCGAGGAACATCGTTTGCTGTTGCGTCTGAGCTGGAACCGACGACTTATCAGTGTTTGCGTAGATTGACCTAAGCCACTGTGCCGATAAGTGTTTTGGCTCCTCGAGCAGGACTCGAACCTGCGACCCAATGATTAACAGTCATTTGCTCTACCAACTGAGCTATCGAGGAACTGCTCAAACACGGTGCGTAGTATACTGATTGAATCGCGCGGGTCAAGTATCGATTATGGGGGAGTGCTAGCCCCTGGTTGGCTGTGTCCGTATAATGCAGCCATTCGACGGCAGCGCTGCACGCTGTCTCACCGTTATTTCATTCATCCCTCGTCCCCTTCGACGACCCATAGATGACAGGTACCGATGGCGAAGAAGCTCTTCATCAAAACGCACGGCTGCCAAATGAACGAGTACGACTCCTCGCGTATGGCGGACCTACTCGGCGAATCTCACCAGCTAGAACTCACCGATAACGAGAAGGAAGCAGACGTCATTCTTCTCAACACCTGCTCCATTCGTGAAAAGGCGCAGGACAAGGTGTACCACCAGCTAGGCCGCTGGAAAAAGCTCAAAGACGCCAATCCAGACCTGGTCATTGGTGTGGGCGGCTGCGTAGCCAGCCAAGAGGGTGAAGCGCTGCGCAAACGCGCCCCTTACGTGGACATGATCTTTGGCCCGCAAACGCTACACCGCGTGCCGAAGATGCTCGACGCCCGCAACAATAATCAGATTGCGGCGGTGGACGTCACTTTCCCGGAAATCGAGAAGTTCGACCACTTGCCCCAGCCCAAGTCCGATGGCGCGACGGCGTTCGTGTCGGTCATGGAAGGCTGCTCCAAGTACTGTACGTTCTGCGTGGTGCCCTACACCCGTGGCGAAGAGGTCTCGCGACCCTTCGAGGCGGTGATGGACGAAGTGATCCACCTGGCCGACCAGGGCGTGCGCGAGATCAACCTGCTGGGCCAGAACGTCAACGCCTACCGGGGGGAGAACGACGATGGCGACGAGATCGACCTGGCCGAGCTGATTGCCTGCGTGGCCGCCGTCCACGGTATCGACCGCATTCGCTTCACTACCTCGCACCCAGTGGAATTCACTGACAGCCTGGTCGACGCCTTTGCCGAGATTCCCGAGCTGGTCAGCCACCTGCACCTACCGGTGCAGTCCGGCTCCGACCGAATTCTCAGCGCCATGAAGCGCGGGCACACGGCAGAAGAGTACATCGAGAAGATGGAGCGCATCCGCGCGAACCGCCCGGATATTAGCTTCTCCTCCGACTTCATCATCGGCTTCCCCGGTGAAACGGAAGAAGATTTCGAAGCGACGATGGATCTGATTCATCGCATCGGCTTCGACCACTCGTTCAGCTTCGTCTACTCGGCGCGCCCCGGCACGCCGGCATCGGGCTTGGCCGACGACACGCCAGAAAGCGTCAAGAAGCAGCGCCTGGCCATTCTGCAGGAGCGCATCCTGCAGCAAGCGGCGCAAATCAGCCGCCGTATGGTGGGCTCTACCCAGCGCATCCTGGTCACCGGGTTCTCGCCCAAGGACCCCGGCCAGCTCTCCGGGCGCACCGAGAACAACCGAGTCGTCAATTTCCGTGCCGCCAACCCCACCGAACTGATCGGCTACTTCGTCGATGTCGAGATCACCGAAGCGCTGCCCAACTCGCTGCGTGGCGAGCTTGCTTCGGGCGAGCGTTATTGATCGCTCGCCTATCCTATGTAATTGCCCCGGTCCCGCCGGGGCAGTAAGCTGAGACTCACACACATCAACTAACGGGTTTCTTACTCTTGAGCCAGCCATCACCTCAGGCCAATCGCATCATTACCCTAAGCCTTGAACCCAATGATCCGCAGCGCCTTGCCAGCCTCTGCGGCCAGCAGGACGAGCACCTAAAGCTGATCGAGAGCCGCCTGGACGTGACGTTGCGCAACCGTGGCAACGTTTTTCAGCTGGCCGGTGCCGCGAATCGTATCAAAGCGGCTGCCAACGTGCTGGAACACCTCTACCGTGAAACCGCTGCCGACGAGCTATCGGCGGATACCGTGCATCTATTCCTGCAAGAGTCAGGCCTGGAAGCACTGGAGGAGGAAGAGGACGGCGAAGGCGGTAGCGATGAAGTGATCATGCGCACCCCGCGTGCCATGATCAAACCCCGCGGCCTGAACCAGCAGCGCTACGTGCAGAGCATCCGCGAGCACGACATCAACTTCGGCATCGGACCAGCGGGTACCGGCAAAACGTACCTTGCCGTAGCGGCTGCCGTGGAAGCGCTCAACCAGCAAGAGGTGCGCCGCATCCTTCTGGTCCGCCCAGCGGTGGAAGCGGGCGAAAAGCTCGGCTTCCTACCGGGGGACTTGGCGCAAAAGATCGACCCGTACCTGCGCCCGCTATACGACGCGCTGTACGAAATGATCGGCTTCGAGCAGGTGGCGAAACTGATCGAGCGTCAGGTGATCGAGATTGCCCCGCTGGCTTACATGCGTGGCCGCACGCTCAACAACTCGTACATCATTTTGGACGAGAGCCAGAACACCACGCCGGAGCAGATGAAGATGTTTCTGACGCGGATCGGCTTTGGCTCCACGGCGGTCATCACCGGCGACATTACCCAGGTCGACCTGCCCCGGGGGCAGCGCTCGGGGCTGTCGCAGGTGCTGGACGTGCTCAAGGATACCCCCGGCATCGGCGTGACCCACTTTGCCGCGAAGGACGTAGTGCGTCACCCGCTGGTGCAGCGCATCATCGAAGCCTACGACGAGTTCGAGTCTCAGCAGGAAGTGGCCGAGCGTGCCCGGCGTGAAGCCCGCCAGCAGGAGCGCGAAGCGCGTATGCAGGCCATGGAGCGCAACAGCAGTCCGAGAGAGAACGACCGATGAGCACTATCGTGATCGACCGGCAGGCGGCCATCGATGAGCCGCTGCTCCCTTCGCTCGAACAGCTCACCCACTGGGTGGGCTGTGTCTTTTCTCGTCATCCGGACGACGAGCGTCAAGAATTGACCATTCGTTTCGTCGACGAAGAGGAGAGTCAGGCGCTCAACCGCGACTATCGCGGTAAAGACAAGCCCACCAACGTGCTCTCGTTTCCGTTCGAGAACCCACCTGGCATCACTCTTCCGCTGCTGGGTGACCTGATCATTTGTCACGCCGTGGTCGCCCGCGAAGCCGACGAACAGCAGAAGCCGCTTGCCCACCACTATGCACACATGGTCGTACACGGCACCCTTCACTTGATGGGCTACGATCATATCGACGACCAGGAAGCCGAAGAGATGGAGCAATTAGAGCGTGAGCTGTTGGCTTCCCTCGATATTGCTGATCCTTATCACGCGTCCTAAATCCAGCGAACGTTTAGAGTGGTGTCAACGGCCACTCAGTGATACAACGATGGCGTGTACGTACGATCATCCTAGCAACACCTTTTTTGGTAACTGAGAGATTTGACGCAATGAGCGAAGACCGATCGAGCAACCCCAATCAAAAATCATGGCTCGAGAAACTCTTTGGCGCCCTTTCCGGAGACAACGACGAACCCAGCTCACGAGACGAGCTGATGACGTTTTTACGCCACACCGCTGGCAAACTGAAGCTCGATCAAGACGCCATCATGATTATTGAGGGGGCGCTCGATATCAGCGATCAGCAGGTGCGTGAAATCTTGATCCCACGCTCTCAGGTCACGGCCATTACCCTCGATCAAACGCGGGAAGATTACCTGCCGCTAATCCAAGAAACCGGCCACTCCCGCTACCCCGTGGTGGGCGAAAATCTGGACGACGTGAAAGGTATCCTGCTGGTCAAGGATCTACTGCCCCTGCTGTCACAATCGCAAGAGAGCCGCGACGCCTTCAAGCTGGAAGACGTGCTGCGCCCAGCGATGTTCATTCCCGAATCCAAACGTCTGAATACGCTGCTCAAGGAGTTTCGCGAGACCCATAACCATATGGCGATCGTGGTGGACGAGTACGGCGGCACGGCGGGGATCATCACCATCGAAGACATTCTCGAACAGATCGTCGGGGATATCGAAGACGAGCATGATACCGATGAAGAGGACGATATCCGTACGCTGGAGAACGGCCACTTCGCCATTCGCGCCCTCACTCCCATCGAAGACTTCAACGAGCGTTTCGGCACCGAATTCTCCGACGACGAATTCGACACGGTGGGTGGACTGGTCATGCAGCAGTTCGGTCACCTTCCCGGCCGCGGCGAACACACGACACTAGGCGGCTGGCGCTTCGTCATCTTGAACGCCGATAATCGCCGTATTCGCCTGCTCGAAGCCTACCGCGATAGCGACGCCGCTGACGACGAGCATCAGGACGACTAGATGGCCGTCCTCCCACTGTCTTTACTACCCTGCAGATAGGATATCGCCATGGGGTTCACACCCACGTTGATGCTACAGCTGCTCGCCGCTCTGGTGGCGGGCGGCTTTACCACGCTGACCGCCTCCCCCTTCGAACTCTGGTGGCTAGGCCCGGTGGCCATGGGCCTGCTGTACGTGGGCCTGCACACGCTGACTCCGCGCCAGGCGGCGCTGAAAGGCTGGCTTTATGGCGTGGCGTTATTTGCCAGCGGCACCTCTTGGGTGTACGTCTCGATTCACGATTACGGCTATACCGGGGTGCCGCTGGCGGTGTTTTTGACGGCGCTCTTCATTGGGGTGCTGGCGCTCTTCTTTGCGGGCACGTTCTGGCTCTACCGCCGCTTCATCGGCCCCCGCTGGGCGCTGCTCACCTTTGCTGGTGCGTGGGTGCTGGGCGAGGTGCTGCGCACTTACTTGTTCACCGGCTTCCCTTGGCTGCTGGTCGGCGCGAGCTACGTGGACTCCCCACTGGCCAACTGGGCCCCAGTAGGAGGTGTCTACCTACTCTCGCTGCTGGTGGTGCTCACCGGCACGCTGGGAGCGGAACTATTGCGCCGCCAGTGGTGGGTCGCCCTGCCGCTGGCCGCCATCTGGCTGGCCCCGCTGGCACTACCCAGCCAGTGGACCACACCGGTCAGCGAGCCTACCCGCGTGGCGCTGCTACAGGGAAACTTGCCGCAGCTGCTGAAGTGGACCCCCGAAGGCCAGCGTACCGCGGCCAATACCTACAGCGAGCTGACGCGCGCAGTGGCGGATGAGACGGATCTGATCGTGTGGCCGGAAACGGCATTGCCCATGATCGATAGCCAAGCACGGCCCGTGCTGGAGCGAGTGCAGTCCAACCTGCCGCCTGAAACGGCTCTCATCACCGGCATCGTGCAGTTGGATGAGAACGACCGCTACTTCAACAGCGTGATTGGCGTTGGCAACGTGGAAGGCAGCTACCAAAAAGAGCACCTGGTGCCGTTTGGTGAGTACCTGCCGCTGGAGAGCCTGCTGCGCGGCGCCATCAACTTCTTCGACTTGCCCATGTCCAGCTTTACCAAGGGCGCCTCCGAGCAGGTGCCAATGCAAGCAGCAGGAGTGGCGATCGGTAACGCCATTTGCTACGAGATCATCTACCCAGCGCTGGTCGCAAAGCGGGCGGCAGATAGCGGCGTGATCGTGACCGTCTCCAACGATACCTGGTTCGGCGCCTCCATCGGCCCGCACCAGCACCTGCAAATGGCGCGCCTGCGCGCCTTGGAGAACGGCCGTTACGTGGTACGCGCCACCAGCAACGGCATCACCGCCATCATCGACCCACGTGGCGACGTAGTGGAGCGCGCGCCGCAGTTCGAGACCACCTATCTCACCGGCGAGTTTTACGCCATGGAGGGGCTGACGCCGTTCACCCGCCTGGGCAGCCTGCCCGTTTGGTTGCTGGCGGGGCTACTGCTGCTACCGGGCCTCGTGCGTCGGCGGTAACGGTTGCGGCGCAGCGGCCATCAAAAAGCCCCCTGACACGTTCGTGGCAGGGGGCTTCGTTTTAGGCGGGCTTCTAACAGCCCTCGCCGATCAGGTGCTGCTAGGAATTTCTCCGAGCACTTCTGGAATGGTCATGCGCACGTAGCGGCCCGGCGCGGCTTCGATCACCTTCAGCTCGCCCGCACCCGGCTGGCGGGCGGGCACCATCTTTTTCGGGTCCGCATCGGCGTAGCCGTTCTCCGTCACCCACGCTTGCCAATGGGGCCACCAGGAGCCTTCGTGGAAGGTCGCGCCCTCCTGCCAGGCGTCGTGGGTCTCGGGCAGCGTGTCGTTGGTCCAGTAGCCATACTTGTTCTTATGAGGCGGGTTCACGATACCGGCAATATGCCCGGAACCGCCCAGCACGAAGGTCGTCGGGCCTTTGGGCAGCAGCGTACCGTAGTAGGTGCTGTTCCACTTGGCGATGTGATCCTCTTTGGTGGAGACGAAATAGCTGGGCGCCGAAATTTTGCGCAGGTCGATGTTGACGCCGTCCAGCTCGATGCCGCCCGGCTCCACCAAACGGTTCTCCAGGTACATATGACGCAAATACCATGCGTGAGTGCCAGCCGGCAGGTTGGTGCCGTCGGTGTTCCAGTAGAGCAGGTCGAAGGCTGCCGGAATCTCACCCTTCAGATAGTTGTTGATGTAGAACGACCAGAACAGGTCGTTCTCGCGCAACAGATTGAAGGTATAGGCCATGGATCGGCCATCCAAATAGCCCTGCACCTGCATGGTTTGCTCAATGCCCTGCACTACGCGCTCGTTCAAGAACACGCCGATATCGCCCGGGTCTCGAAAATCCTGCAGTGTGGCCATGTAGGTGACCGATTTCACCTTGCGGCCACGGCGGGTGCTGGTGAGGTAAGCCACCGTCGAGGCGGTCAGCGTGCCGCCCACGCAGTAGCTCAGCAGGTTGACCGACTTCTCTCCGCACGCCTTTTCGATGGCCTCCATGGCGCTGATCGGGCCCATCTGCATGTAATCGGCCCAGGTAATGTCACGCTGCTCGGGACCTGGGTTACGCCAGGAGATCAGAAACACCGTGTGGCCTTGGTCGACCATCCACTTTACGAGCGAGTTATCTTCACGCAGGTCGAGGATGTAATACTTGTTGATCCAGGGCGGCACGATCAATAGCGGCGTCTTGAACGTTTTTTCGGTGGTCGGCGTGTATTGAATGAGCTGGATCAGCTCGTTTTCATACACTACGGCGCCAGGCGTTACCGCGATGTTCTCGCCCACGCAAAAGGCGCTGCGGTCGGTCATGCGTACGTTGATACCCTCTGCCGAGTTGGCAAGGTCTTCACGCAGCCGTGCCAACCCGTCGACCAAATTCTGGCCTTTGGTTTCCAGGGTACGGCGCATCACTTCTGGGTTGGTCGAGACGAAGTTGGTGGGCGACATCGCGTTCACCAACTGGCGGGCGTAAAACGCCAGATTACGCTTATGAACGGGGTCCAACCCGTCGAGGTCGTTAATCAGCTCGTCGACCATCTGCGAAAACAGCAGATACTGCTGCATGATCGCCATGTAGTAGGGATCGGTGGTCCAGGCATCGTCCTTGAAGCGCCGGTCATGTTTGGGCGGGGTCACGAGCGGGGTGACCTGCTCTCCGGCCATGGCGCGCACTCCCTGCTGCCATAAAAGCCACTGGTCTTGCATCAGCCGCGACTGGGTTTGCCACAGCAAATTTGGGTTGCTCATCAGCGAGCGGGCGGCGGCTTCGAAGCTCTCGCGCATATCGCTGTAGACGGAGTCGGCGGCTTCGCTGGGCGCCATGCGTGTCAGTAAGTCGCCTAACAGAGCGTTGTACTGCTCACCAATGTCGTCGAGCTGCGCCTTCCATGCCTCCATCTCTTCTTGAGAGTAGTGTTGAGACGGCATTTTCCACCCTGACTGCATACCCCTTCCCCCTCACCTGCTGGGCGGCATCCGCCCCGGCAACGCTTTCAAGAACACGACAAACGAAGGCGGCGCCTCGATGGCGCCGCACGGCTCGTTCACGATCAGCTTTTGCGAGACGACTGGCTCGTCGCTTTGGCGGGCTGCTCGCCTTTGGCGGCGGCGCTGGCCTGTTCGGTCATTTTTTGCCCGGCTTCGCTAAACAGCTTCTCCATTTCGGATTTGAACTGCAGGCTCATCTCGCTCATCGCTCGCGCGTCTTCCTGCATTTGTTGGGAGAGCTCGTTCATCATTTCTGCTTGTTGGGTGCCGAAATCGCGCAGGCTCTCGGCGTCGCTGATCTCCGTGGCACTGCGGATGCGCTCGGTGCCCATTTGGGTATAGCGCTTCATCGCTTCGAGCTGATACTGGGTCATTTTTTCCATGTTGTTGAGCATCAGCGAGTTCATCTTGCGCATCGGCTCGAACATTTGGCGGGTCTGGGCGTTGAAGGCGTCCATCATTTTGTCTTGCATGGTGATTGCTCCTATCTCTCGTTCCTTGGCATGAGCCGGGAGTGGCTCATCACATCGCAAATTGCTGCACCGCAAAAAGAGTAATACGCGCCATGCTGCTTTGCAATATACTCCCGCTGCAGTGCTCCCCATCGATAGCGCCTAACTCGCCTACCCCTTGGCCCGAGAGCGAGAAGAGGCCGTGGCTTTCGCCTTGGCCGTTTTCTCATTGGCCGCCGACGAAGGTTCGCTATCCGTTTGGCTGGCACTACCGCTGTGGGCGCTACCGGCCTGGCGCAGCATATCCAGCATCATCTGCTGATAGGTGCCAAAATTGGCCAGCCCCTGTGAAAGCCCCTGCTGCATCATGGGTTGCTGCAAAAAGGGGCGCATCAAGCTCATGGGGTCATAGCCCTCTACCCCTGATTCCATCTGCCGTTGAATGTTGTTCAGCAGGTTCTGCTGGAACGCTTCCACATCGGGCAGCCCCAGCGACTGCCGAAACTCGTCCGGCGTCAGGTCAAACTCAACGTTAATTTTCATAGGGAACTCCTTAACCGTCTTCCTTGAGTGTAGCAGCGAACTTCTCGGCGTACCTTGGCGTTATCGCTGACCCAAACGCGGTGTATCAACGCTAACGTCGGCGTTTTGGCCACGATGGCGAAGCCAGTGATCGAGCAGCGTCATGGCCATCATGGCTTCCGCGATGGGCGTTGCCCGAATGCCCACGCAGGGGTCGTGACGCCCTTTGGTGATCACCTCGACCGGCTCGCCGTATACATCGATGGAGTGTCCGGGCGTGGTAATGCTGGACGTCGGCTTCAGCGCCAGCCGCGCGACGATGGGCTGGCCGCTGGAAATGCCGCCCAGCACGCCGCCTGCGTGGTTGGAGAGAAAGCCTTCCGGCGTCATCTCGTCGCGGTGTTCGCTTCCGCGCTGGGCAACGCAGCCAAAGCCCGCGCCGATTTCGATCCCTTTTACCGCGTTGATACTCATCAAACCGTGCGCTAGATCAGCATCCAGGCGGTCGAAGACCGGCTCGCCCAGACCCACGGGAACGCCCTCAGCAATCACGGTGATTTCCGCACCCACGGAGTCCTGATCCCGGCGAAGCTGATCCATGTAGGTTTCCAGCTCAGGGACCTTATCGGGGTCGGGGCAGAAAAAGGCGTTCTGATCGACGGCGTCCCAGGTTTTGAAGTCGATCTTGATCGGGCCGAGCTGGCTCATGTAGCCACGAATCTGAATACCCTGTGCCGCCAGCACCTTCTTGGCAATGGCACCGGCCGCCACGCGCATGGCGGTTTCACGGGCACTGGAGCGGCCGCCCCCTCGGTAGTCCCGGTGGCCATACTTGTGGTGATAAGTGTAGTCCGCGTGGGCGGGGCGGAACTGGTCCTTGATCTTGGAGTAGTCCTTGGAGCGCTGGTCGGTGTTTTCGATCAGCAGGCCAATGGAGGTGCCGGTGGTCTTGCCGTCGAACACGCCGGAAAGAATGCGCACCTGATCCGGCTCTTTGCGCTGGGTGGTGTGGCGCGAGCTGCCAGGGCGACGGCGATCCAGGTCGCCTTGCAGATCCTCTTCGCTAATCGCGATACCGGGAGGGCAGCCATCGATGATGGCTCCCAACGCGGGACCGTGGCTTTCGCCAAAAGTAGTGACGGTAAACAGTTTGCCAAACGTATTGCCAGACATGGGCGTTAATTCCTCACGCAAAAGACGCCGCATGGGCGTCGAGTTCAGCGGCGCTCAGGGCGAACACGCCCTGGCCGCCACGCTCGAATTCAAGCCAGATGAACGGCACCTCGGGGAAGGCGGCCTCCACGTGGCGGTCAGAGTTGCCGACTTCGACGATCAGCCAGCCCTCTTCCGTTAAGTGTTGCCGCGCCTCGCGCAGAATGCGCCGCACGATATCCAGGCCGTCGCTGCCGGCGCCCAGCGCCAGCGACGGCTCGTGGCGGAACTCGGCGGGCATGGTGGCCAGATCGCGCTCATCGACGTAGGGCGGATTGGAGACGATCAGATCGAAGCGCTGGCCTTCCAGGCCGTCGAACACGTCCGACGCCACGGCACGTACCCGGTCGCCGACATCATGGCGGGTGATGTTCTGCCGCGCCACGGCCAAGGCATCCTGGCTGATATCCGCCAGCGCCACTTCACAGGTGGGCAGCACCAGCGCCGTGGCAATGCCGATACAGCCAGAGCCGGTGCATAAATCCAGCACCCGGGCGGGCGGCTCTTCGGGGAACCAAGCGGCAAAGCCATCTTCGATCAGCTCGGCGATCGGCGAGCGGGGGATCAACACGCGCTCATCGACGTTGAAGGGATAGCCAACAAAGAAGGCTTCGCCCAGCAGGTACGGCAGCGGGCGGCGCGTGGTGACGCGCTCACGAGCGAGGCGAATGATCCGCTCGCGCTCGACGGGCAGCAGCCGCGCATCCAGCACGGCGGGGTCGACGTTCCAGGGCAGGTGCAGCGCACCCAGGCAGAGCGCTACCGCCTCGTCCCAGGGCGACTGCGTACCGTGCCCATAGTGCAACCCCGCCAAATAGAACTCACTGGAAACCCAGCGCAAATAGTCTCTCAGCGTGAAAAGCTCGCTGATCAACGCAGATTCCGGCTGCGCTAACGTCGAGGGGAAGGACTCATCGGTGAGATGCGTGGTCACAAGGGCTCCTGGCGTCAAAAATTCGTTAGGGGGATTGTACCTTTGACGCCGCCCGGTTCACAGCAGCGCTAGGCTCGCTATACTGTCTCGCCTTAGCGTTTTTATTCATCGCCGTGTTTTTCACCACTACCTTGTTGATTCGAGCCGACCATGACGCGACACCTGCCCAACGATGACGATATCAGTGCCTTTCGCCAAGCGCTGCAGGCGGCAGGGGTGCGCCGTATTGCCACTAACCAAGCCGATCCCGGCAAGCCCAAGCGCCCGTCAGAGGCCAGCGAAGCGCGCCGCCGCGCGGCGGTGGAGAGCAACACGTTGCAAACCAGTGGGCGCACTTCCGATGGCCGGGTAGAGGCCGTGCGGCCCTCGGAGTATCTTGAGTTCAGCGTCCCCGACCTCCCCTGGCGTACCTTTAGCCAGCTCAAACGGGGCCAAACGGCATGGCAGGCGGGGTTGGATCTGCACGGCTACACCTTGGAAGAGGCGCGTTTGGAGCTGGAGAGTTTCTTGCGCGACGCCGCCGCTCAGGGGCTGCGCTGCGTGCTGGTGGTGCATGGCAAGGCGTGGGGCACCACGTCCGACTTCCCTGTGCTGAAAAGCCACACCAACGCCTGGCTGAGAGAGTGGCCCGGCGTGCTGGCGTTCTGCTCTGCCACCGATATCGATGGCGGCACCGGGGCGGTGTATATCTTGCTGCGTAAGCGTGGCCAGTAGGGTTATTTCTAACGTGTTTACTCCGCCGCATCCGAGGCGATGCTCGGCATGCGTCGCTCCAATGCCTCATCGGCCAAGTGGCGGCCTAACCGAATCAACTCGTTGGCACGGTGGAATTCATAAGTGCTGCAAACCGTTTTGGGAATCTCGATCAGTACGTCGGGCGGATAGCCCGCCACTTTGTACTTCGCTAGTGCCGCCTGAGTAATATCGAACGACTCCAGAATCATATCCAGCTTGCCCCACTCACGCTTGCCACGCAGGTCCACGGTTTCGTCATCGTCGCTCTCGTCGACACCACCGCCCAAACCGCCCCACAGCCGCCGGGTGGTGGCGCGCACCTCTTCTATCCAGCCACCAATATTGGCGTCCCGATCACGCACTAGGGCGGTGCGTTCGTCATCGTGTGCCTCTTTGGGTAGCAGCTCATCCAGCGTGACGGGCTGCGGGCTGTGGGCGGTAACGTTCACCGCCACCACGAAATCCGCCTCATGGGCCGCCAGAATCGGCATCATGGGGAGCGGATTGAGCAGCCCGCCATCCACCAGCACCTGCTCACCAACGTGTACCGGCGTGATCACTCCCGGCACGGCAATCGAAGCGCGGATGGCGCGCAGTAGCGGGCCGTTTTGAAACCAGACTTCTCGCTGGCGCACCAAGTCCGTCGCCACGGTGGTCACCGGAATGGGCAGGTCTTCGATCAGCCGATCGCCCACCAGCTCTTCGAGCTTGCTCATCACTTTGTTGGCGCGCATCGCGCCCATGGGGCTCCAAGTCACGTCGACCAGCTTGAGCACGTCTAGGTAATCGAGGTTACACACCCAGTCGCGATACTCCGGCAGCTTACCCGACGCGTAAATGCCGCCGATCAGCGCGCCCATGGAGCATCCGGCTATCGAAATGATCTCGAAACCTCGGGCTTCTAGCGCCTCGATCACGCCGATGTGTGCATACCCCCTTGCGCCACCGCTACCTAACACCAGAGCGACTTTATTGCCGCCCCCCAGTGCTCTCTGCGTCAATTGGCTAACCACGTTCCGACCCTCCTTGTTGGCCTAGCGACCCATGGGTGTGCGTTGGCTTTTCATGCACCATCAACTGGCCAAGCAGTGTTCACGAGAGATCACGTCGGCCACGCGTTCGACGGCCTGCGGCTCCAAATGCAGATGATGACCGCCTGACAGCACGTGCCGGGCGAGCGTCGGCACTGTTTGCCGCGCCTGAACGGCCCATGCCCGCTCGCCCAAAATACCTCGTTCTCCTTCTATCAATAGCACCGGTGCGCGAATCTCGCTCAGTACGGCCAGCACCTGCTGGGGCGTAAAGCGTACCAGCGAGGGTTTGAGCAGGCGGCTATCGGTACGCATCTGCACCTTACCATCGGCGGTGATTTGAGTATTGCGCTCGACCAAAGGCATCGCGGTGATACTGTCCAACGGCGTGACACCGCCCGCCACCCGGGCCGCCACGGCGCTTTCCAGGTCAGGATAACGCGGCGTGCGTGAAGAACTGCGCCGATGAGCGATGACGCCTTTGCGCAGCTGGCTAACCGTCTCTTCTGGCGGCGTATTGAGCGCGCCCAAGCCGTCCAGCAGCACCAGTTGCGCGACCTTTTCTGGCAAAGCAGCCGCGATCAAACAGGCGACCGCCGCGCCCATGGAGTGCGCCAGCAGTGTGGCCCGTTCGAGGCCTAGGGCGTCCATGGTATCCAGCACATCATGGGTGTAGTCCCAGAGCGCGTAGTCGCTGCCCGCAGGTGCATGGACGGAGTGCCCGTGGCCACGAAAATCGATCGCCACGATGCGAATGCCCAATGTACTCACCAAGTGCGGGGCTAGGCGTGTGAAGCTCGCGGCGTTATCCAGCCAGCCATGCAGCGCCAGCCAAGTGGGCGCGTCACGCTGTCCCCAGCTCAGGGCCGCTAACCGCCCATCGGCCAACGAAAGCGGCTGAGGCGCCGCACTCATTCGAGAAGCGTCCTTCATAAATCAGTGTCTCACAGCGAAAATCCGGCGCGTCAGATGACGCTATGGATGCAAACATTAGGATGCAAACGTTACCATGCTCGACGCAGCGCTTGCGCTGCTTTTACGCGGCCACGGGCCACGACGCCGATTATTTTTTGATGGAGATTGCCATGAAACCTCGCCGCGATACCCGCGTTCGCAACCTTGTGTTCTTTATCACGGTCATTAGTGCCCTGGTCGTGGGGCTGTGGCTGGCCCGCTAAGAGGCGAGCTTGCAATTTTTACCTCGTGGATAAATACTGTTTATTTATACTGTATATAAACACACCATTCATTCTCGAGGATACCGACGATGCCGTCTCAACTCGCCCCCGTTGCGACAGCCTTGCCGTTAACGTCTCAGCCGCTGCCGTTTCCTCCCTTGCGAGGCCGCGCAGGCTTTAGTGGCTTTCCTTCTCCGGCACAAGACTATGAGCCGCGCACCCTCGACCTCAATGCGCGGCTGATCAAACATCCCACCCAGACGTTTTACCTCACCGCCGCTGGCGACAGCATGGAGGGCTGGGGCATCTTCGAGGGAGATTTACTGGTCGTCGACCGCAGCGTAACGCCCCGCTTAGGGCATATCCTCGTGGCCATGTTCGATAACGAAGTGCTGATCAAACGCTACGCGCTGTATCGCGGCACGCCACACCTCTGCTCTGCCCACCCCCACTACCCGCCGCTGCCACTGGAAGACACCGACTGTCAGCACTGGGGCGTGGTGCGTGCCGTCATACACGAGTACCTGCCATGATCGGGCTGGTAGATGCCAATAACTTCTATGTCTCCTGCGAGCGGGTGTTCAACCCAGCGCTAGAAGGCAAGCCGGTTGGCGTGATGTCGAATAACGATGGCTGTGTGATTGCCCGTTCGGCGGAGATGAAAGCCATGGAGATCGCCATGGGCACGCCCGCCTACCAGTTAGAGGGGCTGCGCCGCCGTGGCGTGATTCATCTGCTCTCTTCCAACTACGAGCTGTATGGCGATATGTCGGCAAGGCTGGCCCAGCTACTGCGCGATGCCTGTCCCGAGGTCGCCCCCTACTCCATCGACGAGATGTTCATCTACTTGGACGGCTTCGACGATGCCCAGTGCCAAGCCATCGGTGCAGCACTGCGCCGCCGTATTCGTCGCCATTTAGGGCTGCCCGTGTGCGTGGGCCTTGCGCCGACACACACGCTGGCCAAGCTGGCGAACCACGTAGCGAAAAAGCAGCCGCATTATGAAGGGGTATGTTTACTTCAAGGCGATAGCGCGACTACCCATGTGCTGCTCAAACAGCTCGCCGTTAGCGACGTGTGGGGGGTCGGGCGACGCTTGGCGGAGCGGCTAGCGGTGAGCGGTATTCGCACCGCCTGGGACCTGCGTGAGTGCGACCCGAAACTGCTGCGTAAACGCTTTTCCGTGGTAGTGGCACGCACCGCACTGGAACTACGCGGTACGCCCTGCCTGGAGATGAACGCCGTGGAGCAGCCCCGTCAACGCATCATGACTTCACGCTCGTTCGGTCAAGCCACCGGCGTCAAAGCGGACCTGCACGCGGCGCTGCGCCGCCACGCCCAGCGCAGCGCCGAAAAACTGCGCCAGCAGGGCAGCCTGGCCCGCGCGGTGATGCTGTTTTTGAATACCAACCGCCACCGCAAAGATCAGCCGCAGCGCTCGCCCAGCGCGATGATTCCACTCGACGCGCCTACCGACGATACCCGTATCCTCTTGGAGGCCGTTCGCGAAGGGCTCGACCAGATGTACCTGCCCGGCTTTCAGTTCATGAAAGCGGGCGTGATGCTGCTGGATTTGGTGGATGCGCAGCAGTATCAACTCTCGCTGCTACAGCCTGCCGCCAAAGCACACCCGCACTTGATGAAGACGGTCGACGCCATCAACCAGAAGATGGGGCAAGGTACGCTACGCTTTGGTATGACCGATGCCGACGCACCTTGGCAGCTGCGCTGTGCGCATCGCTCCAAGCGCTATACCACGTGTTGGGATGAGTTAATGGAGGCAGGCACTCACCCTGGCGCCATCGCTGAGGCCAGGGCGAGACGAGAAGCGCAGCAGCGCTTAGCGGGAAGAAAGCGCTCGGCGAAGACGCGGGCTAATGGCTTCGCCCACCACGGCCACGAGCACCAACAGCGCTAGCAGCACCGGCCAGTGGGCCGCAAACGACACCTGGTACAGCCCGAGAGCATCGACGAAGATCACCAGAATGCCCAGCGGGCTCACATAGCGCACCATGGCCAGCCACAGTGCATAGGGCAGTGGCGCAAGACCCAGCTCGTCGCGGAAGGTCTCGCTGTTCAGCACGAAGCCCGCCAGCAGCACCATACCCAGGCCACCCAACGGCATCATCCAGCGCGAGGTGAGGTAGTCCAACCAGTCGAAGAAGTGCTTGCCCGCCAGCGTCCAGTCTGCGCCCAGGTTGAACGACAGCATCGCCAGCGTGCTGATCAGCCACAGCACGATGCCGGTGGCCAAAGCTGCCGACCGACGGCTCATGCCTTTGTTATCGCACAGCCAAGAGACCGTCGCTTCCACCATGGAGATCGACGAGGTGAGCGCGGCCATGGAGAGCATCAAGAAGAACAGCACGCCAAACAGCGACCCCAGCGGCATGGCCTGAAACGCCAACGGCAGGCTCATGAAGAGCAGGCCCGGGCCTTCGCCGGGGTTCATGCCGTTGGCGAAAATCACCGGGAAGATCGCCAGCCCCGCCATCAGCGCCACCACGGTATCGGCCACGGCCACGCTCAAAGTGGTGCGGCCAATGGAGGCACCTTTGGGCAGGTAGCTGCCGTACGTCAGAATCGCTCCCGACGCCAGCGAGAGGGTAAAAAACGCGTGGCCCAGCGCCGCCAGCATCCCTTCGCTGGAGAGGCTGCCCGCCTTGAAGGAGAACAGGAACGCGACCGCATCGCCGAAGCCGCCAGAAAATATCCCGAAGGCGATCAGCAGCAAGAGCATCAGCACGAGGCCAGGCATCATCCAGCTGACGTTTTTCTCGATACCCTCTTGAACGCCTTTACCGACGATGAACATGGTCAGCAGCGTGACCAGGGTGCTCCAGCCGCCGAGCGCAAAGGGGTTCGCGTTGTTGGCGCCGAACACGGCCGCCATGTCGTCCACGCTGGACCCCGCCAAACCGCCGGTGAGCATCTTCCATAGGTAGGAGAACGACCAGCCCGCCACCACGACGTAGAACGACAGAATCATGAAACCGCAGAGCATGGCCATCCAGCCCAGCAGCGACCAGGCCGACGACCCTCCAGATTCGGTGACCACGCGACGTATGGCATCGATGGGGCTACCACGGCCACGACGACCGAAGGCGATTTCCGTCATCATGACCGGCACGCCCACCGCCAAAATACACGCCAAGTAGACCAACACGAAGGCCCCGCCACCGTACTCGCCGGTGATGTAGGGGAATTTCCAAATATTGCCCAGCCCCACCGCCGAGCCGGTGGCCGCCAGCATAAAGCCCCAGCGGCCCAGCCACTGAATGCGAGGTTGTCCCGAAGACGCCATGACCATCTACCCTGTCGGAAAAAAGCGCCTATCCTAGTGGATTTTGTCGCGAATGCCCACGATGCCTGTGCAATACGCCTTTAACGCTCTTTCCCCAGCCCTTTCTCCGACCCTTTCTCTAGCCTTTTGCGGTATCAGCATTCGATGGCATTGACGGCCAGCCCGCCTTTGGAGGTTTCCTTATATTTATCGAGCATGTCTTTACCCGTATCACGCATGGTGCGGATCACTTTATCCAGCGAGATGAAGTGCGAGCCATCGCCCCGCAGCGCCATCTGCGCGGCATTGATGGCCTTGACCGTGGCAATCGCATTGCGCTCGATACAGGGGACTTGCACCAGCCCGCCGACGGGATCGCAGGTCAGCCCCAAGTTGTGCTCCAAGCCAATTTCGGCGGCGTGTTCGACCTGCTCGGGCGTTGCCCCCATCACGTCGGCCAGGCCAGCGGCCGCCATGGCACAGGCGGAGCCCACCTCACCCTGGCAGCCCACTTCAGCCCCAGAGATCGACGCATTCTTCTTGCAGAGAATGCCGATGGCGCCCGCGGCCAGCAGAAAGTCCACCACCTGCTTTTCACAGGCGTTGGCCTGAAACTTCATGTAGTAGTGGAGAACGGCGGGGATGATACCCGCCGCGCCGTTGGTAGGCGCCGTGACCATGCGCCCGCCAGCCGCGTTCTCCTCGTTGACCGCCAGAGCGAAGATGTTCACCCACTCCATGGCCGAGAAGGTCGAGGCAATCAGGCAGTCGTTCTGCTCTGCGGTTTGCAGACGCTGATAGAGCAGCTTTGCCCTACGCTTCACTTTCAGGCCGCCCGGTAGAATGCCTTCGTGGGTCAGCCCGTTGTCGATGCACTCACACATCACTTGCCAGATACGCCATAGCTCGTTTCTGATTTCCTCTTCGCTGCGCCACACCTTCTCGTTCTCCAGCATCAGCTGGCTGACCCGCAGCCCGTGATGCTTGCAGAGCGACAAGAGCTCATCGGCGGTATCGAAGTTATAGGGCAGCACGAGGCCCTCGAGGTCGTCCAGCGGCTTGTCTACCTGGGACTGCTCCACGACGAAGCCGCCCCCCACCGAGTAGTAGGTATTGTCGTAGAGCAACGCGCCTTCCGACGTGTACGCAGCCAGCCGCATGGCGTTAGGATGGTGCGGCAGGCTCTCTTCGTGGAAATGAATGTCCGCGTCCCAGTCGAAGGGCACCTCTTTCTGACGACCTAGACTCAACGACCGAGATGCTTTCAAGCGCTCGATCGACGGCTCGATCACTGCAGGATCGATCGTGTCGGGCCTCTCACCCAGCAACCCCATGATGATGGCGTGATCGGTCGCGTGCCCGACCCCCGTGGCTGAGAGCGATCCGTAGAGATGTACGTCCAGATGCCCGACGTCGTTGAGCAGCTGTCGATCTCTTAGCTGGGTCACGTACGTATAGGCGGCCAGCATGGGCCCGACGGTATGCGAACTGGAGGGACCGACTCCAATCTTAAAGAGGTCGAAAACACTGATAGGCATTGGAGCACCTCTTTACCTATGCACGGGAGGACATCAGGCCGTGCCTGATACCTAGGATGAGTGAACGAACGATGGTTAAAACGACGGTCGGTGTCGAACGGCGTGTACGCCGTTCGACGTCTTGATTGGGCAAGGTGTCACTGGCAAGCCAAGACGGGGGCTCGGCGAGCGCCCGTCAACGTATCAGTTACCGAACACCACCGTGCGACCCGAGTAGAAAAACACGCGGCGCTCCAAGTGGTAGCTAATCGCCCTTGCCAGGGTCAAACACTCGATATCACGCCCCTTGGCCACCAGGTCTTCGGGATAGTGCGTATGATCGACCGGCTCGACCCCTTGGGCGATGATCGGGCCCTCGTCGAGGTCGTTGTTGATATAGTGCGCCGTGGCACCCACCAGCTTGACGCCTTTTTCGTAGGCCTGGTGGTAGGGTTTGGCCCCTTTGAAGCCGGGCAGCAGCGAGTGATGGATATTGATGGCGCGTCCCGCCAGCAACTCGCACATGGTGGGAGACAGCACTTGCATGTAGCGGGCCAGCACCACGAGTTCGGCGTCGGTCTCGGCGATGATGTCGCGTATCTGGGCTTCCTGCTGTAGCTTCGTTTCGGGCGTGATCGGCAGATAGTAGTAGGGCAAGCCGTGCCACGCCGCCAGCGGCTCCAGGTCAGGATGGTTGGAGACCACGGCTTTGATATCCAGCGCCAGCTGCCCCGTGCGATAGCGGTAAAGCAGATCGTTCAGGCAGTGATCGGCTTTGGAGACCATGATGACGGCCCCAGTGCGCTTGCCCGGCGCGGTCAGTTCGAACTGCATGTCGAATTCCCGCGCCCTGGCCAGGAAATCAGCGTCGAAGCGCGCTTCGTCGAACGCATCGCACTCCGGACGAAACTCGGCGCGGATGAAGAAGCGTCCACCCAACCGATCATCGAACGAGTTCAACTCGGTGATGTAGCACTGCTGCTCTTTCAAAAAGCGCGTCACGACGTCGACCGTTCCCAAACGGCTCGGGCACTGGGCGGCAAGAATCCAGGTATCGCTCATTCGGCTCATAATGTGTCTCTCGATGGGGCAGACGATCACCGCCGGAACACCGTTCCGGCGGGTCCGCTCATTGTTCTACGTGAACGCCATACTCGGCGGCTGCATCCAGCAACCAGCGGTAGGAGTAGTCGGCGAAGCTACGGCGTATCACGAGCTCCCAGCACTCTTCACTGGGGCGACGTAGATTGACGGTCGCCTTGGCGAAGACGGTCGTCACCCCCTTGCCGACAGGAAAATGGCTGGGATGGACGTCGTAGACCACCGTTTTCATCAACAGCTCTCGGGCCGCCTCGCCGGTGAGTTCGAGCAGGGTCTGCCCGCCGCTGACGTCGCTGATGGCGAAGTGCGCATCCGCCAGACGCTCGCGCAGCTTGGTTTCCAGCGGATACTCCTCGCCACCGGGCACGATCACCAGCCACTCGTCCGGGGAGAGCCACTGAATGGAGCGCTCGCCGCTGGCATCGTGCACTAGCGCCTGCGGGCGCCCCGGCAAGCCAATGCCTAGCACGTCGCGCACCGCTTCGTCGAGCACGATGGCACCTCCGCGCAGCACCAGATGGCCGAGCATTGCACGTTCGCGTATTTTCAGCCGATAACTGCTGCCCCGTGGGGCGCCGCTGCGCCGGTAGCTGTAGGCGAGCGGAGACTCCACTGGGACAGCGGTATCGGTACGGGTGTCAAAAGTGGCCGCATTAGACATTCTGGCGCTCTCCCTTCGGGTCGTAGAAAACGGAGCTGACGATTTCGGCTTCGTGGGTTTGGCCGTCGGCCATGGGGAGATAGACCGTCTCTCCCATCTTCCTAAGGCCGCCTTTGACCACGGCAAGGGCAAACCCTGCGCCCAGCGTCGGACTGTAGTAGCTGGAGGTCACGTGCCCTGCCATGGGCATGGGGATCGCGTGATTCGGATCGAACACGATCTGCGCCCCTTCTTCGAGGACGACCTTGGGATCCTTCGGCCTGAGCCCCACCAGCTGCTTACGATTCTCACGCTTGGTGTCGCTACGCGTCAGCGCCCGCTTGCCAATCCAGGAAAACGGCTTGTCGTAGCCGACGCACCAGTGCATGCCCAGATCTTCTGGCGTCACCGAGCCATCGGTCTCCTGCCCCACGATGATGAAGCCCTTTTCAGCGCGCAGCACGTGCATGGTTTCGGTGCCGTAGGGCGTCAGGCCATACTTTTCACCATGTTTGAACAGCGTTTGCCATACGTGCATGGCGTAGTTGGCCTGGACGTTGATCTCGAAGGTCAGCTCGCCGGTGAAGGAGATGCGGAATACCCGCGCCGGTACGTCGGCCACCTTGCCAGAGCGCCACTCCATGAACTTGAAGCCGTCCCGATCGAGATCGATGTCGGTGATCTCGGAGAGCAGCTTGCGCGCCTCGGGACCGGTGACGGTCATCGTGGCCCAGTGGTCGGTCACCGAGGTGAAGTAGACGTCCAGCTCCGGCCACTCGGTTTGATGCCACAGCTCCAGCCACTCGAGAATGGCCGCCGCGCCGCCGGTCGTGGTGGTCATCAGGAAATGGTTCTCGGCCAGACAGCTCGTGACGCCGTCGTCGGTCACCATCCCGTCGTCTTTACACATCAAGCCGTAGCGGCACTTGCCCACCGCCAGTTTTTCCCATTTGTTGGTATAGACCCGCGCCAGAAACTCACGGGCGTCGGGGCCTTGAATGTCGATCTTGCCCAGCGTCGAGGCGTCGAGGATGCCGACCTTTTCGCGCACCGCCAGGCACTCACGCGCCACGGCCTCATGCATCGTTTCGGTTTTGCCATTGACCTTCTGCGGGTAGTACCACGGCCGCTTCCACTGGCCGACGTCCTCGAATTCGGCGCCGCGCTCGACGTGCCACTGATGCAGCGCCGTGTAGCGCTCAGGATCGAAGAGTTCGCGGCAGTGTCGACCGACGATGGCGCCAAACGTCACCGGGGTATAGTTGGGACGGAAGACCGTGGTGCCGACCTCAGGAATCGAGCGTCTCAGGCAGCGGGCCGCAATCGCCATGCCGTTGATGTTACCCAGCTTGCCCTGGTCGGTACCGAAGCCCATGGCGGTGTAGCGCTTGACATGCTCGATGGACTCGAAGCCCTCGCGGGTCGCCAGCTCGATACCGGCCGCCGTCACGTCGTTCTGCAGATCGACGAACTGCTTCGGCGCACGCGTCGTCGCTTTCTCGTGGGGCACTTGGAACAGCGCCACCGCCTGGCCCTGCTGCAACGGCTCGACGCTGGGCGCATTGACGACCTGGGTGGTTTTACCCATGGCCGCCGCTGCCTTGATGCCCGCTTCGATGCCCGCCGCGAGCACGTCACCCAAGGCATAGGTGCCGTTGGCACCGCCGCAGGCCTGGACGCCTTTCACGAGCCCCGGCACGAAACCGATGATCTCGTCACGCCAGGTCGGCCGCGCGCCCGTATGAGACGCCAAGTGAATCACGGGGCTGTACCCGCCGGAGCTGGCGATGGTATCGCAAGCTAGCTCTTGCACCGCGCCGTTCACCTTGAACGCGTCGATATCGATAGGGGCGACGCGCGCCGCGGTGACCCGGTTGCTGCCTTTGGCCTCGATCACGGCACTGCCGGTGACGATCTTGATACCCTGGGCGCGAGCAGCGTCGATCCAATCGCCCTTCGGTGCTTCGCGAGCATCGACGATCGCTACCACGTCATGGCCCGCCTCTTTCCAATCGAGAGCCGCGCGATAGCCGTAGTCATTGCTGGTGGAGAGCACCAAACGGCGACCGGGCACCACGCCATAGCGACGGATATAGGTGGACACGGCCCCGGCCAGCAGGTTGCCGGGAATGTCGTTACCGGCATAGACCAGCGGCCGCTCATGGGCGCCCGTGGCCAAGATGACCTGACCGGCGCGTACGCGATGCATGCGCGAGCGCACCGGGCGATGGCCGTGGACCACCGGCGCGGTCTCCCCCAGATGCTCGGTACGCCGCTCGTGCAGCGTGACGAAGTTATGGTCGTGGTAGCCGTTCGCCGTGGTGCGCGGGAGCAGCGTGACGTTGTCACAGCCCGCCAGTTCGTCGAGTACCTGGGCGACCCACTGATCGGCGGGGTTGCCTGCCAGCATCTCACGGGTATCCAGCAGCGATCCGCCCATTTCCTCTTGCTCGTCGGCGACGATCACTCGCGCACCGCTGCGTGCCGCTGCCAGGGCGGCCGACAGGCCTGCCGCACCGGCGCCCACCACCAGCACGTCGCAGTGCTGGTGGAGGTGGTCGTAGCTGTCCGGATCGTTCTCCAGGGGGCTGCGGCCCAGTCCCGCCGCCTTGCGGATGTACTTTTCATACGTCATCCACATCGACGCCGGGGCCATGAAAGTCTTGTAGTAGAAGCCGGGCGGCATGAACTGACCGCCGATCTTGCCCACCAGCCCCATCATGTCGCGCTGCACGTTCGGCCAGCCGTTGGTGCTGCGGGCGGTCAAGCCGTCGAACAGCGCCTGCTGGGTCGCACGCACGTTAGGCACCTGGGCCGCTTCGCTGCTGCCTAGCTGCACGATGGCATTGGGCTCTTCGGCTCCCGCCGCCACGATGCCGCGGGGCCGTGAGTATTTGAAGCTGCGATTGACGATATCGACACCGTTGGCCAACAGGGCTGACGCCAGGGTATCTCCTGCCTGGCCTTGATAACGCTGGCCATTGAAGGTGAAGCTCAGCGTGCGTGAGCGATCGATACGGCCGCCAGTGTCAAGGCGGTAGGCTTGTTGCTTGGACTGGCTCATGCCCGCACTCCTTCTGGACGACTCTCCGCGACCGCTTCGCGAGGCGCTGTCTGGCTCTCGGCCGTGATCGACGGCTGCTCACCCATCTTGTAGGTCTCGAGAATTTCGTAGCTCACCGTGTGACGCGTGACGTTGAAGAACTTACGGCACCCCACTGCATGCACCCACATTTCGTGGTGCACGCCGCGCGGATTGTCGCGGAAGAACAGATAGTCTCCCCACTCTTCGTCGCTGCACTCCTCGGGCTGTTTGGGACGCTCGATGTGCGCCTGACCCTTGGGGTGAAACTCCTCTTCTTCACGGTGTTCGCCGCAGTAAGGGCAATAGATATAGAACATGCGAATTCTCCTCGCTTACAAACCCTAGTGGGCCACACCGGCAGCGCCGTGTTCGTCGATCAGTGCACCGCTGTGGAAGCGGAACATGGAGAACGGCTCGGCAATCGGATGCATCTCCCCTTTGGCGAGGCTGGCAGCGAAAACGTGCCCCGACCCCGTGGTCGCTTTGAAGCCGCCGGTGCCCCAACCGCAGTTGAAGTAGAGGCCTTTGACCGGCGTCTTGGAAATGATCGGGCAGGCGTCCGGACAGGTATCCACGATACCGCCCCACTGACGGTTCATGCGCACCCGAGAGAAGATCGGGAACATCTCGACGATCGCTTGGAGCGTATGCTCCACGGTCGGGTAGCTGCCGCGCTGGCCGTAGCCGTTGTAGCCGTCGATACCCGCACCGATCACCAAATCCCCCTTGTCGGATTGGCTGACATAGCCGTGGACGTGGTTGGACATCACGACGGTGTCGAGAATCGGCTTGATCGGCTCGGAGACCAACGCCTGCAGCGGATGGGACTCCAGCGGCAAGTTGAAGCCCGCCATCTTGGCCAACACGCTGGAGTTACCGGCGGCCACGCAGCCCACGGTCTTGGCCTCGATGTCACCACGATTGGTGTGCACGCCGTAGATCTTGCCGTCACGGATCTTGAAGCCGGTGACTTCGGTCTGCTGAAGGATGTCCACGCCGTGAGCATCGGCACCCCGGGCGTAGCCCCAGGCCACGGCATCGTGGCGAGCCACACCGGCACGCGGCTGCCAGGAGGCACCCATGACCGGATAGCGGGCGTTCTTGGAGCAGTCCATGATGGGCACCAGCGCTTGCACGCCCTTGGCATCCAATACTTCACCGTCGATACCGTTGAGGCGGTTGGCATTCACCCGGCGCTGGATATCGCGCATGTCCTGCAGCGTGTGCCCCAGGTTGAGCACGCCCCGCTGCGAGAACATGACGTTGTAGTTGAGATCCTGGGAGAGCCCTTCCCACAGTTTCATGGCGTGTTCGTAAAGCGCCGCCGCCTCGTCCCACAAGTAGTTGGAACGCACGATGGTGGTATTACGCGCGGTATTGCCACCGCCCAACCAGCCTTTTTCGATCACCGCGACGTTCTTGACGCCGAACTCTTTGGCTAAGTAGTAAGCCGTGGCCAAACCATGGCCGCCGCCACCGACGATAATCACATCGTACTGTTTCTTGGGCGTGGGATTGCGCCATTGGCGCTCCCAGTTCTCATGCTGGCTCAGCGCGTGCTTGACCAGGCCGAAGCCGGAATAGCGTTGCATAGTGGTCTCCTTAGTTCAGCCGCGCCGGGCCCTGCCGGCAAGCCGATTCAAGCAATGGATTCGACGGATTCAGTAACGGCAGCGCCATACACCGGGTGACGAGCACCCACCTCGGCCACGTTGGCACGCACCCGGCTTTCGATATGAGTGGTATCCACGCCGGCGGCCAGCTCATCGAGAATGTCGCAAATCCATTCCGCAAGTTCGGCACACTCGTCGGCATCGAATCCGCGCGTAGTGACTGCGGGCGTGCCAATACGCAAGCCAGAGGTCACGAAGGGGCTTTGCGGATCGTTGGGAACGGTGTTTTTATTGACCGTAATGTGCGCACGACCCAAGGCCGCATCCGCGTCTTTACCGGTGATGCCCTGGCGAATCAGCGACACGAGGAAGAGATGGTCGTCGGTGCCGCCAGACACCACGTCGTAGCCGCGCTCGACGAATACGGCCGCCATCGCTTTGGCGTTATCGATCACCTTCTGCTGGTAGCGCACGAAGTCCTGATTCATCGCCTCTTTGAAGGCCACGGCCTTGGCCGCGATCACGTGCATGAGTGGGCCGCCTTGCTGGCCGGGAAAGACGGCGCCATTGAGCTTCTTGTAGAGTGACTCGTCACCGTCTGCCGAGAGAATCAGCCCGCCGCGGGGGCCGCGCAGCGTCTTGTGGGTCGTCGTGGTCACGACGTGAGCGTAGGGCACGGGACTGGGATACAAACCCGCCGCGACCAGACCCGCCACGTGGGCCATATCGACCATCAGGTAAGCGCCCACTTCGTCGGCGATGGCGCGAAAACGCCGCCAGTCCACCACGCGGGAGTAGGCCGAGAAGCCTGCGATGATCATCTTGGGGCGGTGCTCGCGGGCCAAACGCTCCATCTCTTCGTAATCGATCTCGCCGGTCTCCGGTTTGAGACCATACTGCACGGCGTTGTAGTGCTTGCCGGAGAAGTTGGGCGCGGCACCGTGGGTCAGGTGGCCGCCGTGGGCCAGGCTCATGCCCAGCACGGTATCACCCGGAGAGACCAGGGCCATGAAGACCGCGGCGTTGGCCTGGGCGCCGGAGTGCGGCTGAACGTTGGCGTAGTTGGCGCTGAACAGATCACAGGCACGCTCGATGGCGAGCGCTTCGACTTTGTCGACGTATTCGCAGCCACCGTAGTAGCGGCGGCCCGGATACCCCTCCGCGTACTTATTGGTGAGCTGAGACCCCTGGGCCTCCATGACGACCTTGCTGGTGTAGTTTTCGGAGGCGATCAATTCGATATGCGCTTCCTGGCGTGCCGTTTCTTCGGTCATGGCTTCGGCGAGCAGCGTATCGTACTGGGCTAATCGGGCACGGGGGGAAAAATTATTCTGAAGCATCATCGCCTCCTCATTCGTCACTTGTTATTCACTATCATGCAGTGCGTTCAATACTGATGAGCCTTTGGCCACCATGGGCTAGAGCGCTATCACGTGTTGTTACGGCGATACTATCGCTGGTTGGTACCGCCAAGATGCTTACCGACGTCACCAGGGGATGCATTTGCGACATGCTCGGCATTTAGCCAGACGAGCTGCATCGGCCCCTACACATCGTCTTGTCCAGCGCCTTTTACGCAGTGGGCATCCCCACCTCGAACGTCGCCAACACGCCAATTACCGGCCACTCCCCGCCATCGCCAGGCTCGTAAAACAAGCAAAACGCCCCGAACGGTCAGTAGCCGTTCAGGGCGTTAGAAGCACATCAAAGCGTCGCGCGATGGCTAGAAATCGACCACCAAGTTGCCTTTCGGGCGACTGCAGCACGACAAGATATAACCCTCTTCGACATCCTCCTCGGTGATGCCGCCGTTATGCTCCATCTCGACGTCACCGGACTTGAGCGCCACCCGACAGGTGCCGCAAATACCCATACCGCACGCCTTGGGTATGTGCAGACCGAGCTTCGCGGCCGCTTCATGAACCGTCTCACTGGGTTGGATACGAACGCTTTTCCCGGAGCTGGCGAACTCGATACTGTGTAGCTCGCTGGTGTCGATCTGCTCGGCCGCGACCTCGGCCTGCTCGGCAAGCTCGAGCACCTCTTCGCGCACCTCCACCGGCGTGGCACCGAACGACTCTTCGTGGTAGTGGTTCATGTCGAAGCCGTTGGCACGAAGAATATTCTTGATGGCATTCATGTAGGGCGTCGGGCCACAGCAGAAAATCTCTCGCTCCATGAAGTCCGGCACGATGAGTTCGAACAGCGGCTTGGTCAGGTAGCCACGGTAACCGGCCCAGGCTTCACCGATATCGTCTTTGTTCTCACAAATGATGTGCAGCTTGAATTCAGGAATGCGCGAGAACATGTGCACCAGCTCGCGATGGTAGATGACATCGCGAGGCGCGCGGGCGCTGTGTACGAACTCGACGTCGACGCTGGCGTTGGTATCGAACAGCCAGCGGGTCATGGACATTAGCGGGGTGATACCCACACCGCCGGAGAGGAACAGGACTTTCTCGGCGGGAAAATCGATGGAGTTGAAGTTACCGACCGGCCCGTGCACCACCAACTCATCACCCACCCTCAGGTTGGCGTGCAGCCAGTTGGAGACCTTGCCACCCGGCACCTGCTTGACGGTGATGGAAAAACTATAGGGAATGGAGGGCGAGCTGGAGATCGTATACGAGCGCATGACGGGCTGGCCGTCGATCTCTAGCTCAAGCGTGACGAACTGACCGGGCTTGAAGAAGAACATCACCGGCTGCTCGGCCATGAAACAGAACGTACGCACATCCTGCGTTTCCTGTATCACCTTGACGCAGCGCACCTGGTGACGGCCGTTGGTCCAGGTTTGGGTCGTGACCGGATTGAAAAAATTGGTTGTCATTATCGCCTCTGCCTGACCGGCCTTCATCGCTGTGCATCACCGGATCGTGTCGCTGCACGACCAGTACCGTTGACGAGCATTCTGGGGATGCCCAACCCAGCAGACTTACCTGACAGCGACGCGCACTTACCTCGCGCCACTCTCTCTCGTTTAGAAATCACTTTTTTAGTCGCCACTGCGTCACCGTATGTCGCGGCTGGATAACTCGCCCACGGTCGTCTGCAACACAATCAGCCACAGACATCGCACCACAGTCGAACAAAACGCCAGGTTACGCAGCACAACAACAAGACAAACGATCTTGACTAACGGCCGACTCGCAGCCCTCAACAGGAAAGCGGTGGTTCACGAGGATACTGGTATGCAAAAAAGTGTGTTGAACATGATGGAAGACCCGCTGGCAGCGGCGCGCGAGGCAACGGCCCAAATGCTGCGAACCCGCGAAACGACCTATTCGCTCCCGCAGCCGTTTTACAACGATGCCCGGCTGTTTGCGCTCGACATGCAAGAAGTGTTCGAGAAAGAGTGGCTGTTTGCGGGCATGACCTGCGAAATTCCCGCCAAGGGCAACTTCATGACCCTGGACATCGGCGATAACCCAATCGTCATCGTCCGTGGCGACGGCGGCACCATTCACGCCTTTCACAACGTCTGCCGCCATCGCGGCTCGCGTCTGTGTTTGAAAGAAAAAGGCAAGGTCGCCAAGCTGGTCTGCCCCTACCACCAGTGGACGTACGAGCTCGACGGCCGCCTGCTGTTCGCAGGCAGCGAAATGGGCAGCCAGTTCGATCTCAAACAGTTCGGCCTCAAGCCGGTCCACGCAGAGACGGCGGGCGGTTTCATCTTCATCAACTTGAGCGAACAACCGCCCGCGTTCGATGAGTTCCTCGCCACCCTGGATCACTACCTCGAACCCTACCAGATGGATAACGTCAAGGTGGCCGTCGAGTCCACCATCGTCGAGCAGGCCAACTGGAAGCTGGTGATCGAAAACAACCGTGAATGCTACCACTGCAACGGGTCGCACCCTGAGCTACTCAACTCGCTGCAGGAGTTCGACGATACCGACGACCCCCGCGCCACCCCCGCCTACAAGGCGCTGGTGGCCAAAAAGCAGGCGGACTGGGATGCCGAGCGCGTTCCTTATCAGCTAAAGCGGCATGGCAAGCGCAATCGCCTCACCCGCACACCGCTGCTGGACGGTATCGTCTCCATGACCATGGATGGCAAACCGGGTAGCCAGAAGCTGATGGGACGCCTACAAAGCCCCGACATGGGCTCGCTGCGCATTCTGCATCTCCCGAACTCCTGGAACCACTTCATGGGCGATCACGCGGTGGTGTTCCGCGTGCTGCCCATTGGCCCTCAGCAAACCATGGTGACCACCAAGTGGCTGGTGCACAAAGATGCGGTAGAGGGGGTCGACTACGATCCCGAGCGGCTGCGCCAAGTATGGGATGCCACCAACGACCAGGATCGCCAGCTGGCGGAAGAGAACCAGCGTGGTATCAATTCCAAGGCCTACCAGCCCGGCCCGTACTCGGAAACCTACGAATTCGGCGTGATCGACTTCGTCAACTGGTATGCCGCGCGCATGCTAGAGAATCTCGAAAACGACCAGCCGTCGCTCAAGCTCGCCCAGGGTTGATCAATAGGCGTGAGCCACACGGCACCCAGCAGCTGGCCCGCAAACGCGGGCCAGCTTTTTGATGGGCACTCAACAACTCTCTCAACAACTCTCTCAACGGCCTCGATACGCGCTAAGGAAAGAGTGCCGGGCTCACACCATCCACGACAAAAACGGCACTCCGTGGAGTGCCGTTCGTGATCGTTGCCTTAGCCGATGCTATGGCGTTGCTGCGATCAAGCCACGCTGCCGTGGGGATCGATGACGAATTTCTTGGCCGCACCGCCATCGAAATCGGCATAGCCCTGGGGCGCCTGATCCAGATCGATCATCTGTACGTTGACCGCATCGGCGATCTTGACCTTACCGAAAAGGATCGCCTGCATCAGCGGACGGTGATACTGCATCACCGGGCACTGCCCCGTATGGAAGCTGTGGGACTTGGCCCAGCCGAGGCCAAAGCGCATGCTCAACGCGCCCTGCTTGGCCGCCTCGTCAGCCGCGCCTGGATCTTCGGTCACGTACAGACCGGGAATACCGATCTGCCCGCCCGCACGAGTCAACGACATGGCCGAGTTGAGCACCGTGGCGGGCGCCTCTTTGCCGTGATTACAGCCGCAGGCGTGGGCTTCGAACCCCACGCAGTCGACGAAGGCATCGACCTCTCGCTCGCCGAGAATCGCCTCGATCTTGTCGGCCATGTCACCGTCTTGGGGTCGGGTAGACCGGACGATTGCTCGTTCCGGCCCCCCACAGATCCGAGCGTGCGCGATTGACGCACTCGGCTCCTCAACCGTCAGGTTCACACGAAGGACGCTCGGTGCACGATTCTCGCTCGCGGTAACGGGAGTGTCAGCAACAGTTGCCTTGCCTTCTCCCACGGGAACCATCCTCTCTGTGATCGCCTCCTGAGCCACTTGATCCAGGTTGTCTGAACCCTGTATTGGAAGCGTTGCAGAGACTCGATGTTGTGGGTTATCCCGTAGTACGCATAGTGCCCCATAACCTTTCGACAGAGTTGGCGGTGCTGATCACGCAGGGGCAGGTGGCGGTTGGCTCGGCACCACAGCGAAATTCGCTTCAGGCCTCGCTTGAACCGGTCCTTGGCCGTTTTCTGCTTGATGATCCAGCGTCCACGCAGGGACTTCCCCCAGTAATAGGTAAAGCCCAGGAAGTCGAAGGTCTCGGCCCGTAGCTCGCGATGTGGCCGAAACCGTACCAGCCGAGTCTTGGTCGGGTGCAGGGTAAGGCCGAAGCGCGCAAAGCGCTTGGCCAGTACCTCCAGCACCTTGCGGGCATCAGCTTCGTTGCTGAAGGCGAGCACGGCATCATCGGCGAAGCGCACCGAGAATGCTCGTCCGCGCAGGCGTGGTTTGACGTCTTGCTCAAACCACTCATCCAGCACGTAGTGGAGGTAGACATTCGCCAGCAAGGGGGAAATCACACCCCCTTGTGGGCTGCCTATCTCGCCCTTCTGCCATTGCCCGGCGTCCAATACCCCGGCCTTGAGCCACTTGCCGATCAGGCGGAGGATCACGCCGTCCTTCACTCGTTGCTGCAGAAACGCACGCAGGTGCTGGTGGTCGATCGTGTCGAAGAAGGCTTTGATGTCCAGATCAATGACCCAGCCTCCGCCCATCGACATCAGGCCATTCCTCACCGTTCCGATGGCCTGATGCGCCGAGCGCCCCGGCCGGAAACCATACGAGCACTCGTGAAAATCATGCTCATAGAGCGGCTCCAGCAGGGCCACCACGGCACGTTGCAGGACCTTGTCTTCGAAGGTAGGAATGCCAATCGGCCGTGTGGAGCGCCCGTCTCCCTTGGGAATATTGACGCGCCGCACCGGCGGCGCCCGGTAGCGACCGCTCTTGGCCGCTTCCAGCAGACGCTGGACGTTAGCCTCGAAGTCGCGCGCGAAGTCGTCCGCCGTCTGGCCGTCGATCCCGACGGCGCCGTCACGGCGCGTCATCAGGTAGGCCGTCCTCAGCCACTGGGCGTCGATATGATGCGCCAGTGACGTGAAGGCACGCTGCGGAAAGCGCTCTGCCAGCGCTGCTATCCGCACTTGTTTCGTGGACATGACCTCAGGTTCCTGTGCACCTGTCATGTTGCCCTCGTGCAGTTCTGATGATTGGCCGCCCCTTCCCTCCAGCGGGTCCCGTCGAGTAGGTTCCCCGCCTTCTTCGGTACTATGAGCGACTCCGACTCCCGCCCTTCCATCCGGCTGGCTCCTTATGGTCGCCTGGCCGTACCCCCTGAGTGCCTGTTGTTTGCTTCCGGTACCGTCAGGCACGACAGCACCGGACCGGGAGCTTTCGCCGCAGGCAGCCCCATGCCTGTACCTTTGTCGTTCAGAGGAGAAGGACGGGCCTCCCAGGTTCCTGGGAAACCCCTGTATGGACATGCCCTGCTCTTCGACCCCGGCGGCCCTTCCCTGCCAAGCCATACGGCAGGGTCGTGTTGCCTTCCAGCATTTGAAAACTGTCGGCGACTGCCACTACCACAATTTCGGGGCTCTATCACACGGCCTATCCACTCGCTGTGTACGCTTCGCAGCGGCGGTTACCCGACACCACGCAACACTCGCTGCCGGCTGGTGGCTAGCCTTGGCCGGGTGGGACTTTCACCCACTGGGTTTCACGACATCCTTTCCACCTTCTCGGTTTCCCGGATGTCCAGGCTTTGCCTGGCGCACTCAAATCGATGGTTTCACAACCGAAGCTGCGGGCCTGAGCCAAGCGCTCTTCGATCATGTCGCCAACGATCACGCAGGCCGCGCCCAGCAGCTGAGCGGATACCGCAGCGGCGAGCCCCACCGGTCCCGCGCCCGCGATATAGACGGTACTGCCCGGGCCGACGCCGGCCGTTACGCAGCCGTGAAAACCGGTAGGGAAGATATCGGAGAGCAGCGTCAGATCCTTGATCTTCTCCATGGCCTGATCGGCATCCGGGAACTTCAACAGGTTGAAGTCGGCATAGGGCACCATGACGTACTCCGTCTGGCCGCCTACCCAACCGCCCATGTCCACGTAGCCATAGGCAGCGCCTGGACGCGACGGATTGACGTTGAGGCAGATGCCGGTCTTGCCGGATTTACAGTTACGACAGCGGCCGCAAGCGATGTTGAACGGCACAGACACCAAGTCGCCCGGCTTGATGAACTCGACGTCGCGACCGGTCTCGATCACCAGCCCGGTGATTTCGTGTCCCAACACCAGGCCCGTAGGCGCCGTAGTGCGCCCCCTAACCATGTGCTGGTCACTGCCACAGATGTTGGTGGTCACGACTTTAAGAATGACACCGTGCTCACATTTGCGATTCCCCAGCGCAAGCTCAGGATATGCAATAGATTCGACGGCGACTTCACCTGGGCCCTTATAGACGACTCCGCGATTGGCTGCACTCATGGATGACTCCTGTCGCTGCTTGTTGTTGTGCATAGCGTGAATGGCGCTTTTTCACACTATCCCTTCGCCACCCCGAGACTTGCTCCAAAAAGGCATCCACATGTCTATTCGAGACATGCCCGTCAGGATGAATAGGTAGAGGTCGCTTTCGAGATACTTCCCGCTGCGAACACGCTCAACAATTTCTGACGTCGGCGGTGCCTATCCTGCTCGACGCACTACAACAACCTAAAAGGAAACGCGATGAACAACGACGATGATCCCGTTCTGTCGCCTGGACAGGACAACACACAGATACTGGGGTTGGACTTCCATAACCCCGTCTTCCCACTCTCCGCTCTCGCCATCCTGCTCTTCATTATCTATGCGCTGGTCTATCCAGACGCAGCGAACGCACAATTGGGTCTCGCCAAGAACTGGTCGATCGAGCATTTCGACTGGCTCTTCATGGTGGCGGGTAACGTTTTCGTGGTCTTCTGCCTGATACTGATCTGCTTACCCCTCGGCCGAATTCGCTTGGGCGGCAAAGATGCCAAACCGGAGTACTCACGCACCTCCTGGTTTGCCATGTTGTTCGCAGCGGGCATGGGGATCGGCCTGATGTTCTGGAGCGTCGCCGAACCGGTGGCCTATTACACCGACTGGTACGGCACCCCCCTCAACGCGCCCGCAGGCACGCCGGAGGGCGCCAGCGCCGCCATGGGCGCGACCATGTTCCACTGGGGACTACATCCGTGGGCCATCTATGCCGTCGTCGCGCTTTCGCTGGCGTTTTTTGCCTATAACAAAGGACTGCCGCTGACGCTGCGCTCCGCCTTTTACCCCATTCTGGGCGAGCGTACCCGCGGCTGGGCTGGCCATGTCATCGACATTCTCGCCGTACTGGCCACCATCTTCGGATTGGCGACCTCGCTCGGGTTTGGCGCGACCCAGGCGGCAGGCGGCCTCACTTACCTGTTCGACGTGCCCAATACCATTGGCACCCAGCTGGCGATCATCGTCGTGGTCACGGTCATCGCGCTGATCTCGGTATGGCGGGGCATCGATGGCGGTGTCAAGCTGTTTTCCAACATCAACATGGTCATTGCGGCGGCGCTACTGCTGTTCGTGGTCGTCGCGGGCCCGACCCTGATGATCCTGACGGGTATCGGCACCACCGCAGTGGACTACGCCAGCTATCTTCTGCCGCTGTCGAACTGGATCGGCCGCGAGGATGACACCTGGTACCACGGCTGGACCATCTTCTACTGGGCGTGGTGGATCTCCTGGTCACCGTTCGTCGGCATGTTCATCGCTCGCGTCTCCAAGGGACGCACGGTTCGTGAGTTTTTGATTGCGGTACTGTTAGTGCCAACGCTGGTCACGCTGGTCTGGATGAGCACCTTTGGCGGCACGGCGCTCTCGCAAGCGACCAACGGGGTCGGCGAGTTGGCCAACGGCATCAGTGACGTTTCGCTTGCCATGTTCCACATGCTGGAGCAGTTGCCCCTGACCAGTATCACTTCGACGCTGGCCATCGTGCTGGTGCTGGTGTTCTTCATCACCTCATCGGACTCCGGCTCATTGGTCATCGACAACATCACCGCGGGCGGCAAGACCGACGCGCCCAGGAGCCAGCGTGTCTTTTGGGCCACGCTGGAGGGCGTCATTGCAGGCGCCCTGCTCTATGGTGGGGGAAGTACTGCCCTCACGGCACTGCAGGCGGGTGCAGTCGCCACCGGGCTCCCCTTCACCATCGTGCTGCTGCTGATGTGCTTCAGCCTCTACAAAGGACTTCACAAAGAGTGGAAACAGACGCAAGCGGTGCCTAACGCCGCCGTCTGATCGGGTCAAGTCACCGCCAACGACGGGGCGCCATGCAGATGGCGCCCCGTTCGTTTTGCGGACAGCGTGTCGTGATTTCGGCACTATAGGACGCTACTGGCTATGAGACGCCAAAACACGCGCGGCACTATAACGACACAACATCAACGACTTCATGGCGACCCTCATGATCTACACCATCGCAATACTGCTAAGCCTGGTCGGCTATTTCGTAATCGGCCACCTGGCCGGACGTCGCGTCCAGGGGCTGGACGACTATCTGGTCGCTGGCCGCAATGCGCCTACTTTCTTCATCCTCGGCACCCTAGTGGCCAGCTACCTGAGCACCAGCGCCTTTCTGGGCGAAACGGGGTTTGCCTATCAGGGCTACCCCTTCGTCATGCTGATCTTTGCCGCGGTCAGCACGTCGGGCTGCCTGCTGGGCGCGCTGGTGTTCGGCCGCTACCTGCGCCGCAGCGGCGCGCGTACCGTGCCAGAGTTCTTCGGTAAGCGCTTTGCGTCTCGCCGGGTACAGGCCATTGCCGGGCTGACTACGATCATTGGCCTAGGGGCTTACCTGCTGGGCGTGATGCAAGGCGCGGGCATCATGTTCGCCGAGCTGACTGGCATGCCCTACTGGGTGGGGCTGGTGCTGGTATGGGCGACCTACACCGGTTTCATTCTCTACTCCGGCTCGCCGGGGGTGATGCTCACCGATACCATCATGTTCGTGATCTTCTCGCTGGCCGCCGTGGGCGGGTCGCTCTACGTGATCCACGACCTAGGCGGCTGGAGTGGCGTCGTCGAGGGGCTGCTGATCCAGACCGACAAACCCGGCATTGCGCTTTGGCATGGGGTGGTCGACGGGCCGGAGGCCAGCTTCTCTTCTCCTGGCGAGGCGCTGGTCTGGGGCCTCACCCTGGGACTCGTATGGGCGGCAGTGCTGGCGGCAAGTCCCTGGCAGTCCAGCCGCTATCTGATGGCCCGCAACGAGCATGTCGTCATGCGCTCGGCCATGCTCACCGCCGTGGCGCTGGCCGTGTTCTACGCGCTGATGATGATGACCGGCGCCGCGATCAACCTTTACGACTCGACGCTCGACCCAGAGCGTTCGATGGTCTGGGTGGCGCTCAACGTGCTGCCGACCTGGCTGGGGGTGGTCATTCTGACCGGAGTATTCGCCGCAGGGCTCTCCTCCTGCTCGACCTTTCTATCGATCATTGGCTTCAGCCTCTCCAACGACATTCTGCCCGCCTCGACGGATGAGCGGTCGGCCATGCGCAAGAGCCGCATCGCGGTGCTCGCGGCTGGGTTGATCGCGCTGCTGCTGGCCCTGTTTCAGCCCCCCGCCGTCATGTCGGTGGTGTGGTTCGCGGCGACCCTGTTTGCCTCCTCCTGGGGGCCGGTGGCGCTGATGAGCATCTGGAGCCGTCGCATCACCGCGGCGGGCGCAAGCTGGGGCTTGGTCGTAGGCTTTGCCGGTAATGTCGCGCTCTCGTTGATGGTGCAGGCCGAATGGATTAGCCTGCCCGTCTACCTGCATCCGGTGCTGCTCAGCACGCTCTTGGCCCTGGTGGCTATTACGCTGGCCTCGCGAGTGACCCAGGTGAGCGAGGCCGAGTCGGCGTATCGGGCCTTCCTGCACGAATTCGATGCCAGCGCGATGAGCGGCTGGGTATCCGGCACCCGCTGGATCGCCCTGTGCACCATGCTCTCGGGCGTCGCCATCGGCGTGTTTCTATGGCAGCAGTACGCCGCCATACTGGCGGGATTCGCCGAGCGCTTCGCGCTCCCCACCGGCGCGGTTCAGGGCAGTTATCTGCTGGCCATCGGCTGCGGCAGCATGCTGCTGATCGCAGGTGCCGTGGGCGCCTGGGTGGTGCGCGACCGCCACGCAAAGAGGCCGGCGATAGCGGGCCACCCCAGCCAGTGACGATCTCCATGAGGCCGCTCGCCTCATCGGCCTGAGGTCGTCCATCGCCCGCCTACTCGGCGGGCGCTTCACTTCATGACTCACAAGGAGACGAGATCATGCAGCTCAGCACCTATCAACGCGGCCTGCTCATCGTGGTACTCGGTGTGGTATTTCTCAGTTTCGACGGTCTGCTGATCCGGCTCGCCGCCACCGACGGCTGGACCGTCATCTTCTGGCGCGGCCTGTTGATGTTCTGCGTACTAGGGCTCATATGCACTGTCGGCCAGCGGCTGACGGCCTTGAGAAGGCACCCCGTTGCGTCACTGGCTTCGACCGTGCTGCTGGGCCTGATCTCCAGCCTGTTCGTGCTGGCGGTGATGAACGCGAGCGTTGCCAACGTGGTGGTGATTCTCAGCACCGCGCCGCTGTTCGCCGCGGTGTTCTCACGGATGTTCCTGGGAGAAAGGGTCGCCCGGCACACGCTGGCGGCCATCGTGGCCTGTATGCTGGGCATGAGTCTGGTCTTCATGGGCCACGGCGCCCACGGGATGCTGCTGGGTAACCTGTATGCCCTGGCAGCCTCCGCCGCCATCGGTGGCAACCTGACGCTGCTGCGCCGTTTTCCAGCCGTCGATACCATGACGGTGGTCGCCGGTGGTGGGCTGCTATCCGCCGCGGTGGCACTCTCCATGGCCACGCCGCTGGCCCTCGATGCCCAGCGCTACGGCGTACTGGCCTTGATGGGGCTAGTGCAAATGCCCTTGGCGACGGTACTGATCAACAGCGCCACTCGCTACCTGCCCTCCACCGAAGTGGCGCTATTCTATCTGGTCGAAACCGCCCTGGGCACGGCGTGGGTGTGGTGGTTACTGGGGGAAGCGCCCAGCGTCTCGACGCTGATCGGTGGCGGCTTGGTGATCCTGGTGCTAATGCTGCACGCCTGGATAGGCCTTCGCCTCGAACGCCAGCGGCTACGGATATCTCCCGCCTTTTGCGCCAAGTAGCCAACGCCCCCACATGCGCACGCAATGAAAAGCCCGCGGGAGTGCGGGCTTGGTAGGTAACGCTAGAGGGATAGACGTCAGCGTAGCACCTCCTCCTCCTTGAGCAGCTTGTAGATCGCCTCGGCGCCCTGCTCAGGCGTCACGTCGGTGAGCACTTGACCGCCCTTGCCCTCGGACTTGGCGGCCGCCGCCTTGAAGCGATCCCTGGCCGACGCAGCCTTGACGATCTTCAAACGCTTGGGCCGTTTGCGGGCGGGGGTCAGGTGCCACTCGGCCAGTGCCGTATCGGCTTCGGGCTGGGTCGGCTCGACGGCCAGTTCCCCGCGCCGCGCCGGACCAAAGGCACTTTGACGCGCCACCGGCGCCGCCTCGTCCACGCTGATAATGGCCGGCAGGCGCACCTTGAGGCGACGACGCTGTCCGCGCGGCAGCGCCTGCAGCAGGGTCAGCACGCCGTTCTCCACGCTTTCGACGGCCGCCAAGCCATTGATCAACGGCCAGCCCAGGCGTTCTGCCAGCGCGTAGGGCAACAGCCCCGAGCCCTCACCGCGCTCCGCGCGGGTGCCGGTGATCACGAGCTGGGGTGACGTCGCCGTCAGGTGCTCGGCCAACGCCGGAATGGCGTCGCTGCCTTCGGGCTGCTCCAATAGAGTCATGGCATCGAGCCCCATCCCCAAGTAACCGCGCAGCGCGGCGTCGCTCTCATCGTCCTTCGGACCGGCATGCAAGACGCTTAGCCGCGCGCCCGGCTGCTCGGTCTGCATGGCCAGCGCCAGCTCCAGCCCGCGGGCATCCTGCTCGGCACGCCGCGGACGACCGGTGGTCGGGTGGCGACCAACGGAAACCAGCACCGCGATGCTCAACGCCTGCTGGGATGGCTGCTTCTGCTGCGTTGAATCAGGCCGCATCGCGCTGTCCTCCTCGCTGCCGTTCGACCATGGCCACCAGGGCGGCCAGAATCTGCGTACTATCACCAATGACGGCCAGATCGGCCCGCTTGATCATGTCGCACCCAGGATCGACGTTGACCGCCACCACCTTGTCGCAGCGCTGAATGCCCTGCAGGTGCTGGATCGCGCCTGAGATGCCGACGGCCATGTACACGCGGGCCGTGACCCAGGTGCCGGTCGCGCCTACCTGACGGTCGCGGGCCATGAAGCCATCGTCCACCGCCACCCGGGACGCCCCTTCGGTAGCACCGAGCACTTTGGCAGCGTGGTGGAAAGCCTCCCACTCTTTGACACCGTTGCCGCCGGAGAGAATGAACTCCGCCTCGGCCAGCGCCACGCCCGCCGGGTCCACGGCCACCTGCCCCAGATCTTCGATCCGCGACAGCGTGGTGGGAATCGACGCCGCCAGGCTCACCGGCTCCGCCGCGTGGCGCGTCTCGTCCACTGGCTCGGCGCACTCGGCCAGCGCCAGGGTGACGCGGGGTAGCGGACGCTGAATGTCTAGGCTGTCGGCGGCACCGCGTGCGGTACAGCGCCAGCCCAGCGAAGCGTTTGGATCGGTCTCGACCTGCCAAACGCCGGTGGCGGCGCGCTCGCCCAGGCGCACGGCCAGCCGCCGCCCCAGGTCGGCACCGCCCAGCGGCGAGTCCGGCAGCAGCCAGAAGCGCGGTGCCATCTCCCGTTCGACGGCGTTTAGCGCCGCCAAGCGCGCTTCGGGCGCGAACCCAGCGTAGTACTCATCGTCCAGATGCACGACCCGGTCGATACCGGCTTCACCCAGCGCTTCCTCTTTGTGCTCGCCAAACAGCACCGCCACGACCGCACCAGGGCGCTCGGCGTCGGCATCCGCCAACCGCCGAGCCAGGCCCAACAGATCTTTGTCGTGACCGGATAGGCGTCCGCCGGTCAGATCGGGCACCACGGCGACCAGGAAGGCCGGTTGCTCGATGGTCACCGTGCGACGGCTATCACGGCTGGCCGTGGCGGCCGCCGTGGATGCCTCGCCCTGCTGGAGACCGCTGCGGTCGATACGCTTCACGCCATTGGGGCCGATGAAGCCCATGGCGTGGGGGTTCTTGCGCATCACACCGTTGGGGCCCAGCCACTCGCTGACAGCAGCGCCATTCATCTCGGACGCCACGCTGGCGTGCTCGGGGTGCAAGCGGTTGCGGGCAATCCATTCACGACGCGGGTCGCGGCGAATGATCTCACTCATACGGTCACCTCCTCGGCGGGCGTGGTGGTAGCAGAGCGACGGGCCGCCTCGAGCGCAGGGTCAGTAGGGCGCTCGACCAGCGCATCCGCCACCAGTTCGGCAATGTCACGCACCTCGGCAGTGGCATCCACCACGCCTTCCAACATGGCGGTACACTGCGGGCAGCCCACCGCCACCAGCTCGGCACCGCTCTCTTTGACGTCGTTCATGCGCATATCGGGAATACGCTGCTTGCCGGGAATATCGGTAATCGGCGCGCCGCCACCGCCGCCGCAGCAGCGCGAGCGGAAGCCGGAGCGTTCCATCTCCTTGACCTCGACACCCAATGCCTTGAGCACGTTGCGCGGGGCATCGTATTCACCGTTGTAGCGCCCCAGGTAGCAGGGGTCGTGATACGTCACGCGACCGCCCTTCCAAGGTGCGAACGCCAGCCGTCCGGCCTCATACAGCTCGGCAATGAAGGTGCTGTGGTGGCGAACCTTGTAGTGGCCACCCAGCTCACCATACTCGTTGCCCAGTACGTGGAAACTGTGCGGATCGCAGGTGACGATCTGCAGGAAGTGATACTTGGACAGCGTGGCAATGTTGCGCTTGGCGAGCGACTGGAACGTGGCCTCGTCACCCAGACGACGCGCTACGTCGCCGCTGTCGCGCTCCTCGGTACCCAGCACGGCGAAGTCCACCTCGGCGGCGCGCAGCACTTTCACCAGGGCGCGCAGGGTACGCTGATTGCGCATGTCGAAGGCGCCATCCCCCAGCCACAGCAGCACGTCGACCTGCTTGAGATCGGCCATCAGCGGCAAGTTGAGATCCGCCGCCCAGTGCAGCCGCGAGCCTGGATCGAAACCGCCGGGGTTGTCAGTGGCGATCAGATTGTCGAGCACCTCGGCGCCTTTGTTGGGCGTTTTGCCCCGCTCCAGCGTCAGGTGGCGACGCATATCGACGATGGCATCGACGTGCTCGATCATCATCGGGCACTCTTCGACACAGGCGCGGCAGGTGGTACAGGACCATAGGGTCTCGGCATCGACGAGCGCCTTGCCCTCCAGCGCCACGATGGGTGCATGGGGCGCACCGGCGTGTTCGCCGACCGACTTGCCCGGGTAGGGAGAGCCGGCATAGCCCGCGTCGCTGCCCCCGGCCATGCCCACCACCATGTCTTGGATCAATTTCTTGGGGTTGAGCGGCTGGCCTGCGGCAAACGCCGGGCACACCGCTTCACAGCGACCGCACTGGACGCAGGCGTCGAAGCCCAGCAGCTGATTCCAGGTAAAGTCGGCAGGCTTTTCTACGCCCAGCGGTGCCTTGGCATCGTCGAGATTCAGCGCTTTGAGGCCCGTCGAGCGACCGTTGCCGCCCTTGTGCGTCGAGAATCGTTCGGCACGGCGGTGAAACGCCAGATGCAAGGCTCCCGCAAACGCGTGCTTCATCGGCCCGCCCCAGGTCATGCCGAAGAACATCTCACCCAGCCCCCAGGCGACGACGCCCGCCAGCACCAGCGCCAACAACCAGCCGCCACTGCTTTTCAGCAGCCCTTCGGGCAGTAGGCCCACCGTGGGCAGAGTGATCAGGAAAACGCCTAGCGAAAACGCCATCAAACTCTTGGGCAGGCGCATCCAGGGCCCCTTAGAGAGCCGCGCGGGTGGATCGAGACGCCGACGCGCCACGAAGAGGCTGCCGATGAACATCGAGGTGCTGGCCAGGAGCAGTAATCCGCCCAGCACGGGGTTGGCGACCCCAAGACCGTGCACCAGGATCATCAGCACGGCGGCGGCCACGAAGCCACCGGCGGTGGCCACGTGGGTGTTGGAGATCATTTTGTCGCGCCCCACCACATGGTGCAGATCCACCAAGTAGCGGCGCGGCATGGCGATCAGCCCCTTGAGCAGATCGACCTGCGACGGGCGCCCCTGGCGCCAGAGACGCACGCGGCGCACGGCGCCGATGACGGCCAAGGCCAAAGCGCTAAAAATCAGTATCGGCAAGAGCGTTTCGAGCATGGTACTCACCTCATCTTTCGCGGCGGGGCTGCTCCGGCGGCAGACCTCGGCGAGGGCGCTGTCAACCCATCCCTGGGCGCTACTTTCGACATATGACCGCCATGGATGGCGGAAATGCCGTAAACGTACGGAACTGTTTTACGGCCCTGTCAAAAGACCCTCGCTACGGTCTTCCACTGGCGCCCCGGCTCTCGCTCGGGTCAAAAATCCTTGCAGATTCGCAGGGCATCGTAGATGGCCGCGTGGGTATTACGCGGTGCCGTGCAGTCGCCCAGGCGGAACAGCATGAAGCCATCCCCCTCTTCGCTCAGGCAGGGCTGAGGCTGAATCGCATAGAGCGCTTCCAAATCCACCTGCCCTTTGTTGCGAGACTGCTCCTTGAGGGCGTAGTAGAGCGATTCATCGGGGCGCACGCCGTTCTCGACGACCACCTGATCCACCACGCGCTCTTCCAGGGCGCCGGTGTACTCGTTTTCGAGCACCGCCACCAGGCTGCCGCCCTCGCGGTAGACCTTGTGCAGCATCAGGTCGGAGGACATGATCACCTCCTTCTCGTAGAGGCTGCGGTAGTAGGTCGGGAAGGTGGTGCCGCCCACCGCTGCGCCGGGCTTGATGTCGTCGGTGACGATCTCCACCTTGGCGCCCTTGTCGGCCAAATAGTCGGCCGCCGAGACGCCGGAGAACTCGCAGATGGCGTCATAGATCAGCACGTTCTTGCCCGGTTCGACCTTACCGGAAAGGATGTCCCAGGTACTGACGACTAGGCTTTCCTCGGGATTGTCCGAGTAGCCCCACTCGGGGTGCTGGCTCAGGAACGGCTGACCGCCGGTGGCCAAAACGACGATGTCCGGGCGCAAATCGAGCAGCGTTGCCTCGTCGGCGCGGGTACCGAGGCGCAGGTCGACCTTGAGACGCGCCAGTTCGAGCTGATACCAGCGGGTGATACCGGCAATCTGGTCGCGCTGCGGTGCCTGGGCGGCAATGGTGATCTGGCCACCCAGGGCGTCCGCCGCTTCAAACAGCGTGACATCGTGACCGCGTTCGGCCGCCACCCGCGCCGCTTCCATACCGCCAGGGCCACCACCGACCACGACGACCTTACGCTTGCCACCCTCGCTCTTCTCGATGATGTGCGGTAGTCCCATGTACTCCCGCGAGGTCGCCGCGTTCTGGATACACAGCACGTCCAGGCCTTGGTATTGGCGGTCGATGCAGTAGTTGGCGCCGACGCACTGCTTGATCTGGTCGACCTGCCCCATTTTGATCTTGGCGATCAGGTGGGGATCGGCGATGTGGGCGCGCGTCATGCCGACCAGATCGACATAGCCCCCTTCGAGGATACGCTGCGCCTGGTTGGGATCCTTGATGTTCTGGGCATGGATCACCGGCACGCTGACCACTTCCTTGATGCCCGCCGCCAAGTGGAGGAAAGGCTCCGGCGGGTAGGACATGTTGGGAATGACGTTGGCCAGGGTATTGTGGGTGTCGCAGCCGGAACCGATGACGCCGAAGAAGTCGACTTGGCCGGTGGCGTCGTAGTAGGCGGCGATCTGCTTCATGTCATCGTGAGAAAGACCGTCGGGATGGAACTCGTCGCCGCAGATACGCATGCCGACGCAGAAGTCGTCACCCACTTCGGCGCGTACCGCCTTGAGCACTTCCATACCGAAGCGCATGCGGTTTTCGAAGCTACCGCCCCACTCGTCGGTACGCTTGTTGACTCTCGGACTCCAGAACTGGTCGATCAGGTGCTGGTGCACGGCCGACAGTTCGACCCCGTCGAGGCCGCCCTCTTTCGCTCGCCGCGCGGCCTGGGCGAAGTCGCCGATGATGCGCCAGATCTCTTCGACTTCGATGGTTTTACAAGTAGAGCGGTGCACCGGCTCACGGATACCGGAGGGTGAGACCAGCGTCGACCAGTCGAAACCGTCCCAGCGGGAGCGGCGGCCCATGTGGGTAATCTGGATCATGATCTTGCCGCCATGCTTGTGCACGGCATCGGCAAGGTTCTGAAAGTGCGGAATGATGCGGTCGGTGGAGAGGTTCACCGAGCTCCACCAGCCCTGGGGACTGTCGATGGAGACCACCGAGGAGCCGCCGCAGATACATAGACCGCAGCCGCCTTTGGCCTTCTCCTCGTAGTACCTGACGTAACGCTCGGTGGTCATACCACCGTCGGTGGCGTGCACCTCGGCGTGGGCAGTGCTGACCACGCGGTTACGGATCGTCAGTTTGCCGATTTCGATCGGCTGAAAAATTGCGTCGAATGCCATGTGCGTCTCTCCTCTACCTCTGGCTATCGGGCGGCGTCGTTCAGCGGCTGGACGGTAAAGAGCCCAACGTCACAGCCCTCTTCGGCAGCACTTTGGGTCTGCTCGGCCACGGTGCGCAGCGAGCTTCCCCGCGCGGCGAGGATTTGATCCATGGCACCAGCAAACCAGCCAGTGAACATGTACTCCTCTTTTTTACCGGTCTTGCCGAGTTGGTAAACGAACGCGCTATGCTCGAGACGCACCTGGGCGGTACCCGAGTCGAGATCGATCTGCTCGGTGAGGAAAAGCCCCCAACCGCGCTGAGAGAGACGATTCATGTAGTGCTCGAAGACGGCCTCGCCCTCGATGCCGTGGCATTCGGCTTCCTTTTCGCACCAGTGCCAGGCGCTTTTGTAACCAGCGTGATAGAGAATCTCGGCGTACTTTTCGGCACCCAGCGCCTCTTCGATGGCCACGTGGTTGTTGATGAAAAAGTGACGCGGCACATACAGCATCGGCAGGGCATCACTCGTCCAGACGCCGGTTTCGCTATCGACTTCGATGGGCAGTGCGGGGGCCAGTTTGGTCACGGTTGTATTCCTCAAATCTTTGTTATGTCAGGTTATCGACGGGGCTACCCCGGGAGCATGCCTACGATGAGGCGCTATGAATCCATCCTTGGACGCTACCGACGCCATCCCTGGCGTCGGACCTCCTCTACGGCATGCTCCCGGCGCCCCTCGCTTCGGAGGCAGTCATCTGCTCGGCGTCAGGCGCCCCAGACGTCCTTGAGCACGCGCACCCAGTTCTCGCCCATGATCTTGCGCACCTGTTTTTCGCTCATGCCGCGTTTGAGCAGCGCTTCGGTGAGATTGGGGAACTCTCCCACGGTGCGGATTCCCTCGGGATTGATGATCTTGCCAAAGTCCGTCAGGCGGCGTGCGTAGCCCTTGTCGTGGGTCAGCCACTCGAAGAACTCCTGACCGTGTCCCTGGGTGAAGTCGGTACCAATGCCGATAGCGTCCTCACCGACGATATTCATGATGTACTCGATAGCCTCGCAGTAATCATCGATGGTGGAGTCGACGCCTTTCTTGAGGAACGGGGTGAACATGGTGACGCCGACGAAACCGCCGTGATCGGCGATGAACTTCAGCTCTGCGTCGGACTTGTTGCGGGGATGCTCTTTCAAGCCCGAGGGCAGGCAGTGGGAGTAGCAGACGGGCTTTTTGGACTCGAGGATGACTTCCTCGGAGGTCTTGGCGCCGACGTGAGAAAGGTCGCACATCATGCCCACACGGTTCATCTCGGCCACGATCTCGCGGCCAAAACCGGACAGGCCACCGTCGCGCTCATAGCAACCGGTACCGACCAAATTCTGGGTGTTGTAACACATCTGCACGATGCCCACGCCCAGCTGCTTGAAGATCTCGACATAGCCGATCTGGTCTTCGAAGGCATGGGCATTCTGGAAACCGAAGATGATCCCAGTCTTGCCCTCCTCCTTGGCGCGGGTGATGTCGGCGGTGGTGCGCACCGGACGCACCAGATCGCTGCACTCTGCCATCAGCTGATTGGATTTGACGATGTTGTCGACCGTGGCCTGAAACCCCTCCCACACCGAGACGGTGCAATTGGCAGCGGTCAAACCGCCGCGACGCATGTCTTCGAGCAGTTCGCGGTTCCATTTGGCGATGATCAATCCATCGATGACGATGGCGTCATCGTGCAGTTCAGAGGGGGTCATGGCTAAGCTCCAACATGGGTGAATGAAGCGAGCATAGCGCCGACGCTGGGCAGGGCGACGCTTGGAAACGACCGTGGAAATTCCAAAAGCGTCATTCTGTCGCTAAAACGACGCGGCCCGATTCCCCGCCAATGGCGCAGTAGCCGACCGACCAAAGGGGAGTCATGCCCATAAAAAAAACGTGCCGCTCTCAGTGAGCGGCACGTTTTAGAGGGACCTTCACACGTCACATCAGCTCAATACCGGTACGCTAGCGAAGGTGGGCTCCCCCTGAGCGTAGGCCAACGCCTGCTGGGCACTCGACAACGGCTCGTTCTTGTAAGGCTTGATTCCCAACCGCTTGATCAGAGACGCAGATTTATCGGGGTGGCCCTCCTGGCGGTCGGAGACACCGAGGCGCTCGTTGCGGGGCGGCACGCCAAAGTACTCTCGATAGCATTTCGAAAAGTGCGGCGTAGAGACGAAGCCACAGACCGACGCAATTTCGATGATCGACAACGGCGTTTGCTTGAGCAGCTGTCTCGCCCGGGTCAACCGCAGCTTGAGATAGTAGCGGGAAGGTGAACAGAGCAGATAGCGTTGAAAAAGCCGCTCTAACTGGCGCCGTGAGACGCCTACGTAGCTCGCCAATTCGTTGAGTTCGATAGGCTCTTCTAGATTGGCTTCCATGAGCGCCACGATTTCCAACAGCTTGGGCTGAGTCGTCCCCAGCACATGCTTGAGGGGCACGCGCTGCTGATCCTGCTCGTTACGCACGCGCTCGTAGATGAACATTTCGGAGATACCCGCCGACAGCTCTTTGCCATGGTCGTGAGCAATCAGGTTGAGCATCATATCGAGCGGGGCGGTACCTCCTGAGGCCGTGAACCGATCGCGATCGATAGAGAACAGGTGCGGGGTCAGAATCACATTAGGGAACGCCTCCTGCATGGAGGGCAAACACTCCCAATGCACGCTGGTTTCGTAATGATCCAGCAACCCCGCCTGGCCCAATGCCCAACTACCCGTGCATACCGAGCCAAGCCGCTTCACCTGACGCGCCTGTGCCTGCAGCCAGCGGAGGTGTTCACGGGTCACACTATGCTGCGGGCCCACTCCGCCACACACGATGACCCACTCGAGCGACAGCGGCGTATGAATGGAAGCGTCTGGCGTCACCTGCAAGCCGTCACTGGCACGCACCGGCAGGCCATCCTGGGTCAGCGTGTACCAGCGATAAAGCTCACGACCGGCCAACTGGTTGGCCATACGCAGTGGATCGATGGCGGATGCCAGCGAAATCAGGGTGAAATTGTCCAACAGCAGAAAGCCAAGGGTCTGTGGTTCGCACGCACGGTTAGTCGTGGCCGAGTCTTTTACTGAATGTGATGTCATGGTCCTACCCTCACTCACCTTTTTAAACCATTCGTCTTTTTTATTAGAGTTTTTTGGTATCCCTGGCGTTTCATAGCCTCCCCTGATGCAGTATGCCTGAATGCTAACTCATCCAAGGGGGCGTCTTGCTCCGTCGTCGTATACTGGCACGAATAGAGCGGTTAGAGACAAGACTATTACACTCATCTGCTCGCAAAAGTCGCAAATAACATGTTGTAAGTCGCATTGGGACCTCTAGAGGTGTATTGAGCGAAAAAATGTTAGTTCCAGACTTGAGGATGAGACGCTGATAGAGGAGCACACTGAAGGTCGCCTTGTGTAGACCGCGGAAGGTTAGCTCTCGTCATCGCTGACTAATACGTTGAATTAATTACTTTTAAGAATATTCATATCGATAAAAATTGCCATTCAGGTATCCATGGACAGTAGCCACTGATACCGCCAGCATGACGTGCCCTAGCCGTTCATGCTGATGAGCAATTGACCAGCGACCCAAATGATACTTAATCAACTAACTTCAAGTACTGGCGAACGCTATACAGCCAGCCACAATCTGGCAGACTAGTGTGTTTATACCTCCTCAGAAGTGAGTAAGCATGATGAGCGATACCGCAAAACCCTGGACGCAACCGATGCCCGATGCGCAGTTCAAATTGATGCGCGACATTTTGGCGGCCCCCAGCCCAGTGGGCTTGGAAGGCGCGATGACCTACGGCGTACTAAAGCCCTACTTCGAGAGCTTCGCGCCCAGCGACTGGCACCTGCATCAGTTCAAAGGCAACGCAGGCGTGGTGCTAGACACACATCCAGGCCGCGATGACATGTTCAAGTTGATGATCATCGGCCATGCGGACAAAATCCGTATGCAAGTTCGTTCGATTGGCGAAGACGGCAAGGTCTGGATCAACACCGACTCTTTCTTGCCCGGCGTATTGATCGGCCATGAAGTCACGCTGTTCAGCGAAGATCCAAACGCCCCAGGCCACTACCGCAGCATCGAAGGCGGCACAGTAGAAGCACTCGGCGCTATCCACTTTTCTGATCCCGCTCAGCGCGATGGCAGCAAAGGGATCAAAAAGGAACAGATCTATCTTGACCTGCAAATCCACGGCGAGAACAAAAAGCAGCAGGTACTGAACCTAGGCGTGCGTCCAGGCGACTCGATTATCTTCAACCGCCCTATTCGCCCTGGCTTTAGCCCGAATACGTTCTATGGCGCGTATTTAGATAACGGCCTAGGCTGCTTTGTCACCGCCGAAGTGGTGCGCCTAATCGCTGAAGCGGGCGGCACCGAGAAGGTACGCGTGATGTTTGCCATCGCCAGCTACGAGGAAATCGGCCGTTTCGGCAGCCGCGTGCTGGCTGGTGAGCTCAAGCCCGATGCGCTCATTGGCGTGGACGTTAACCACGACTATGTGGCCGCCCCTGGCATCGGCGACAAGCGCATGCAGCCGCTGGAAATGGGTAAAGGGTTTACGCTGTCGGTGGGCTCGATTGCCAGTGAACAGCTCAACCGTATCATTGCCAGCGCTGCCAAAGAGCAAGACATCCCCTTGCAGCGGGATATCGTGGGGGTGGATACCGGCACCGATGGCATGGCTGGCGTTCTGGCCTCCATCGATAGCGCAGCAACGTCTATGGGGTTCCCAATCCGCAACATGCACACTATTTCGGAAACCGGTAACACCCATGACGTGCTGGCGGCAATTCACGCGCTACACCACACCATTAAAACGCTGGATACCCTGCCCAATCCCAAGCAGGCATTTTTGGATAATCATCCGCGTCTCGATCAAGCCAGCCCACTAACCCATCAAGGCAGCGCCAAACCTGAGAACGATGACGAAAAATCCACTTGATCCCTATAAAAAAACCCCGGCCATTGCTGGCCGGGGTAGTAGTAATTCCTCCGTAATCCTTCTTCACGAACCTCCTGTTCGTGCATCCCTGGTCTGACAAGCGTTCCATGCTTGCTCTCGCTCCTTAACACCTCTCCCTGTGTTGCTACTTACCTTGAACCTTCTATGTGTCAAAAACATTAACCTGAGATAGAAAATAGCGCACTTTTGATAAATTTTACCTTTTGGCATACCGAGCCCCCTTCAGGCGCGCAGCATGCTTTTCTTAGCGCTTTACCAGGCGACCGCCTATACTTTTTCTGCATCCATCGTGATGTTTCTCTACACGGACGTTACCACGCCTGAACCCATTCATTCCCTAGCGGTAGGAGGTCAGCGTGAGACATATCATGATCAGTTCGACCGTCCACGGTGTGGATATCATGTGCCGCCACTGCGGCAATGCAGAATCCGCCACCACATCGTACCTCAATCGGTTCCGGTTGGAAGGCACCGGTAAGGACAGCGTGCTGCTTCGCTGTTTGAGTTGCCAAACGTCGGTGTCGGCCCCCATGAGCCAGCTAAGCGCTCTGTTCTATCACTACGCCTGTTAATGGCTTAGATGAACTCGAGCACACAAGTACGGCTCGCAAAAAAAACCCCGACCATCGCTGGCCGGGGTTTCATCAGGTCCTCCCTAATCTTACATCACGAACGTCCTGTTCATGCTTCCTTGTGCGCCGCAAGAACTCCCTACTTGCACTTCCTTGTAACGCCTTCCTTGCGTTATGTGCACACAGTGCGCCCTATAAAGCTCGAGTTATCTAACCTGGGATATGAAACGCGAAAAGTTTTTCGTTTCGTGCGCGCACCATCTACGCGTGCTTACGCAGGTCGGCATCAAAAACGTCCCACGCTTCGCTGGCCACTCATCGATGAGTGAGACCACGGCGCTTTAACGACCGATGGGCTGCTTACCTACGCAAAAGGCGGGCTCGAAGGCCCGCCTTGTCGATGGAATTACATCAGCGTACTAGCGTGTGAACCATGCCATCAGCGCCTCTGCCGTAGGAGCAGAAGAGGGCGGGTTTTGGCCGGTGATCAACTGACCGTCCTCGCGTACGTAGGGTGTGAAGATATCGGCTTTGCTGTAGATACCGCCACATTTCTGTAACGCATCTTCTACTAAATGCGGTACGACATGAGTGAGACCCACCGCCTCTTCTTCACCATTAGTAAAACCGGTCACTTGACGACCTTTCACCAGCGGCTCGCCGCTTACGTCTTTGGCATTCACCAGCACGATAGGTGCGTGGCATACCGACGCCACCGGTTTACCTTGGGCGATAAAAGTTTCGATCAAATGGATAGAGTCTTCATCGTCCACCAAATCCCATAACGGCCCATGGCCACCAGGGTAAAACACCGCGTCGAAATCGTCTGCGCTCATGTCGCTCAGGCGATGCGTATTCGCCAATTCGGCTTTAGCTGTCTCGTCTTGCTGAAAGCGTCGGGTTTCGTCGGTTTGGCTCTCTTCCACATCGCTTTTAGGGTCCAGCGGCGGTTGCCCACCTTTAGGTGAGGCAAGCGTTATGTCAGCGCCTGATCTTACCCAGCATTGGTGGACACCGGTCTAAGCGATCATTCGGGCCTCGAAGGCCTCCGGGCTGATCAGCCCAATCGCACTGTGCCGGCGTTGCCGGTTGTAGTCCAGTTCAATGTACTCGAACACCTGCCGCCGCATGGCCTCCCTGGTCTCGAAGCGTTCGCCATGGATCGCCTCGACCTTGAGGCTGTGGAAGAAGCTCTCGGCACAGGCATTGTCGTAGCAGTTGCCTTTGGCACTCATGCTGCACCGGAGATGGTGCCGGGTCAGCAGCGACTGGTACAACGTCGAGCAATATTGGCTGCCACGGTCACTATGCACGACCACTCCCTTGGGCATCTTACGGCGCCACAAGGCCATTTTCAGGGCATCACCGACCAAGTCGGCGGTCATCCGCTCACTCATCGCCCAGCCCACCACCTTGCGTGAGTACAGGTCGATCAATACGGCCAGATAGAGCCACCCTTCGCCGGTTGCCAGGTACGTAATGTCGCCGACCCACTTCTGGTTCGGCGCCGTCGCGGTGAAGTCCTGCTCCAGCAGGTTCGGTGCCACTGGCAGCGTGTGCCGAGAGTTCGTCGTGGCCTTGAACTTGCGGGCTGCCTTGGCACGTAGGCCTTGCCGCTGGAGGCTGGCGGCGACGGTCTTGCGGTCTACTGGCAGGCCATCGTCACGTAGGTCCAGCGCCAATCTGGGGGCGCCTGAGCGCCCCTTCCGATGGTGATAAGCCTCGGCCACACGCTGATCGAGAACCGCCTGCTGACGGCGTCTGGATGACGGCGCGGCATCGCGCTGTCGCCAGGCGTAGTAGCCGCTGCGGGCGACGCCGAGGACCGCGCACATGCGCTGGATGCTGAATGCCTGACGATGCTGATGGATGAAGGCGTACCTCACTTCAGGCTCTTGGCGAAGTACACCGCGGCTTTTTTTGCGATTTCAAGCTCTTCCGACTTCTCGGCCAGCTGTCGCTTGAGCCTCGCGTTCTCTTCAGCCAGGGCCTGCTCGCGAGCCGAGACGTTCTGCTGCTGCTGGGCCTTGGCTCGCCATTGATAGAGCTGGCTGGGCTGAAGCCCTAGCTCACGAGCGGCGGCACTGGACCCGACACGGTCAGCGAGTGCCAAGGCCTCATCCTTGTAGGCCTGGGAGTAACGGGTACGGGTCTTCTTCATCGACGTTGCTTGCCTTGCCATGGGTCACCTCGTTCAGTGTACTGCCTTAACGGGGTGTCCACTGCTGCTGGGCAAGATCAGCCTGCATCTTTGAAGACGTAGTAAGGTGCCGCCAGCTCTTCCAGCCAAAAGCCGGTTTTCTCTCCTGTATCACCTAGCTGATCGTGCGAGGTCAACACCATTAGAATACGCTTACTCATCTCGATGCTCCTATTGGTCACGCATGGGATAGCATTTGCACTTCTAGGTCTACCTTGGGGCGCTCATCGAGGCTTACAAGCCCTACCTCCTGATATTGTATAGCAAATTCATCGCGAACAAACGAAAAGTAACTCTTTGTTTTATATAAATTAAACGACATAAATCATCATTTCGTACTATTCAGGTACAATAAATATACAATTTAATCTTGTACATTATTTATCCCTAACCTATAGTTTGAAGGGTCGGCGGCAGGGATACCGCGGCACAAAGGAATGTACGCTAAGGAATAGCGACACCAAGCTCACGGAAAAGAGCGTGCTCAGGAAGAGCCATGTAAAGCCACGGAAGGAGCTAGTCAAGGAAGAGCTAAGCGATGACCATGGAAGGTAAGGTACTAGAAGCATCGGTGCTTAAAAAAGCGTCCTCAGTTTTGAGGGCGCTTTTTCATGGGTGAAAGGTAGCTAACGCGATGATTTCCACCGACATAGGTGATACGTGAGCTTTCATGAACGACCATTTTTTCGGAACGGCCCTCCACATCGCGCAGACTCCGCCAGTAGCTTTGGCGCAATTCGCCGCCAATTTGACTTCCGCTCTATCGAAATTGGCCGCTGGGTAACGCGTGAAGAGCGCGATCGAGCGGCAGCGCTGTTTCATGATGCGCTCTGCGACCTCATGCTCATTTTACAAGGCAACGAAACGCTGATTTCACTTAGAGGCGCACTAGCGCTGCAGTACGGCACCGGTGGACGTCCTGGCGTGTCGGCACACTATGATCCCAGCCAGCGTAGCTTTGCGCTTGCCAAAAACGCTGGCCCCGGCAGCATCGCTCATGAGTGGTTTCACGCATTCGACCACTTCATTGCCCCCAAATGTTTTCAAGACCTGCCTAATAACGCCTTCGCCTCAGCCGCCTGGTTGACCAATGCCGCGCCCATTCGCCACCCCCTCAACCAGCGATTACTCGCCTGTTTCCGGGCCATTCTGCTTCAACCGGACGGCCAGCAGCCTAGCGCGCTGTTTTTTAACGCTGCCGCAATGGACAAAGCGCTGGGGCAGCTTTACTACAGCAAACCCGAAGAGATGTGCGCTCGCGCTTTCGAAGCTTTCGTTCAAGATGCTCCGATCAAAAACCACTTTTTGGTCAAAGGCACCCAGTGCTCTTCTGACGCCGAACGCGGCTTGTACCCGGTAGGTGAGCAGCGCGCAGCGATCAACCGCGCATTTAACGACTACTTCTCTAGCCTTGGCGCAGCGCTGAGCCTTGAGCAATAGCGATGTGCAAAATCTTTTGCTAGCGACTAGGCTGTAGGCTCACTTATTTCTCAGAGGACGAGAGCATGCCATCTACTACTACTATCGTGGTCGTCGTTGTCGTGGTTGCCGTGGTGATCTTTGGTTTTAGCGGTGGCCTACCGTTTTGACGCACCGGAGTATGCACGAACACGCTGTTTTTTCATCCGGTACATGTTGACATCGGCATGGCGAAGCAGTGTGTTGGCATCTTGGCCGTCTTCGGGATAGACGGCCACACCCACGCTGCAAGACGGCATACCCATGCAGAGTGTACTCACACTCTCGTTCGAGGATAACTCGTCAAGCAGTTGAGCCGCTTTTTCCATCGCGGCTTCTTTGGAGTGAAGATCGGTCAAGAGTATCGTGAATTCATCCCCACCCATGCGTGCCACCGTGTCGGTATCACGAACACAGCTACTCAAGCGGCGGGCTATCTCACACAGCACGGCGTCTCCTGCCGCATGACCGTGCACATCGTTGATACTTTTAAAGTCATTCACATCCAAGAATAGAAGTGCCAAACGGGCTTGATAACGCCTAGCGGTAGTCAACGCCGAGGCTAGGCGGTCATAAAACAGCGAGCGATTGGTCAGCTTCGTCAACGGGTCGTGGTGTGCGAGAAAACGCAATTCCTCTTCCGCTTGAACTTGGGGGGTGATGTCACGTGCGACGCCAATACGCACCTGCTCCTCCTCGGACCAGCGCGCAGACCATAATATATGCACCACGCTGCCACTCTTGTGCAGGTAGCGGTTACGAAAATCGAGATGAGGCTGTCCATTCATTACTCGCTTGATGGAAGCATGCGTCATCGCCACATCTTCTGGGTGCATATAGCGGGTAATTAGGGTGCCTATCAGCTCATCAGCGCGATACCCCAACAGCGACTCGCAGGCATCACTGACGAATAGAATGCGATGCTCTGCATCTACCACGAACACGGTATCGAGCATCAGGTGAATCAGCTTGGGGTAAAGCGCCTGCAAATCGACGGTCATGGGCAGCCTGGTGGGGTGACTTTCTCCCGAGTATAGACGGATCAAGAGCTGTATGAGTACCGTCTGTCTCGACCCTTCCATCGAAATTAACACTATGAACTCGATGAAGTTTCCAGCCAACCTTGTTTCACGGAGATCTCACCAGAATGTTCCCAAAATCGCTCCCAAAGCCCAGAAACGACGAAGGGGAATCAACATAAGGTTGATTCCCCTTCTATATTTCGTGGCGGAGAGGGAGGGATTCGAAACCACACTGACCTCCCTTCTACTGCCTAACTGACTGATTCTATTATGACCTATCGCGACTGACAGCACCAAAGCATTCCCAGTTTGTTCCCGTGCGTTTGGCAGCAACGTCATTATCACGTACGTGTGCACGTCACATGTGGAGGATTGGCGGGAATGTTTGGGGGTCTCGGAAAAAGGTAACAAAGGTAATCAACCTCACGATAAATCCCTAAGCCTATGAAAATAATGAAATTAAAACAGTCGTTCAAAAGGTAATAAAAAGGTGATCAATAGGTAACCGCATTACCTTTTATAAAGGTGAATTATTCATTTATAAAAATCATTTACTATCAATAAGTTACTCAAAAATTACCTTTTACATCACCTTTTATTACCTTTTTGGGGTAATCGATAATCAACATAAAATCAGTGGCTTATGAAGAAAAAAGAGGCAGATCACCCAGGTTACCTTTTTCCGATACCCCCTTGCTTCTATGCCCTACTCCCTCTGTAAAGTCACACCATCCTCTGTTTGAAGAAATTCGCATGATTCCGCATGAAAATGGGCGTACAGAATATGGCCGCAGGCCCCAGTAACGGCGCGGTTTAGCGGTATGTGCATGGGTGCATAAAAACACACATGTTTAGCGCGCAGGCGGGGCGGGGAGTCGATCGCGCGCCAGGGGGTGCGGGCGGCTTGATTGACAGCCGGGGGCGGTGCCGCTAGAGTCGTGGGTACTAGAACTATCAAGCGGTACCCGCACCCGACAGCTTTGCGGTTTTTTTGTGCCTGAAAGACGGCGCTTCCTGCCATACACAGGTTTATGGCCGGGTCGAGAGGCGTAATACAATACCGCATCGCGGGAATAGGCCCGGAGCTTCTTGATAGGCTCTAGTTGAGACCCGGCTTCCAGTTACTACCTGGAAGCTGTTCATACTAAAACTATCAAGGAGGCCATCACATGGCTGCTCACATCATTCCTTTCCAATTCGATACCCAAGAAGTCCGCACGCTGTTGATTGACGAACAGCCGTGGTTTTTTGCCATGGATGTATGCGCTGCGTTGGATCTGCGTGACACCAACAAAGCGCTGATCGGGTTGGACGACGACGAGAAACGTAAACACGAACAGTATTCGGGTTCGGGTAGAAAACCCATACTAATCAATGAGTCTGGTCTGTATTCCCTGATACTACGCAGCCGTAAAACCGAAGCACGCCGGTTCAAGAAGTGGGTGACCGCCGAGGTGCTGCCCGCTATCCGCAAGTATGGCTACTACGATATTTCTTCGACCACTATCGGTACCGATGGCCTGCATATCCTGCATGAATTGATTGGCAAAAAGCTCAAACGTTTGCCTAGCGCTCAACAGCGCCAAGCGCGTTCCCAGCTATGGGGATTGGTACACACACGCTTCAACGTGCCCAGGGCCGAACTGATCCCAGCCGATGAGTTAAACAACGCCTGCAACTTTATTGCCGCCTGTGCCCCACTTCCCGCCATACCCACCGCCAGCCCGCTGGACAGCAGCGACTGCACCAACCTGTATGCCCTGTGCCACCATATGCAGGCGTTGCGGCAGCTTGACCGCCAGTACCATCTTTACGAGGCGCTTAGCCAGCTAGGTTCCCCGGCAGGCAAAGCGATGTACAGCCACATGGTAGACGGTGCCGCGATTGCGGGCCGCTATCTTGAGCGCCTACAGCAGCAAGTCCACTAATCGATTGTTAGCAAAGGAGAAACCCATGAACGATATGATGATTCCGGTGTTTCAATCGGAGGAAGCGCTGCTGTGCAACGCCCGTGACCTACATGAGTTTTTGGAAGTGGGGCGCGACTTCTCGACTTGGTTTCGCAATCGAATTGCGCAGTATGGATTTATAGAGGGCGAGGACTACATCACTGTTGAGATGATGGCTGGCAAAGGTCATAAAGCTACTCACCAAAATTGGCGAGCCCTGGAATCAAACACTTATGAAAAAAGCGACTTTTCCCCAAATTTGGGAGAAAGTCAGGATGAGGAGTTTGATTCCTCAAATTTGAGTAATCAAACAGCCGCCACTTTTGATTCCCCCGATTTGGGGAATCAAAAATCTGGGCGCGGTGGTGACCGCCGATCTATCGACTACCACCTGACGATTGGAATGGCCAAAGAACTGGCGATGATCGAAAACAATGCCATGGGCCGCAAGGTGCGGCGCTACTTTATCCATCGTGAACGCCAAGCCGTGGCGCTGTTAAAGCAGCAGGCGACTGAGGTGCAGCCACTGGAACAGGTGCGGAAGCGCATCAAGGACACGCCGAAGTTCCGCTACCTGCTCATTTTGCAGGAACAAAGCCGCACCCTAGCGCGGGAGCTTGCCAGGAACGAAGACCCACGGGAGCGGTTCAACCTGCACTGCGCTCTGCGGCAGGTGAATGATGCGATTGGCCTGCCCACTGAACCATTAGAGGTGTGGAACGCCACACACCTCCCACCGGCACCGCCACAGATTGCTTCCACCTAACGAAAGCGCCGCCCCATTGGGCGGCGTTTTTGGTTGGATGTGTGGTTAATGAATCGGGGCAGCGGGTGGCTCGCTAGCAGAAGCCAACGAATACTCCCGAAACCGAATCACCTCCTCCCCCAGCACGTCGTTGATCTCACTGAACACCGCCTGCACCGGCTCCAGCTCGTTGGTGACAAACACCTTGGCGGCTTTCTCCACGTCGCCGAAGCCACCAGTGTTGTTGGGGATAATGCCCATCAGCTGCGGGGGGATGCGGTGGCCGGCGAGCTGGTCGTCGCGGGTGATGTTTTTGATCGCCGCGAAGTCGTCCTTTGCGGCCACCTCAGAGATCGGGATGATCTGGATGCCGTCTTTCTTGCCGTTCGGGCTGTATAGGAACAGGTTGCGGAAGTTACCCACGCCCTTCGACTCCTTCAGCGCGGTACGCATCGCATCGATGTCGGACATATCATGGGCAGGGTCGGAGACGTACATCACGAACCCCGCGTGGGAGCCGTTCAAGTAGTACTTGCGCCGAAACAGCGTGGCGTTCTCGTTCAGGAAGATCGACTGCAGCGCGCCCAGGTAATCCGGCACGCCGTACACCTCCTGATTAATGTCCGGTTCCAACAAGTGGATGATGCTGCCCTCGTCGAACTCGCTGCGCTCCGACCAGTTGGGCACCCAGAAGTAACGTTTGAGATCCGCCCCGCGGCGAACGTACTTCGCCCGCGCGGGCTTCAATGCCAGCAACCTCCCCAAGCGGCCGAAGATCCGCTCCAGGTAGCAGTTGCCAAACACCAGATAGTCGGTGGCCAGCGCGCTAAATGCCTGGCGGCTTAACAGCGGGTGGGGAATGAACGAGCGCACCAGAATATTGCGCTTCACCTGAATCGCCGAGCCGTGGTGCGCTGTTGAACGATAGGTTTGAGCCAGCGCGGGGAAATCCACCGGCGGCTCGTACCACTCGTTGCCCAGCATCCAGCAGCCGGTATAGAAAAAATCATACCCATCGATCACCGGCGTCGGCTCACCAAAGCTAAACGCCTCCGCTTTAGCAGGCGCGGCCGTGGTGTCGGTGTCTGTTACGTAAGCGGGCACGCGCACCCGTGGCTTTGCTGCCGCGTCGCTCATCCGTACATCTCCATTAGGGAACGGCCCGTGCCATGGTCGGCGGGGCCATCAAGAGGCTCATTGTGTAAGGCGTGCATGGTCGCCCACGCCAGATCAGCGTGGCCGGTCTGGTTATTGCGCCCTGCGGTGTAGGTCATCTGGCGTCCGGAGGCAGTCAACTCCCGGCGAATCGCCATAAACGACTGGGCGAGATCCACCCAGCCAGCATCAAATTCAAGCCGCCCCTTATTGATGATCTGCTGCGCCTGCATCACCAGGCGCGACTTCATTTCCGGGGTATAGCGGTAGCGGGTCACGGTGGGGAAGAACTTCGCCACCAGCTGGGCCACGGCTTCCCCGAGGCCCGAGGTATCAATGCCGATAAAAGTGACGTTATAGCGGCGGGTCACACTGCGGATAAATTCCGACTGGGCTTCATAGTCGCGCCCTTTGAGGCGATGGCGTTCAAGAATGCGGTGCTTACTGTCAGCGGTTTTCGGCGGCGCTACCACCACCAACCCTGCCCCATCGCCATCTTCACCATCCCCCGCCGGGTCGTAACCAATCCATACCGGATGCTCGCCATACGGCCGTGGCGCGAAGGGTTTCAGATCCCGCCAGGCATCCCAGCTATCTACCATGCAGCGCTGCATCATCGCCAGCGGGAAGGCGCTTTGCGTATCGTCCACGAACTCGCACATCAGCAGGTTCGCAAACTCGTCGTCGCTGTACTCCAGGCGCAGCTGGTCGATGTCGAACAGATCACAGCCCCCGGCAATCGCATCCTCGATGGTCACGATCTGCCGCCACTGGCCATCCGGCCCACGCGCTCCGTCCTTCAGCGCCGCGTGGCTCACATCGATCTTCACCCGGTCGGCTTTCTTCTGACGTTTGTTGAACCGGTCGCCAGTCCAGAACGGGTACGCCTCATGGGCCACCGAGGAAGGCGTGCTGAAGTAAGTCTGTTTCCACTTCTTGTGCATGGCCATGCCCGACGTCACCTTGCGGAACGTCTCGAAGCCATGAATCCAGAAGTATTCGTCCAGGTAGGTATCGCCGTGGTAGCCCTGCGCCGTCTTGGCGTTGGTACCGAGAAAATGCAGCTCCGCGCCGTTGGCGAGAATGATCGGGTCGCCCTTGAGCTCCACCCCGGTCACTTCCTTCACGAACTGCACAATGTAGTGGCGGAAGATATGCGCCTGGGCCTTACTCGCGCTCATGAAGATCTTGTTCTTACCGGTCTCCATGGCATCGGCAATCGCCTCACGGGCGAAGTACCACGTCGCGCCGATCTGCCTAGACTTCAGCAGGTTACGAATGCGCTCATGCTGCCCCGCCCGGTACCAGCCCCGCTGGTAATCGAACAGCGAGGCCTCGAACGCCTCGACAATCTGAATTACCCCTTCATCGCCCACATCGTTACGGGCGGGCTTTTTCTTCGGCCCCTCGTTGCGGCGCTCGATGTTGGGGTTCAGGTCAGCTTCCTTCCCGCTGCACTGGTACTTATGCACCCGGGCTAGCCGCTCAATCTGGCGGCCCAGCAGGTCGATCTCCTTAAAATCCTTGCCCTCTTTCTGCTCCTTCCAAATCAGTTGCACCAGGCGCGCTTCCAGCGCCCCTTCTACCCGCTGGGTCGGCGTAGCCTCGTCCCAGGCGTCGCGTTTCTTCCACGAATCCACGGTGGCCCGTGGCAAATCCAGGAACTCAGCAATGCGCGCAATCCGCCACCCCATCCAATAGAGATGGCGGGCAGAAAGGCGGTGCTGGTCGTCGTCAATCAGGGCTTGGGCTGTCATGCCGCCAGCGTACCCGCGCAGGCACAGCCACGATTGCCCCGCCCGATGTAAGTCACACCACTTACACCCAGCCCTCATTGAGCCAAGGCCCCACTGCGGGGAACCTGACCGCAGCCAAACGCCCACCCACTCACCGAGGCCCGACCATGCCCTGGCACCGTATCGCAAAAGAAGGCGCAACCACCGATGGCCGCACCATCAGCGCCGAATGGCTCACCCAAATGGCCGCCAACTTCGACCCCGCCAAGTACGGCTGCCGGGTCAATATGGAACACATCAAAGGCCTGCTGCCGGATGGCCCCTTCAAAGCCTACGGCGACGTGACCGCGCTCAAAACCGAGGCAGACGACGACGGCAAGCTCGGCCTGTACGCCGAGATCGACCCCACCGACGAACTCAAGGCGCTCGTCGAAAAACGTCAGAAGGTCTACACCTCCATGGAAATCGACCTCGACTTTGCCGACACCGGCGAAGCCTACCTCGTCGGGCTGGCGGTCACAGATTCTCCCGCCTCGCTCGGCACCTCCATGCTCAAGTTCAGCGCCTCTGAGGGCAAAAACTCCCCGCTGGCCGCCCGCAAACAGCGCCCGGAGAACCTCTTCTCCGCAGCGCTGGAAACCGACCTCTCGTTTAGTGATGAACCTCAAGAACAAGGCCCTTCGCTTGCCGAGCGGGTCAAAGCGCTGTTCAAAAAGCAGGATGCCAAAAGCGCCGCCGGTTTTGAGGCCTTCCGCAGCGAGCTGGAAGAGACCCTTGGCCTGTTCGTGGAAAAACACCAGGCACTCAGCGACGCCCTGAAAAAGCGCCCCACGCAAGCCGCCTTCCACGAGCTCAAAAGCGCCCACGAGACCCTGAAAAAAGAGTTCGACGCGCTCTACACCCAGCTCGACAGCACCCCCAATCGCCCGGCCCGCACGCCCGCCACCGGCGGCGACACCGACATCGAAACCGACTGCTAAGAGACGCCCATGCGCAACGATACCCGCAAGCACTTCAACAACTTCGCCGCCCAAGTGGCGAAGCTCAACGGCGTCCCAGACGCTACCCAGAAATTCGCCGTCGATCCCAGCATTCAGCAGCGGCTGGAAAAGCGCATTCAGGAATCCAGCGACTTCCTCTCGCGCATCAACATGGTCGGCGTCGATGAGCTGAAAGGCGAAAAGCTCGCCCTCGGCGTTACCGGCCCCATCGCCGCCCGCACCAACGTCGCCAACCAGGATCGCAAAACCCGCGACCTCACCACGCTGGATGCCCAAGGCTACGAGTGCCGAATGACCGAATTCGACACCCACCTGGGCTACGCCAAGCTGGATGCCTGGGCCAAGTTCCCCAACTTCCAGGCCATGGTGCGCGATGTCATCGTTCGCCAGCAGGCGCTGGACCGCATGATGATCGGCTTCAACGGTACCTCCGCCGCCGCGCAAACCGACCCGGTCGCCAACCCGTACCTTCAAGACGTCAACATCGGCTGGCTGCAGCACTACCGCACCCAGTCACCGGCACGCGTCATGGCGGGCGGCAAAACCAACGGAAAGGTACTGATCGACCCCACGGCTAACGCCAATGAACCCGGTATCGTTGGCGACTACGCCACGCTCGATGCGCTGGTCTACGACGTGGTGCACAGCCTCATCGCCCCTTGGTTCCGCCGCCTACCGGGGCTGGTAGTCATCCTCGGCCGCAACCTGATGTCAGATAAGTACTTCCCGCTGCTCAACCAGCTACCGCCCAGCGAGCAGCTCGCCGCCGATCTGGTCATCAGCCAGAAGCGCATCGGTGGGCTGCAAGGCATGGATGTGCCCTTCTTCCCCGATAACGCGCTGATGGTCACCACCCTGGATAACCTCTCGGTCTACTGGCAGAACGGCGCCCGCCGCCGCTTCGTCACCGAGAACCCCAAGCGTAACCGCATCGAGAACTACGAATCCTCCAACGACGCCTACGTGGTGGAAGACTTCGGCGCGGGCTGCCTGGTGGAAAACATCGAACTCTCTGAAAAAGCCATCAACGGTTAAGGAGACACGATGACCAGCCCAGCCCGCCGCCACTTTGAACGCGTCAGCGCCGCCCTCGCCGCCGCTGACGCGGGAGAAGCCCCCATGCAAGGCGAAGCGTATGAGCTGATGCAAGCCGCGCTGTTTGAAGACTATCGCCTGCTCAAATCCACCCAATCCATGGAGCGCAAAGCCGAGATCAAGCGCGAGATCCTGCCCAAGTACGCCGAATACATCACCGGCGTGCTGGAAGCGGGCCAGGGCGCGCAAGACGACGTGCTGATGCGCGTGATGCTCTGGCGCATCGATGCCGGCGACCTCGCTGGGGCCATTGCCATCGCCAAGTACGCCACTAAACACGGCCTCACCCCGCCGGATCAATTCGAGCGCGGCACCGCCGCCATCATCGCCGAAGAAGTCGCCGATCAGGCGCTGAAGCAGCTGGATGAAGAAGGCGCAGACACCACCGCCCTGCTTATCCACCTAGTGGATGTGGAAGCCCTCACCCGGGATGCGGATATGCACGATCAGATCCGCGCCAAGCTGCACAAAGCGCTGGGCTACGCCTGCCGAGCCACCGGCCAGCGAGACGACGCCCAGCACCACCTGGAACGCGCCCTCGCGCTCAACGACCGCATTGGCGTGAAGAAAGACCTCGAACGCCTGGAACGTGAACGCAAACAGAACGCTGCCGCTGCGCCCACGGGCTAGCGGCCAACCGAGTCGACCGCCGACGTCAGGGGGCGCGACGTAAGAGCCAGGTGTTTTAACGCCCACGCTCGAACGCCGCCCACCCCCTTTTTGATTCATCGCGCCCGACCCCGCGCGAAACACGTTTACCCGCTACCAGGAGGCACGATGAGCAGCTTTATCTCGGCTGGCACACCTAAAAGCAACACCACCGAGCAGCCGCTGGACAGCCTGCTCGAAAACAACGGCTTCTGGCCAGACATCCAGCCCAGCGATTTTCGCGCCACCCACCGGCTAGACAGCACCATCACCCAGCCGCGCATTGAAAGCGCCCTGAAGGCCGCCATGATCACGGTCAACCGCGTGCTGCGCCACTGGCAGCAGGCCAAGGTCGAAGCGGGCTACCCCACCATGGCCTCGCTGCCCATTCCCGTGTGGCAATCGCCGGAAGTGTTCAACGTGCTCTACCTGCGCGCCGTGTACTCCACCGCCCACGCCAGCCTGCTGGAGCACTACGCCGATTATGACGCCACGAACAGCGCTCGGGAGCGCGGCGAACAGCTCCAAGCCCCTGCCGATGGCTACCGCCGCGACGCCGCCTGGGCGATCAGCGAGATCGAAGGGCGGCCACACAGCACGGTCGAGCTGATATGAACCGCTCTCCATCCACCACCGTGCGCGCCCAGCAGCACGACACCCTGGATGCTATTTGCTACCGCGTCTACGGCACCACCCGAGGCGTCACCGAGCAGGTGTTAGCCGCTAACCCCGGGCTAGCAGAACAGGGGCCGCTCCTGCCCCACGGCACGCCGGTCAACCTGCCTGCCATTCCCCAGGCCACCCAACGCGCCCCCACGGTGAACCTGTGGGATTAACGTTCTAAACCGCCGAGGCCCGAATGAGCCATCACTTTGAAATCACCACCGAAAGCGCCAAAGCCGCGCCCCCGGCCATCGTCTCGCTGCTACACGTGGGCGGTATGACACCCGCCGATTGGGTCACGGTGCTAACGCTGCTCTACCTGGCGCTACAAATCGGGCTGCTGGTACCGCGCTACCTCACCCGCTTACGTGACTATTGGGAGAACCGCCGTGGGTCTTAAAACCAAGCTCGGCGTCAGCCTGGCCGCCGGGGCCATCAGCATCGCCACCGCCGTCGTCTCCTACTACGAAGGCTACAAGCCCAGCGCCTACCGCGACCCCGTGGGCATCCCGACCATCTGCTATGGCCACACGGAAACCGCTCGCCTGGGGCAAACGCTCAGCCAGGCAGAATGCACCGCCCTGCTGCAGCAGGATCTCGGCGAGGCCTTCGCGGTGGTGGATCGCCGCGCCCAGGTCGAGCTACCGGAACCTACCCGCGCCGCGCTGGCCTCGTTCGTTTACAACGTCGGGGCCGGCAACTTCGCCCGCTCCACCCTGCTGCGCAAGCTCAACCAAGGCGACCTACGCGGTGCCTGCCACGAGCTCAGCCGCTGGGTCTACGCCGGGGGAAAACGGCTCAACGGGCTGGTTAGCCGCCGCGCCACTGAGAAAGAGATCTGCTTGGCAGGCTTAGCACAGGAGACCACGCCATGACCCGCCTACTCGCCGCTCTTGCCATCCTGGTGCTCGTGTTGCTGGTCACCTGGGCGCTGTGGCAACGCACCCACGCCGCCGAAGCCCGTGCGGATCTTGCCGAACAGCAGCTCGCCCACTCACAGCAGCGGGAAGCAGAAAGCAAAGTGGTCATCGATGCGCTCTGGGAGAACGCCATGCGCCTAGAAAGCCAGCGCCGCGCCCTCGCTCAGCAGCAGGCCACACTCACCCGCACAGCGGCCAACCGCCTGGCCACCATTGAGGAGCTACACCGTGAAAATGCAGAACTTCGCGCTTGGGCTGGTTCTCGCCTGCCTGATGCTGTTATCCGGATGCGCCGCCGCCCCGCCGTCACCGGTGCCGACGCTTATTATCAATCAGTGCGCGACCCCCAGCCCCTGCACGCTCCCCGCGAGTAATCCCGAAACCAACGGCGAACTCGACCTGCAGCTAGAACGCACCGAAGCCGCCTGGGCACAGTGCGCCGCCGAGGTCGATGCCATCATCGCCTGCCAAGAGGCCAACCATGCAGAAACTTCACCTGCTACGCGCTCACCTGATTAACGCGGTACCCACCCTGGCGAAAGACCCCGAACGGCTGCTCACCTTCGTGGAAGAAGGCAGCATCGCCTTTCGCCGTGGCCCCAACCTCACCCACGAATACCAGTTCACCGCCCAGCTCGTGCTCACCGACTTCAGCGCGAACCTAGACACCATCATCGTGCCGCTGCTGCAGTGGCTGGCCGAGTACCAGCCCGACGCCGACCCCGCCGAGGCCATCCGCTTCGAAGCCGAGATCCTCAGTCATCAATCGGTGGATGTCGCCCTGCGGGTAACGCTTAGCGAACGGGTGCTCGCCAAGGTGGAATGCGCGACCGGGCACATTAAGGTCGACCGCGCCCTGCCACGGTTTGAGAGCAATGGCTGCCAGGATACCCGCTGGCAGTTACTGATCCGCGATAGCGCGGCCCAGGAGGAGTACACCCTGGTAGCCGAATGGGACGGCCCCCATGGCGGATAATATGGAAGCACTAGAGGAGTGGGTCGGCCCGCTGCTCGCCAAGCTGGACGACCAACAGCGCCGCGCCCTGGCCCGCAACGTGGCGCGGGATCTTCGCCGCCGTCAGCGCGAACGCATCCGCGCCCAAACCAACCCGGATGGCACACCCTACGCCCCGCGTAAGGAACAGCGCCTGCGCGCCCAGCAAGGCAGCATCAAGCGCCGCGCCATGTTCAGCAAACTCTCCACCGCCAAATGGCTCAAGGCCACCGCCCAAGGCGACACCGCCGTGGTGGGCTTCTTCGGCAGCGTCGCCCGCATCGCCGTCACCCACCAGCGCGGCCTCAAAGACCGCGTCACCCGCGACGGCCCCCGCGTGGAGTACGCCCAGCGGGAGCTGCTCGGTTTCACCGCGCTGGATCAAGAGCACATTATGGATTCCGTGCTGAAGCATCTCAGCCCCGGCTAAGCGGCTCAGTGTAAACCGCCCCATTCACACCCGCCGCCACTTCGCCTACGCCAAACGCCGCCGCAGGATAGCGGCTATGAACATTCCCGAACTCCTCCGCCTGCTGCACAACCTGATCCGCCTCGGCACCATCGCCGAGGTGGACCACCGCGCTGCCCGCGTGCGCGTCAAAACCGGCGAGCTTTTAACCGACTGGCTGCCCTGGCTGGAAAGCCGCGCAGGCACCACGCGGGACTGGGACCCGCCCACGCAAGGCGAGCAAGTCATCCTCTTTTCACCCGGCGGCGACCCCGCCGCCGGTGTGGTGCTGTGCGGACTGTGCTCAAACGCGCACCCCGCTCCGGCGGAAGTCGCCACGCTGTGGCGCAGGCTCTTCCCCGATGAAGGGCTGTTCGAGTACGACCACGCCAACAGCGTGCTGCGCATTCGCCTGCCCGGTGCCATCGAAATCAGCGCCCCCGGCGGCACCACCTGGCAAGGCAACATCCAGCACACCGGCGAGCTCAACCGCCACGGCGGCTACCAGCAGCAAGGCGGCGGCCTGACTCACAACGGCAAAAACGTGGGGCACGACCACGCCCATAGCGGCATCCAGCCCGGCCCCGCCAACACCCAGGGGCCAGTGTAATGGCAGGCATGAACGCACACACCGGCCGCCAGTTGGATTCGCTGGCCCATATCCAGCAATCGGTGGAGGACATTCTCACCACGCCCATCGGCTCCCGGGTGATGCGCCGGGAGTACGGCTCGCTGCTGCCGGAACTGATCGACCAGCCCTTGAATGGCCCCACCGCCCTGCGCGCCTACGCCGCCACGGTGGTAGCGCTAATGAAGTGGGAACCGCGCATTCGCGTGCAGCAAGTCACTCGGCAGGTCTCCACCCAACGCCCTGGCCGGTTCGATCTGATCATCACCGCTCAGCGCGTGGATAACGGCGAGCGTATTAGCGTAGAGGTGCCCGCCCCATGAGCGTCGCTATCGACCTTTCGCAGCTACCAGTTCCTACCGTCGTCGAAGCCATCGACTACGAAGTCATACTGGCCGAACTCATGGCCGACCTGCAGCAGCGCTACCCCGCGTTTGATGTACCGGCCGAATCTGACCCCGTCTATAAAATTCTGGAGGTAGCCGCCTACCGCGAGCTGCTCGTTCGTCAACGCGTCAACGAAGCTGCCCGAGCGGTGATGCTAGCCTATGCCGCTAGGAAAGATCTCGACAACCTGGGCGCGCTGTTCAACGTCAAGCGCTTGCAGACCCACCCTGGCGATCCTGACGCTATTCCCCCAGTACCGCCCACGTATGAGGAAGACCCGGATTTTCGCCGCCGTATTCTGCTCTCCCTTCAAGGGCTTTCCACTGCTGGGCCGGAAGGCGCGTACATCTACCACGCCCTCTCCGCTTCCGGGCAAGTGCTAGATGCCAGCGCAACCAGCCCGCAGCCGGGCGAAGTGGTGGTCACGGTTCTCTCAAGGGAGGGTAACGGCACCGCCAACCAAGCATTGCTTACCACCGTCGACCAAGCCGTCAGCGCCGAGGAAGTACGACCGCTGACCGACTTTGTGACGGTACAAAGCGCCGAAATTCTCCCCTATACCATTCAGGCCACGCTGTTTTTCTACCCCGGCCCCGACAGCCAGGTCGTACTGGCCGAAGCACAGCAAATGGCCCAGCGCTACGCCAACGAACAGCACCGGCTGGGTAAAGACATCACGCTCTCTGGGCTATACGCCGCGCTGCATCGCCCTGGTGTGCAGCGGGTAGAGATGGCCAGCCCCACCGCCAGTATCACCGTCAACCGGCAACAAGCGGCGTACTGCACTCAGCTCCAACTCACCGATGGAGGCATCGATGAGTGACCAAAGCCTGCTACCCCCTAACGCCACCCCACTAGAGCGCAGCACGGCGGAAAGCACCGTGCGGATAACGGACATACGCACGCCGCTGCGCGAGCTATGGAACCCAGATACCTGCCCCGCACCGCTGTTGCCATGGCTCGCGTGGTCGCTCGGCGTCGCCGCCTGGAAGCCCTACTGGTCTGAAGCCATCAAACGCCAGCGCATACGCCAGGCAGTAGAAATTCACCGCCGCCGGGGAAGCGTGCAATCCGTTCGTCGTGTCGTGGAGTCGTTTGGTGCGGGTGTCGCCATCCGCGAATGGTGGCAAACCGAACCCAAAGGCCAGCCCCACACCTTCGAGCTCGTGCTGACCGTGCGCGCCGATAACAACGCCGCCGAGCTACAGGAAGACATCGTTGAAGAAGTCATGCGGGTAAAACCGGTGCGCAGCCACTTCAATCTGGTCGCGGGCATTGCCGCCGAAGGCAGTATCGGCCTGTATGCCGCCGCCCGCCCCACGCTCTACCGTCGCCTTCAAGTCGAGGAATAACATGGCACTGAACATCACCGTTACGAATGCCGGGCGGGCCGAGCTCATCAACGCCGACCACACGGGCACCGGCCCGGTGACCATTACCCATGTCGCGTTTTCCGGCAGCGTCTTCACGCCCAGCAAAACCCTCACCTCACTCCCCGAAGAGATTAAGCGGGTCAGCAGCATCGCCGGCGAAGTCGTAGCCGACGACACCATCAGCGTGACCGCCAAAGATGAAGGCCCGGATGCCTACAGCGTGCATAGCATTGGCCTGATCAGCGAGTACGGCACGCTGTTCGCTGTGTATAGCCAGCCCGCCCCCATCATCGAAAAGTCGGGGCCCACCACGCTGCTGCTCACCATCGATATCATCCTGGCCGACCTGCCCAGCGCCTCGCTCACCATCGGCGATATCAGCTTTAGCAACCCGCCTGCTAGTATTACAACCCCCGGCGTGGTCACCCTGAACAACGCCACCGACAGCAGCGCGCAGCATCAGGCGGCCACCCCTCGTGCCGTGAAGGCCGCCAACGACAACGCTGAAACCCGCCTGGCCAAAAGCCAGAACCTGAGCGATCTTCCCAGCCCAAGCCAGGCGCGCAGCAATTTAGGCCTGGGTGCCTCCGCCACCATGGGCACCACCGCCAGCCGCACCTCCAGCAGCACCGCGACCGTGCTGCAAGCCAAGGCGATGAACGACCACCGCCAAAGCGGCGACCACGACGACCGCTACGTGCAACGCAGCGGCGACAGCATGAGCGGGGATCTCACCCTCAGCAAAAGCAACCCCTGGCTCACGCTCAACAGCACCACCAGCGGCGGCATAGGGTCCGACCAGGGTGCCGGGGTATCGATTGGGGAATCAGGCTATAAGGGAGGTGCTGCCATGCACCTCACCTACACGGGGGATGGCAAAGGTCACATCGGCATGGGCACGGTTGACCCCGATACTGGCATACCTGAATACAACGCTATGGAGCTGCACTACCGTGGCTACGACGTCACCTTCAAAGGCGCGCTTCAACTGCCAGGGGCTACCACGCTGGAAGGGGTCACCACCGGCCTCAGAATCGGTAATGCGGGCAACGGCTCGGTCGATATCGGCAATCGCAACACCGGCTACACCCATTACCAAAGCACCACGGGCAAGCACTACTTTTACGGTGATGTACATGCACAAGGTAGGTTCGCAGGCGATGGCTCGGGGCTAACCGGCACGGCGTCGTTACGCGCGAGAGGCACGACCAAAGACGACGTGGGGCTGTCACGAATCCCCAACGTAGAGGTCACGGCAAACCCCGATCCCTCTACCATCATGCAACGCAACACATCGGGTGATGTGTGGGCGCGGCTTTTTCGCTCCACTTATATCCCCAAAAACAGCAACGTCCAGGTCATCTACACCTCGGCCAGCGACGACGGCACCGACTTCATGCGGCCGTCTACGCCAGGCCAAGTGATGGATGCCATAGGAGCAACACGCAGAATTAATACCGGCAGTGGGCTAGCGGGCGGTGGCAATCTCAGTGGCGATCTCAATCTCAGCGTGGACAACTCGGTGTTGCGAACCAACGCCGACAGGGCCTCGGATCTACGACTCAACAAATACACCTACTTGAACGACTACGATGAACCGTTCGGCTCCGATCACGGGCTGCGCTTCTACGTCCGTGATGGCGTCATCGTCATGCTGAAAACCGGCGGTGAAACGCGACACCCTGAATTAGACCTCGACGGCGATAGGGTCTATCACCAGGGCAATCTTGATAGCGCCTTTGCCTCGAATCTCGGCCCTTCCGGCAGTGCCCGCCTGCCTGGGGGATTGATCATCCAATGGGGGCAAACGGGTCTAATGGGTATCGACTCGAATGCCGCTGTAAATTTTAACGTCACCTTTCCCAACCGCTGTCTTCAAGTCGTCGCTAGTACGCTCAACTCCTTCACCGGAGATGACGATGTGTTTGCCAGGGTCATCGAGCACACGCGTTCACAGGTCACGCTACGCACCGAAGCCGTCAACGAGGACTACAGCGGTTCTCGTCGAATTATGTTTATCGCAATAGGCCACTAACATGACAACGATCTACTGGAGCGCGACCACCAACGGTTTTCACAGCGACCATATCGACGGCCCGCGCACCCTGCATATCGCTGATCCCGATTGGCAACCAGACATGAGCGGTGACGACACCACACCGCCGACCATCGAAGTGAAGAATCCAAAGTCGACACTCCCCGAAGACGCCGTGCCGATTGAAGAGCATGAGCGCGAAAGACTACTCGCGGGGCAAGCGAACGGGCTAATCATAACCACGGATGAGAACGGGTATCCCTCGCTAATTGAACCGCCGCCGGTTCCCCTTGAGACGCTGGCAGCGCAAAAGCGCCGCGAGCTAGACAAAGCCCGCGATGCCGCTTTTGCTAAGGGCTTGGAATACAACTTCGATGGCCAGATCGACGTGGTGCAAACCCGTCCGCAGGATCAAATCAATCTGCTCGGCCTCTCAGCAAAAGCGCAGCGTTTAATCGCAGCCGACCAACCTGAGGCAACGCTCACCTTTCGTGGCGGCGACAACGTCAACCGCGAGCTCACCGCCGCCGAGATCGAAACACTAACGCTAGCTGCATTGAGACATATCGAAACGATTTATCAGAAAAGCTGGGAATTAAAGGATATACTAAATACGTCCTCTAAGGCGGGGAATCGTGAGGCCATTGAAAAGCTAACATGGTAGCTCTAAGCTGCCATGTAGCTTATCACCTTGACGTTAGGAAAGTGATCGAAAAATATCGTTACCGCATATCGCGACAACGTTATTCGTTTTGTTCCTGATACCTCTCTTGATCCTGATTCTCATACAAGATACGCCAAACCTTTACACCTTGAGAATCTAAAATATCTTCTAAACCAGAAGACAGCCTTTGAAACTGGACCTCTGCTTCAGCTACCTCGTTGAGTCTATTTTCGAACCGGTACTGAGTGTTTTCTAAATTTGCTATTGCGCTTTCATTTTGCTGCATTGCTACATCAAGCTGCTCAGTGAGCCTTTCTGATTCTCTTTGTATATTAGCCAACTGCTGGTTCAAGCTCGCCGTTGCTTCTTCCGTCACTTCGCTAAGGCGTCTTTCAAACTGTGTTTGCGTTGTCTGAATCGCCGCAACTACGCTTCTATTTTCATCTATAGCGGCATTAACATTCATGGATAGCTCTTCAGAAACCGACTTCAACTCATCAACTTGAAGGCTGAGATTGTTCCTAGCTTCCTCTACTTCTGTTTCAGCCATTTCCATTTGCGCTTTCAGATCGCCTATCGAATCATAAACAGCCTTCGCTTCATAGTTAACAAACAAAATAAGGCCAGAAATAATCAGCACTACCATAGCAGACGTCATTAGAAGTATCATTCTTTTTGCTTTCTCCAACTCCTTCTCAGCTCTTTCTTCTAGCTTACTCAATTGATCACGAAGCGACTTTTCTTTTTGATAAACAACGTCGTCCAGCCTTCTCTCGCTAACCTTAATAAAATGATCTATCTCATTATTACACTTACGAAAAACCTCATCATTAAGCTGATTCTCATTCATTATCGAAACCCCTTTATTATTTTTTCAATAACCCTCCATAAAAATATAGCCCTATTTCAAAGCACTGTAGTCATAAAAGTATTATTTGAATAGCGTCATAGAACCATAGGTGACATTGCGGCCACATGGCCATGTTTGAGATAGGCGCCGAAACCGCCACCGCCGAGGCGTGGGAAACCGCATTGCGCGAGATCTGCCAGCTACGGCTCGGCGGCAAAGCGGCGGTGCATCGTGGCTGCAGAGGGGGCCGCAAACCAGGCTATCTAGCAGCTTCATAAGTACCGCCCGCCGGAGAATGCCCTGTAAACCACTCCTACAGTGAGCACGCCATCAACGCCGCGCTGATCTGCTCGCCCTATAGTCCCTTTGGGGAAACGTTTGGGCCGCAAGTGCCATCGCGGTCGCTATCTTCTTGTTCTTGGGCCATGAGGTCGCCCAAAACGAGTACCGCGTGGCCCACAGCTGCGGCTGGACGTGGGGCTGGGTCATGCAGGTGGCCTGTTACGGTTTGGCGCTTACGTGGGTGTGCAGTGTGATGGCCCCCTAGCTGTTTGCTTACTAATAGCGCTACTTGATTGTGAAGAGCCCGCTAAATAGCGGGCTCAAAATCATCTAATCTTTGTTTCTGTGATCTGGAACCCCTGCATTCGCAAGTTCATCAGCTTGCTCATCCGTCACTACGATTTTTGCACAAGCAATTTCTAATACCGGACCACTTGGATGCCCAGGTGCTATCCTGCCTTTTTGAAAATCAAAACAAAAAGTAACGCTATCAACAATAATGGTTTTTGCGTTCTCGTGAATTTCAAGCTTTTGCGGAACTGACATATTAAAAAACCTCGCAATAAAACCTTATTGTATCATAAAATCAGGTTTAAGATATCATTTTTTGCATCTTTGATAAAGACACTTACACTCTAATTTTCATAAAGAATGATTACTTAATAAAAATAGAAATTACTACCCAAAAAACTAATAAAGTTTATTTTTATAATATATATAATCAAACAAGTCTCTCGCCAATGGCGATAGCACATTGGTGTTCTGCGCGTAGGCACCTCCATAGTTACTACCCGGAGGAGTAACCAGTCCAGTCCTAAGCATTCCATTAACCAAAGCTCCTAAACGAGCTTCGCTCAGCGATAGTTTTTTACAAGTATTCTCAACATATCTTTTTCTTTTTTCTGGACTAGGCAACTTACCATTTTCGTCAATATAAAGATTACTGTTATGCATCTCGACCAAAATTTTAATTTCAACCTCTACAACTCCATTTAAAGCAGAGATCGCCATTTGTGCATAATCTGGACTTTTTACATCATCTTCACTTTTCACAATACCTATCATTGCTTTAGCTATATAGTCGGTTACCTCATTACTTGAACATTGTTCAAGTGCGCGCACCATACGTACAAAAGTGGCGAATTTCTCTTCATTTTTCGTCAAATCTTCTTCTTTTATTCCTTCTTCTGCGACACGCTCAAGCACACGATAAAGACGGCCTAATGTGTATTTTTCATAACCTCTCTTTATTGCCCATTCTATAGCGCTTACTACTACACCATCCATAATGACGCCCCCGATCTTGTACAACAGCACCTTTGAATTTTAGTGTAAACCATCCCACTTACACCCAGCACCGCTACCACCCTCCCCCCCAGCCCCCGCACGATACCTGCGTGAATTCACCCTTTTCATTACTCGAACAGTGAACCTGCGCAGGAGCCACCATGGCACTTGATCAATACCACCACGGCGTGCGCGTTGCGGAAGTCAACGACGGTACGCGTACTATCCGCACCGTCTCCACCGCCGTCATTGGCGTGGTTTGCACCGCGCCAGATGCGGACGACACCACCTTCCCCCTCAACCAGCCCGCGTTGGTCACCAATGTGGACACCGCCATCGGCAAAGCGGGCACCCAAGGCACGCTAAAGGACACCCTCACTGCCATTGGCCAGCAGGCCAAGCCCATCATCGTCGTGGTGCGGGTAGAGGAAGGCATCGACGCCGATGAAACCACCGCCAACGTGATTGGCACCACCACCGAGCTAGGCCAACGCACCGGGCTGCAGGCGCTGCTGACTGCCAAGCAGAAGCTGGGCGTCACGCCGCGCATTATTGGTGTGCCTTACCTGGATACCCAGCCGGTGGCCACCGCGATGGTGTCGGTGCTGCAGCAGCTGCGCGCTTTTGGCTACGTGTACGCCCACGGCTGCGAGACCACCAGCGATGTCATCGCCTACCGCGATGAGTTCGGTGCTCGCGAGCTGATGGTGCTCTGGCCCCAGTGGCAGGCGTTCGATACCGACGACGCGCAAACGCTGGATATCAGCCCCGTGGCCATCGCCCTGGGCCTTCGCGCCAAGCTCGACCAAACCGTGGGCTGGCACAAAACCCTGAGTAACGTGGCGGTGAACGGCGTCACCGGTATCAGCAAAGACGTGTTCTGGGATCTGCAAAGCCCCAACACCGATGCCGGGCTGCTCAACGCCGCCGATGTCACCACGCTAGTGAACCAGAACGGCTACCGCTTCTGGGGTTCGCGCACCTGCGCCGGGCCAGAAAGCCTCTTTCCCTTTGAGAACTACACTCGCACCGCCCAGATCCTCGCCGACACCGTGGCCGAAGCGCACCTCTGGGCGGTGGACTTGCCCATGCACGCCTCATTAGCGCGAGACATCATCGAAGGCCTGAACGCCAAGTTCCGCGAGCTGAAAACCCTGGGGCTGATTGTCGATGGTAGCGCCTGGCTGAACGAAGAGCTCAACACCCAAACCTCCCTCAAGGGCGGCAAGCTGCGTATCGACTACGACTACACGCCGGTACCGCCGCTGGAAGACCTCGGTTTTCAGCAACGCATCACCGATTCCTACCTAGCCGACTTCGCCGAGCGCGTCGCGGCCACCGCCTGAACGGATTAGCGAGAGACCCCCATGGCACTCCCCAAGAAGCTCAAAGACCTCAACCTGTTCAGCAATGGTGAAAGCTGGCAGGGCATCGTCCAGTCGATCACCTTGCCCACCCTCACCCGCAAGATCGAAGAGTGGCGCGGCGGCGGCATGGATGGCGCGGTGGGTATCGATATGGGCCAAGACGGCCTGCTCACCGTGCAGTGGACGGTCGGCGGGCTGGTAGAAAGCCTGTTCGACAACTTCGGCACCGCCCGCATCGATGCCGACATGCTGCGCATGACCGGCAGCTACGAGCGCGACGACATCGACGACGCCTCCTCAGTCGAGGTGGTCATGCGCGGCCGCCACACCGAGATCGATATGGGCGACGCCCAAACCGGCGAGAACACCGAGCACCAGGTCACCAGCACGCTCAGCTACTACAAGCTCACCATCGACGGCACCGAGAAAATCGAGATCGACCTGGTGAACGGCGTGTTCAAGGTCAACGGCGTCGACCGCCTCGCGGGCCGCCGCCAGCGCCTGGGCATTTAACGCAGGCATTTAACCCGCTTCCTTTTCCTCTTAACCCAACACCAGGAACACCCCATGACCAAAGCTGCCACCACTCAAGCCATCGCTGCGACCATCACCCTGGATACCCCACTCACCCGTGGCGATACCGAAATCACAGAGCTACGCCTGCGCAAACCTACCTCCGGCGAGCTGCGCGGTGTCTCACTGGCCGATGTGCTGCAAATGCAAACCGACGCGCTGATCACCCTGATCCCGCGCCTCTCCAACCCCTCGCTCACCGCCACCGAGGTGCGCCAAATGGACCCGGCAGATCTCGTGCAGTGCGGTGGTGAAATCGCCGGTTTTTTGCTGACGAAGCGGGCCAAGGGCGAGAGCGAATAAACCTCCCCAACCAGGTAGAAGACGCGATGGCGGACCTCGCCATCGTCTTCCACTGGACCCCGCAAGACTGCGCCGCCTTCACCCTGCGCGAACTCATGGCTTGGCGAGAACGAGCGCGCAAACGCAGCACCACCACCGACACCAGGAGCCAGCGTGGCCGGTAACAACCTCAAGCTGCAGGTCATTTTAAACGCCGTGGATAGGGCCACCCGCCCGCTGCGGGCCATCGACCGTGCCAGCCAGGCCGCGTCCCAGGCCATGCGTGAAAACCGCGACCGCTTAAAGCAGCTGCAGGCCACGCAGAAGAACGTCAGCTCCTTTCGTACCCTCACCCGGCAATCCACGGAAACCGCCACAGCCCTGCGGCAACAGCAAGAGCGCATCCGCCGCCTCTCGCAGCAAATGCACACCCACCAGGGCGACACCGCCGCCCTGCGCGCCGAACGGCAAAAGGCCATTACCCAAGCGCGCAGGCTTAGCCAGCGGGTGGATGAAGAACGCCAGCAGCTCCAACGGCTGCGCAGCACACTAAACGAAAACGGCGTCAGCACCGCCCACCTCTCCCGCGATCAACGCCGGCTTTCCAGCGACATCCAGCAGGCCAATACCGCTGTGGAAGAACAGCGGCAGCGACTCAAACGGCTGGCCGAACAGCAGCGCAACGCCGCCCAGGCGCGTAGCCGCTACGACCGCGCCATGAGCCTACGCAGCAGCATGGCCGGTACCGGCGCAGGCATGGTGGCCAGCGGCGGTGCCGCGCTGTACGCCGGGGCACGGCTGCTGGCCCCTGGTGTTGAATACGGGGAGTCTATGTCGCGGGTGCAGGCACTCACCCGCCTGGAAGGAAACGACGAACGCCTGGCAGCGCTTCGCCAGCAAGCCCGGGAGCTAGGGGCCACCACCGCCTTTAGCGCCGGGCAATCCGCCGATGCCCAAGGCTACCTGGCCATGGCCGGTTTCGACCCCGCCGCCATTCAAGCGGCCATGCCGGATATGCTCAACCTGGCACTGGCCAACCAAACGGATCTCGCCCGCACGGCGGATATCTCCTCCAACATCCTCTCCGGCTTTGGGTTAGACCCCGCCGAGATGGGCCGCGTGGGCGATGTGCTGACCGCCACCACTACCCGGGCCAACGTCGATTTAGAGATGCTGGGCGAGTCGATGAAGTACGTCGCCCCGCAAGCGCGGGCGATGAATATGTCGCTGGAACAATCCGCCGCCATGGCCGGGCTGTTGGGCAACGTAGGTATTCAAGGCAGCCAAGCAGGCACCACGCTGCGGGCCATGGTCACCCGCTTAGCCGCGCCCACCGGGGCCGCCGCCGGAGCGCTGGCCGACCTCGGCGTGAACGCCAAAGACGCCGAAGGCAACCTGCGCGACATCCCCCGCATCCTCACCGACGTAGCGAGAGCCACCGAAGCGATGGGCAACGCCGACCGCGCCGCCTACTTAAAAGACATCTTCGGCGAAGAACCCGGCGCCGGCATGGCGGAACTGATCGCCCAGCAAGGCAGCGAAGGCATCGAAGCGTTTGCCGATATCCTCTCCAGCGCCGCCGGCGAAAACGCCCGGGTGGCAAAAACCATGGCCGACAACATCGGCGGCGACCTCAAATCGCTCAAATCGGCTTGGGATGAAGTGGGTATCTCGATCACCGAGACCAACAACGGCGCGCTGCGCGGCTTGATTCAGAACGTCACCGCCATCACTCGCGGCATCGGCCGCTGGATCAACGAAAACCCCAAGCTGGCAGGCACCCTCGCCAAAGCCGCCGCCCTGGTGGCGGTGCTGGTGGCAGCAGGTGGCGCGCTTACGCTAATGCTCGCCTCCATCCTCGGCCCCTTCGCCATGGTGCGCTTAGGCATGGCAATGCTCGGCCCGCAGGCGCTCATGCTGGGTAAAGCACTTACCTGGTTAGGCGGGGTGATTCGCGCCGTGGGCGTGCTGGCCGTCGCCAACCCCATTGGCGCAGCCGTGGCCGCCATCGCCGCTGCGGCGTATCTCATCTACCGCTACTGGGAACCCATCAAAGCCTTCTTCCAAGGCCTATGGCAGCAGGTGAAAACCGCGTTCGGTGACGGGCTAGGGGCAGTCGCGCAGCTGCTGATGAACTGGTCGCCGCTTGGGCTGCTGTACCGGGGCATCACTACCGCGCTTTCTGCATTGGGCGTCGAGATTCCCGCCCGCTTCACCACGCTAGGCAGCGCGGTGATTGATGGGCTGCTGGCAGGCCTGCGCAATGGCCTTGGCACCGTGCGCCAAGTAATTACCGAGCTCGCCAGCAGCATCGCCAACTGGTTCAAAGAGATCCTCGGCATCCACTCCCCCAGCCGCATCTTTTCGGGCTTTGGTACCAACATCATCGAAGGGCTGATCGGCGGGCTGACCGGCAAACTCGCCGACCTGCGCGACAGCGTAATGGGCATTGCCGACAACGTGCGCGGTTGGTTTGCGGATGTACTAAGAATTCGCTCCCCCTCCCGCGTGTTCACCCAGCTAGGCGGCTACACGGTGGACGGCCTGAACCGCGGACTCGACGCCCAGCGGGACGAACCCGCTAGGCGCGTGCAGGAGATCGCCCGCCGCGTGAGCCGCGCCGGAGCCGGGCTGGCTCTAGGGGCGGCCACCCTGCCCGCCGTGGCGATGCCTAACATCGAGCAGCAAACGCCGATTCAGTTCGATAACCGGCCGCCGCTTACGGCGCAAAGCTCCCAGGCCAGCGGCTTCTCAATGGGCGATATCAACATCAACGTCACGCCTGCCCCCGGCATGAACGAGCAGCAGCTCGCCCAGTACGTGGCACAGGAAGTACAGCGCGCCCTCACCAACGCCCAGCGCGACGCCCAGGCGCGGCAGCGTTCGTCACTGCGCGACCTCGACTAACCGGAGAACTGATCATGTTAATGGCGTTAGGCATGTTTGTATTTGAGACCCGTAGCGTGCCTTACCAGGAATTAAAGCGCATTACCGAATGGCGGCACCCCAGCCAATCCCGCGTGGGGCAGCGGCCCGCTTACCAGTTTGCTGGCCCAGGGGCGGATACCATCACCCTCAGCGGCACTCTGCTACCCACTTTCACCGGCGGTCGCTTTAGCCTGGATGAGATCCGCGAGATGGCCGACCAGGGCAACGCCTGGCCGCTGGTCGAAGGCACCGGCCGCCAGTACGGCTTATGGGTGGTCACCCGGGTGGAAGAAACCAGCTCCCATTTTTTCCGCGACGGCGCGGCCGAGAAAATCGAGTTCAACCTCACGCTCGAGCACGTCGATGATGAGCGCACCGACCTGATCGGCCGCTTGGCCCTGCCTGCCGTGGCGCGCCTAGCCGGGGGCTACGTATGAATGCATACCCAAAGCCCAGCTACCGCATCACGCTGGATGGCACCGACATCACCCCGCGTATCAATGGCCGCCTGATCAGCCTCTCGCTACGCGAGCAGCGTGGGCTGGAAGCCGACCAGCTGGACATTACCCTGGCCGACCACGACGGCCAGCTCGCCATTCCCCCTCGCGGGGCAGAGCTGCAAGTTGCGTTTGGCTGGCAGGAGGAAGGGCTGGTGGATAAGGGCCGCTTTACGGTGGATGAAGTGCAGCACACCGGCACGCCGGATCAGCTCACCATCCGCGCCCGCTCGGCGGATATGCGCGGCCAACTGCCCGGCAAGCGCACCCAGGGCTGGCACGATGTCACGCTGGGCGAGATCGTCACCACCATTGCAGGCCGCAATAGCCTGGAGCCAGTGGTGGCCGCCACCCTCAACGGCATCCGCATTGGCCATATCGACCAAACCGACGAATCCGACCTGAATTTTCTCACCCGCCTGGGTGAACGGTACGATGCCATTGCCGCCATCAAAGCCGGGCGCATGCTGTTCACCGTGGCCGGCCAAGGGCTAACGGCCAGCGGCCGCGCCATGCCCGCCATCACCCTCACCCGCCGCGACGGCGACCAGCACCGCTACAGCGTGACCGACCGCGACGCCTATAGCGGCGTAAAAGCCTACTGGAACGACACGCGAGGCGCAGAGCGCCACACCGTACTGGCAGGCACCGCAGAAAACGCCAAACAGCTACGCCCCACCTATGCCACCGAAGACGACGCCCTGGCCGCCGCCCGCGCCGAATGGCAGCGCATCCAACGCGGCCTAGCAGAATTCGAGTTAACGCTGGCACTAGGACGCGCCGACCTGCTGCCCGAAACCCCGCTCACGCTCGCGGGTTTCAAGCCTCAGATCGACGCCACTGCCTGGCTGGTGAGCGAGGTCACGCACTCGCTGAATGATGGGGGGTTGGGGACGTTGGTGCGGTGTGAAACGATGCTGTAAGGGAGTTCCACTCCTTCAGATCGCCACCATCTTGGGTTCTTTTATTGACATTGAGGGCTAATTTCGCTTTTGTTGACATACCACTTTATAACAATCAAGGGATCGACATGAGCGACACGAAGCCTGAGTACCTATCGCAAGGAAAATACGCACGACTGATACCCACCTTAGCTGACAGTAAAAAAGAAGAACGCGCCACCTCCATCCTGTTAGCTGCGCTTATGTCAGTTTTTGAGTTTCGTAACGCTATGCTGCAATCCGTCAACCAGCGGGTGGGTAAACGTGCCAAGCTAGAGGCATGGACGGAGCGATGCCTGTCAAGCTTGTTGGAACCTGGAATCAGGCGGCTTCTAATCGCTGATCGCGTTGAACCAGCGGGTCTTCCCGGTCCGGGTTCAGCCAGACCGTCCGGCGCGGTGTCCAGTTCCGAGTG
>NZ_JAKRFL010000007.1:0-167726 GCF_022348105.1 Halomonas sp. MMH1-48
TGATCCCATGCCGAACTCAGAAGTGAAACCGCTTAGCGCCGATGGTAGTGTGGGGTCTCCCCATGCGAGAGTAGGTCATCGTCAGGCACTTATACCGCAAAGAACCCAGCCAACCGGCTGGGTTTTTTGTTGTGCGCTCGATAAGCCCCGTACACACCGTGTGCGGGGCTTTTTGCTGTAAGAACTTCTAATAATTAAGCGAAAATACCAAGGTCGTTACCACTCGATCGACTCACCCGCCCAGTCCCAAAAGCTGCCGGTTTCCTCGGGGGATCTCTTGTTTATGACCTCGATTAGCCGTGTTGACACGAACTCTGGGCTGAACAACTTTTCGGCAGGGACGCGTGCTTGAAACGGCTTCGACAGAGAGCTGTCCGTCGTGCCTGGGTGAAGACAAAGAACGATCGACTGTTTATTAAGCCTGCTCAGCTCGATGGCCGCTGTCTTCATCAACATGTTGTGCGCAGCTTTACTGGCACGGTAGCTATACCAGCCGCCGTACCCATTGTCGGTAATGGAGCCGACTCGAGCAGAGAGGCTGGCGATGATCGTGGGGTGCTGGCCTTGCAGTGAGGGCTTGAGGGCACCAATGAGTAGCGCAGGCGTTGCCGCATTGACGTGCATGACGTGGGCAAAGGCTGCCTCATCCAACTGCTCTAGTCGTTTTTCGGGTTGTATGTGCTTAGACGTATCGTGAAGAACGCCCACGGCATTGAAGAGTAAGTGAACGGGCTGCCCATCCAATGCGTTACACAGCGCATCGCGACCTGTCGACGTGGTGATGTCCGCGGAAAGCGCCTCGAGTTTTGGATGCTGCATCGCTATCGTTGAACGGCTAGCCGCAATGACGCGCCCTGTTTGAGGTGCAGCCAAAAGGGTGTGCAACATGGCACGACCAATGCCGCCATTGGCACCTGCAATAACGGCGGTAAAATCTTCGGGGAGATAGGGAAACATGACACGCTCCAATAGTGAACAGTGTTGTTCTCATTGAAGCGTTTTGTATAGGGTTTGTCTATGCTTGTCGTTCAAGCCGACGCATTGATACGTCCTGGCTGAGCGCTGTTACGACCATTCGGTTTATACAGGGTTTTCTCGGCAATTTGCCGGATATAGTCGAGCATTTCTTGATTGTGCTTCATGCGCACGGACAGCATTTGGCCGGTCAGCGCGTTCATGCGTGATACGCGTTCACTCTTTTCGAGCAGGCTTTCCCAAGTGGCTAAGCAATCGGCATCGGTGGCAGCTTGTTTGGCGCCAGGAGCGCCTTCTGGATAGCCAAGCTTGGTTTGAACGCCGCGGCGTAAAACTTCCATACGCTCAAGCTCTGCAAGCAGTGCCTGTTTCTTGGCAGCGATGTCTGTTAACACTTCACCATCGATACTGCCTTTGGTCAGCTGCTCTTGCTCATCGGTAAGTAGCTCGATAAGTGCTTCAAGACGCTGCAACTGACTGGAAAGAAGGCGTGATAGGCTCATAGGTCTTTCAAGTTGGCAAGCAGGCCATCAGCGATTCGGTCGGCACGTACTTCAAGCCGACCTTCGCGAATGGCATCGCGAATTTCTTGGACTTTAGTCATGTCGATATCTTGACTATCATCGATCCTAGACTGGCTAAGCTGAGTGGCTTCACGGGTCGTGTTACCCGTTTCCGATGGCTTGGTGCCACTGATTTTTTGAGCATCGTCACGCTGCTGCGCTGGTGTATTACGAAGCAGCGGATTAAGGTTATCAATTTTCACGTTGTTGGCCTCATCGTCAACGTTGGGGCGCCGTGCGCTATATGATCCTTTATCGGCTTCCTAAAAAGAAACTTTAGATGATCGGCTAAAAATCCACCATCAAAGTCCCTTGGCCAATCACTCGCGCATTCATGATGTCTCGAGGGCCAAAACGCACACGAATGGTCTCGCCCTCTGCGCCATCCGTTAGCGCTTCTCCTTCCCTTGAGACGCGAAAGCCAGAACCTTCTGCTATGACCGTGACGCGCTGGCCGCGTTCAACGAGGCTGGGAGCTTGTAAGAAATGTGCTTGGAAGGTGCTACCGCTGCGAATGGGACGCTGAGCAACTTTGCCAACGACATCCTCCTCACTGGTTAGCGATTGAGATGACAGATCACTCAGATTGCCTTCACGCTGAGCCAGCATGGACGATGTGATGAGTGTGCCGCGGGCAATGTCTTGGCCAGCCACGATGTAGCGACCTATCACATCTACTTGGGCTTGCAGATAGCGAGTTTGGCGTCCGTCTTCTCCGCAGCGAACGCCCACCGACACACGACCGATTGGCGCTTGGTTTGCATTAGGGAGAAAGGGGGAGGGTTGAAGGCAGGGTGGCAGGTGCGGCGATGGTGGTGCGATATCGATGACGACCTCCTGCCCCAGTGTTTGAGTTTCTTGGTACAGAAACTGCTGCACTGTGTCGAGCAGCGTTTGATCCGTAGCTTGCGCCAAGACGGGCTGAGGAGCGCCGACATAAAGAAGTAATAACAAAACGTTAAGAACTATTGAGCAGCGTGCAGCAAAATGCAGCAAGTAGCGCATGAGAAGATCGCTCAGTTTAGAAAGACAGATGGCAAGCATCAGCCCGGCAGTGTAATGCAAAAGTACCCCACGCATCATGGGAAATGCTGGTGTAAACGGTAGCTGTTCCATGCTTTAAGGTGAAAGCCGCACGCCTATTATTCATCATCAACAATTTCCGATTTATTTTTTGCCTCTCAGCGAGCGAGGGTCGGCATGATCGATCAGCTTGAATCTGCCTTTAACTTTCACCAGCAGGCGCTAGGGTTGCGGCAGCAACGACACCAAGTACTTGCCGCCAATATTGCCAATGCCGATACCCCCAACTACAAAGCGCGAGACATCGATTTTGCCAGCGAGTTGAAGAAAGCCGTCGATGGTGGCCAAGCTCAGCAGCAGCGCGGTGGCTTGGCGTTGGCGCGTACGTCAGACCGGCATCTGGCAGGTGAAGGGCCAGCTTGGCGAGGCGCAGGAAGTGCAGATTTACTGTATCGGATTCCAGACCAGCCCAGTTTGGATGGTAACACTGTCGATATGGATCGCGAGCGAACACAGTTTGCCGACAATGCGGTGCGCTATCAGGCCGCGCTCACCATTATGAACCGTCGTATTCAAGGCCTGAAAAATGCGATGCAGCCTGAATAACCTAGTAATAGGAGAAGAATAAGCTATGTCGATGTTTTCAGCGTTTGAGATCGCCGGTTCCGCCATGAGCGCCCAAGCCCAGCGAATGAACGTCACCGCCAGCAACATGGCGAATGCCGATAGCATTGCGGGCCCAGATGGTGAGACGTATCGCTCCAAACAGGTCATGTTTGAGACCCAGTCCCAGAATAATCGTTTTGGCGTGGGTGGGGTGCGGGTTACTGAAGTCGTGGAAGACGACTCTCCGCTACGTATGGAGTACATGCCGAATCACCCCGCCGCCGATGAAGAAGGCTATGTGGCTAAGCCTAACGTGGATCCGGTGCATGAGATGGTCAACATGATTTCTGCGTCACGCTCTTATCAAGCCAACGTGGAAGTCTTCAACACAACCAAGCAAATGATGGTTCAAACGCTGTCGCTCGGTGAGGGCTAATAATGAATATTGACACGAGTGTCGTTAATAGTATCACCAGCAGTGGTTCGACCGCTGGCCTCTCCACGCGGCAGTCCGCTGAGCTGCGCGATAGCTTCATGACCCTGCTAATTACACAGCTCCAGAATCAAGATCCGCTCAATCCGATGGATAATTCGGAAATGACGTCTCAGCTTGCTCAGATCAATACCGTCAGCGGTATTGAAGAGCTGAACGCTACTTTGAATGGCATTACCCAACAGATGGATGCGGCACAAACGCTGCAGGCCGCAGGCCTGATCGATAAGGCCGTGCTGGTTCCTGGTAATAACGTAATGGTGAGCGTGGATCCTGAGAATGGTTCCTACGCTACGCCGTTCGGCATCGAGTTGGATACCCCTGCCGAGAAAGTTGAAGTCACCGTGACGAGCCAATCAGGGGAAGTGGTTTACACCAATAACTTAGGCCGCGTGGCTGCAGGCGTAGAATCGTTTAGTTGGGGTGGGATGACCAATGGCGGCGAAGCGGTTCCTGAAGGCGCTTACCGGGTCAATTTTAAAGCAACCAATGCCGAGGGCGAGTTGCTAGAGTCACGTGCCTTGAATTATGCCCTTGTTCAAGGCGTTTCGCCTGGAGCGGGGGGCAGTGATGTACGCCTTGACCTTGGCGCGATCTATGGCCAAGTGACACTCGATCAAATCAAACAAATTCTTTGATGATTCGCTAGCCGACACTTTTTCCAGGGGAATATCATGAGTTTTACGCAAGCACTCAGTGGTTTGAACGCTCAGCAGCAAAAACTAGGCGTGGTGGGTAACAACATCGCTAACTCGCAGACTGTTGGCTTTAAAAGCTCCAATATTCAGTTTGCGGATGTATTTGCAAACTCGCGCGTTGGTTTGGGGGTGCGAACATCTGCTGTATTGCAGAATTTCAGCCAGGGTAACATCGAATCCACCAGCCGTAACATGGACTTAGCCATTGCAGGTGAAGGCTTCTTTCGCTATCAGCAGCCGAATGGCGAGATCGGGTATTCTCGTAACGGCCAGTTAACCATGACCGCTGATGGCCGTCTTGTGAATGCTCAAGGCGCGCAGATTATGGGTTACCCTGCCGATGCCGAAGGTAACGTACAAGAAGGGGGTAATGTCGTCCCGATGGAAATTCCGCCGGGTGACTTACCTGCAAACGCTACGACAGAGTTAGGTGTCTCGTTGAACTTGAACTCTGGACAGCCAGTCATTGCTGCTGCGTTTAACGCCGATAATGCGAATACCTACAATTACTCCACTAACGCGACTGTCTTTGATTCGCAAGGTAACGCACGTAACTTAACCCTCTACTTTACAAAGACAGCGGCTAACCAGTGGAACGTGAATGGTCGCCTCTCGGGTGGGCCTGCTGATGGCGGCACCTACGACGTCGCGTTAGGTAATCTCACCTTTACCCAAAACGGTACTCTGCAGGCGGAGAACACCAATAATGCCACGTTCAATAATAATGAGTTCGGGGCAGGCAATCCGTTAGCGGCTTTGGATATTGAGCTGAGTTTCGAGGGAACGACACAGTTTGCCAGTGAGTCCACGGTCAATGACACTATTCAAGACGGCTATACCGCAGGTGCTCTCGTGGGTATCACCATTGAGGAAGATGGCACCATCATGCGTAACTACTCCAATGAGGAGTCGCGTGCCGCGGGGCAAGTGACACTGGTGACGTTCCGTAATCCTGAGGGCCTGCGTCCTGAAGGGGATAACCTATGGGCCGCTACCGGCACCTCAGGCCAGGAACTTCTAGGTGCCCCAGGGGCTGGTTTGCGTGGTTTGATCCAACCAAATGCGATCGAAACATCCAACGTTGATATGGCGCGTGAATTGGTCGATATGATCGTGGCTCAGCGTGCGTACCAAGCAAACTCCCAGACCATTAGCACCCAGGACGAGCTGCTGCAAACCATCATTAACATTTAATGACTGGGCGAACGGGTAAGGAGTAAACGTCTTGGATCGCATGCTTTATACCGCCATGAGTGGCGCAAAACACACGATGGATCAGCAGTCGGTAGTGAGTAATAACCTATCGAATGTGTCGACCGCTGGGTTCCGCGCTCAGCTTCAGGCCGTGCGCTCTGTGCCCGTGCAAGGCGATGGTGCATTGCCTACCCGGGTATCTGCCGTTGCCACGACGCCGGGAACCGATTTCTCGCAAGGCCCCATCGAGCGTACTGGGCGTACGTTGGACGTGGCCATGCAGGGGAATGCTTGGATGGCGGTGTTAGCAGACGATGGGACCGAAACCTATACCCGACGTGGTGACTTGCAGCTCGACAGCGATGGTGTGCTGTTGAGTGTCGGCCGTCCCGTCATGGGTGACGCTGGCCCCATTGCGGTGCCACAGGGGGCGCAAATCTCTCTAGGTGCCGACGGCACGATTAGTGCGATTCCTCAGGGAGAAGGTCCCGCGGCAATGGTGGATGTTGGTCGTATCAAGCTCGTGACGCCAGATGAGCTGGGTCTGGAGCGCGGGGATGATGGTTTGTTCAGAGCGCCCCCTGGTGCAGATGGGGCGCCTGGTGTGCTTCAAGCTGACGAAGATGCACGGTTGGTTAGCGGTGCGCTGGAGGGCAGTAACGTGAGTGCCGTCGATGCCATGGTGTCGATGATCGACGTAGCGCGCCGTTACGACATGCAAATGAAAATGCTCAGCTCGGCGGATGAAAATGCTCAGCGAGCCAACAGTATTCTCTCTATTCAAGGCTAATTGCAGCCACTCAGCCAAGGGAACCTACGTATGATCAAGTCTTTGTGGACTGCTAAAACCGGGCTCGAGTCCCAGCAAACCAAACTCGATGTCATTTCGAATAACCTTGCGAACGTGAGTACCAATGGTTTCAAGCGTTCTCGGCCTGTTTTTGAAGACCTGCTTTATCAAAACATGCGTCAGCCGGGTGCCCAGAACAACATTCAGGACCGCCTGCCTTCTGGTATGCAGATTGGCACCGGGGTGCGTGCCGTGGCCACGGAGCGTCTGCACACTCAAGGGGGCTTGGAAGAAACGGGCAATTCCCGAGATCTTGCGATCAATGGGGAAGGCTTTTTCCAGGTGTTGTTACCTGACGGCACAATTGGCTACACCCGTGACGGCAGTTTTCAGCTAAACGAAAATGGTCAGATGGTCACCGCCAATGGCTACCCGATTGAGCCAGCGATCTTCATTCCCGCCAATGCGTTATCGGTCACCATTGGGGAAGATGGAACCGTAAGTGTTCGGCAGCCTGGTATCGCTCAAGATGCCGATATTGGGCAGATCAACGTTGCCTCCTTTATCAATCCAGCAGGCTTGGAAAGCATCGGTGGCAATCTTTACCTGGAAACCGGTGCCTCGGGCGCCCCAAACCAAAATGCGCCGGGTAACAACGGTGCCGGACGACTGTTCCAAGGATATGTGGAGACATCGAACGTGAACGTCGTCGAAGAAATGGTCAATATGATCCAAACGCAGCGTGCCTATGAGATCAATAGTCGTGCTATCTCTACCAGCGATGAAATGCTAGCGCGTCTAAGCCAGCTCTAATGTCAAAGTTCGTCAGGGCTTCTTAACAGGTCGCGCTATGCTGAAATCAAACTTTAAGTTACGCCGCATCGTGATGGCGAGCTTGGCACTACTGGTGTTATTGACGGCAGGGTGCGCGCAGATACCTCGGGCATCGGTCGTCGGTGAGCAAGAGCAAATCACCATTGTCGATCGGCCGCCACCGATACCCAATGGCTCCATCTACCAGGCACGTCGTGGCTATCAGCCGCTGTTCGAGGACCGCCGTCCCCGTACCATCGGCGATATTCTGACCATCGTGCTCGATGAAGAGGTGAGCGCGAGTAAGAATGCCCAATCCAATGCCAACCGCTCGGGCAGTGCAAGCCTTAACCTGGCCCAGCTACCCGACGTGTTGGATACGCTGGCGGAGTACGGTTTCGATATCGAAGGCGCCAGTGACTTTGCAGGCGGTGGCGGCTCACAAGCCAACAATACGTTTACCGGTACGATTACCGTGTCCGTGTTGGAAGTCATGAATAACGGGAACCTGCGCGTGCGCGGTGAAAAGCAGATTGCGATCAATCAGGGCACCGAGTTCATTCGTTTCTCGGGTGTCGTGAATCCTCGCACGATTACCGCGCAAAACACCGTGCCGTCGACTCAAGTCGCCGATGCGCGTATCGAGTACGTGGGCGATGGCTATATCAACGAAGCGCAGCATATGGGGTGGCTGCAGCGCTTTTTCCTGAATGTGTCGCCGTTCTAGGCGTGTCAACAAGCTCGACAACAGAGACCTGGTGAAATGGCTATGCAGTGGAAAGCGTATCGATATCTAACAGCAACCTTGCGTATCGTGACGCTGTTGGCGCTTTGTTTGGTAATGCTGCCAGCCCACGCTGAACGCGTGCGCGAACTGGCGAGCTTTGCAGGCGTGCGAGATAACCAGTTAGTTGGCTATGGCTTGGTGGTGGGGTTAGACGGTAGCGGTGATCAGACCACCCAAGCGCCATTTACTAGCCAGAGCTTGACCAACATGCTGTCGCAGTTAGGCGTGACGGTGCCGCCAGGCACCAACCTACAACTGCGTAATGTGGCCGCCGTCATGGTGACGGCAGACCTTCCTCCGTTCTCTCGTCCCGGGCAGCGTTTGGACATCGTCGTTTCTTCGATTGCCAACGCCAGCAGTTTGCGGGGCGGTACGCTACTCATGACGCCGCTCAAAGGCGCCGATGGTGATACGTACGCGATTGCCCAAGGCAACATGCTGGTAGGTGGTGCGGGAGCACAAGCAGGCGGCAGTAGTGTGCAGATCAATCAGCAGGCGTCAGGCAGGATTCCTAACGGCGCCCTGGTCGAGCGGGAAGTGCCGCTCAACTTGGGGGGCAACGGCGGGGTGTTGGAGCTGCAGCTCAATGACGCCGATTTTGGTACCGTGCAGCGCATGGTCTCTGCCATCAACAGTGAATTCGGGCAGTCCGTTGCCTACGCGCGAAATGGACGGGTCATCGCCCTCGATGGTCCTATGGATGCCAATGACCGCGTCAATTTCATGGCGCGAGTCGAGAACGTGCAGGTGACGCCCACCGAAGCGCCCGCTAAAGTCGTGCTGAACGCACGAACCGGTTCCGTGGTGATGAATAGTGCGGTGACGCTACGTCGTGCGGCCGTCGCGCATGGCAATCTTTCGATCATGATCGACACCCAGTTTGGCGTGAGCCAACCCAACCCCTTGGGGCAAGGCGACACCGTGGTCGTGCCGGATGCAGATATCAATATCGAACAGCAAGAGGCGTACCTACAGATCGTCGAAGGGGCTGACTTGGCGGAAGTGGTGAACGCGCTCAATGCGTTAGGCGCCACCCCTCAAGATTTAATGTCAATTCTGGAAGCATTGAGAGCTTCGGGCTCTTTGCGTGCTGAGCTGGAGATCATTTAATGAGTATGGGGGATATGACCAGTCAGTTCGCGCTGGATATGAGCGGTTTTCAGCGGCTACAGCACAATGCCCGCCTCGACCCGGAGGCTGGGGTGCAAGGCGCAGCGCAACAGTTTGAAGCCCTTTTTATCCAAATGATGGTCAAAAGCATGCGGGATGCCACGCCAACCTCAGGGTTGCTAGAGAGCCGCGACACGACCTTCTATCAATCCATGCTCGACCAGCAGTGGTCACAGGTCATGGCTTCCCGAGGCATTGGCTTGGCCGATGCATTGGTGGAACAGTTACAGCGTCAAGGGGCGGTTGGTCAAGTTAGCAACCCTGATCAAGAACTTCAGGCACTGATTGCAGGTATTCCTCGTGGGACGCCGCGCGTGCTAGACAATCCACTACAGCCGAACAGTGCTCAGGCGCCTGCCAATACGACGGGTAGCGGCCGCTTTTATGACGAGCTGGACGCCGTCCAGCAATTGGAATCCAGCAGCGCACCCGCCATGTTGGCGGAGCCCCGGCGTCCGGTGACGTCTTCCCATGACCATGTCGAGCGTTTCTTAAACACGCTGGCCACGCCTGCCCAGGCGGCGAGTGCTGCCACGGGGGTACCTGCTGAACTCATTTTAGCGCAGGCAGCCCTGGAGACGGGCTGGGGGCGTCACGAAATAGCCACTCGGCAGGGGCATAACAGCTACAACGTATTTGGTATCAAAGCCGGTAGCCATTGGCAGGGCAAGACCACCGACATCGTGACCCATGAGTACGTGAACGGTCGCCGTACGCAGGTCGTCGATACGTTTCGTGTCTATGACTCGTTCGAGCATGCCTTTACCGATTATGCCAATTTGATTGGCAACAACCCTCGCTATGCCGGTGTTCTACAAGCGGCCAATGCGGAGCAGGCTGCCCGTGAGTTGCAGCGCGGCGGCTATGCGACCGACCCGCGTTACGCCGACAAGCTGGTCTCGGTCATGAACACGATGGGGCCCTTAAATACAGCGGAGAGTTTGCTGGCGGATTCTCGCTAGCGATGCCTCAAGTTTGCCTGCGCATTGCCGATAAATAGATACCGGCCTAAGGAATTGAACCATGAGCATGTTTTCGATCGGCTTAAGCGGCCTCAATGCGGCGCAGAATGCCCTCAATACGACAAGCAACAACATTAGTAACGTCTATACGCCCAGTTATAATCGCGAGCTTACCCAGCTCGGTGAGGGACGTGTAGGGGGCGGCGTACGTGTCGATGATATCGAGCGCCAGTTCAATACTTACGTGGCCAATCAGCTCAATAATGCTAAGACGCAGTCCAGCGCTTTAGAAACGTATTACAACCAAGTCTCACAAATTGATAACTTGTTGGCCGATCGAGACGCAGGTCTTTCCCCGCTCATGCAGACGTTTTTCTCGTCTTTGGAAGACTTGGCAAGCTCGCCCTCTGACCCAGCAGCACGCCAAGGGGTGCTGGGAACGGCAAACACGCTGAGCGCACAGTTTCGTTCGTTCGATGGTTATTTGCAGGACATGCAGAGCAATATCAATAACCAGATCAAAGACGAAATCACTCAAGTCAACAATACTGTGGAGCAGATTGCGGGCCTTAACAAAGAGATTTCGCTGGCACGCGCACGAACTGGTGAAGCTCCGAACAGCTTGCTGAATCAGCGAGATTTTTTGGTTTCTCAGCTCAACGAGCGCATGGATTTGCGGCTCAACGTGCAGGATGGCAAGACGTACAACATTAGCTTGCCCAACGGTCAGCCGCTCGTCACGGGAACTAGCTCGTTCAAATTAGAACCCGTGCAGGCCGACTACGATCCACAGCGGACGATCGTGGGATATCGTGATGGAGGCGGTAACCTGATTCAGTTGGACGAGTCCACGGTCAAAGGAGGCGCGTTAGGTGGCTTGATGAACTTCCGTTCTGAGACGCTCGATAAAACTCAGAACCAAGTCGGACAGCTCGCCGTGTCGTTATCCGTGGCGTTTAACGAACAGCATAAACAGGGCGTTGATTTGGACGGCGTTCAGGGCGATGACTTCTTTAATGTCAGGACACCCCAGGCCTACAGTTATGAGGGCAATAGTGCCGTCACGATCGATGCAATCGCGTTTGACACAGACAACATCGCTCAACTTCGTGCAACAGATTACACCGTCAGTTTTGCTGGCGGCACTCCTACCGTGACGCGTAACGATAGCGGTGCAAACGTCGATATCGGGACAGGGTGGGACGCTGCCAACAATACGTTGTCGTTTGGCGGCATCTCCATGACGTTCAGCAATACACCGGCCAATGGGGACCAGTTCGAGGTTCAACCCGTGCGTCGAGCGGCCAATGGGATGGAAGTCAATCTCATCGATGCCGATAAAATTGCGGCGGGTTTGCCCATCAATCCCAACGATGATCCGGCCGATTGGATCGCTGCAGGCGCAGGCGATAATAGCAACGCCTTGCTGCTCCAAGATCTTCAAAGTAAAAACATCGTAGGGGGGAGTGCCTCGGTCAGCGGTGCCTATGGTGCGCTCGTTAGTGACGTGGGTAATCGCACCAACATTACCCAAGTCAACCTGGATGCGCGTCAGGGGCTAACGGATCAGCTCCGGGCCGTACAGCAGTCCGAGTCGGGCGTTAACTTGGATGAAGAAGCGGCTAACCTGATTCGATACCAGCAATTTTATCAAGCGAATGCCCGCGTGATCGATACGGCAGGTACGATCATGGATACCATTTTGAACCTGCGGAACTAATAGGAGCTTAGGCGATGCGTGTCAGTACGGTCACTATGTATGAGCAGAGTACGGCTTCCATTAACCGTCAGCAAAATGACTTTCTAAAGATTGGTCAGCAAATTGCCAGCGGCCGCCGGGTCGTCAACCCGTCCGATGATCCGCAAGCGGCATCACGTGCGGTAGGGGTAGACCAGTCGAAAGCCATCACACAGCAGTATGAAGATGCTCGGGTATCGGCACGTAATTCACTGGCACAGACAGAAAGTATTCTGAATAGTATTAGTGATGCGGTGACCAGTGCCAAAACACTATTGATCCAAGCATCCAGTGATACCTTGAGTGATGTCGATCGGGAGTCCATCGCCAGTGAGTTGAAAGGCGTTTACGAGACGATGATTGGGCAGGCGAATGCCACCGATGGTAACGGCCGCTATATTTTTGGTGGTTATAAAGATAACGCGCCGCCTTTCGTTAAATCTGCGACAGGCAGTATTGAATACAATGGTGATGTTAACGCGCGTTCTCAGCGTGTCGACTCGTCTCGCCTCATGCCTGTCACAGAAAATGGAGCAACGATTTTCCAAGGTGTGCCTAGCGGAGCAGGCTACATCGCAAACGCTGACGTAGCCAATCAGGGAAGCGTGACGTTTAGTGGACCTCAAGTGACCAGCGTCAACGACCCGAATTATGGTGAAAGCTTTCGCGTCCTTTTCGACGATGATGGGGCTGGTAACCCCACTTATACCGTTGAGCAGTTTGATGGTGCTGCTTGGCAGCCAGTAGCGGGCCTTGAAGACCAAGCTTATGACCCTGCCGGCGAGCAAATAAGTTTTGGTGGCGTCAGTTTGACCTTGAAAGGAGCTCCTCAGGTCGGTGATGAGATCTTGGTAGCGCGGCCTGGCAGCGACCAGCTTCCCGCTGACCTGTTCCGCACCATGGAAGCAGCGATTCGTGTGCTAGAGACCCCAGCAGAGAACGATACGCAAAAGGCTGCCCTTCGCAATACGCTGAATACGTCCATGCGTGAATTAGATAATTCACTAGACAATGTGTTGACGGTACGCGCTTCTGCTGGCGCAAGGCTCAATGAGCTGGATGTCATCGATGCGGTAGGCAATAACCGTATGCTCAACTATGAGCAGACGCTATCGGATCTGGTCGATCTCGACTATGCCGATGCGATTTCGGAGTATAGCCTGCGTCAAGTAGGCCTGCAGGCGGCTCAAAAAGCGTTCGTGGATATCAAAGGCATGTCGTTGTTCGACTTCATGTAGCGTCTCAGCGCCTAACGTCTACTGAAAGCCTCAGCCAGGATGCTGAGGCTTTTTAGTTCAAGGGGGCCATGGTCTCGATGAGGCTCTGGGTAAAATTGACCCCTTGGCTAAACAGCTGTTGGAGAAAGCGGCCGATATCGCTCATCAACACCATGAGCAGCACAATGCCAACGGTCAACGACGTGGGAAAGCCGATATTGAAGACGGTCAGCTGTGGCGCTGAGCGGTTGAGGATGCCTAGCGATAGGCTAATGATCAGCAGCGATGCCACCAGAGGAAGAGCCAGCAGCATGCCGGAGGCAAAAATCGTTCCTGCATACCGCGCCAGTAATTCGAAGGCATTCGGGTTCAAGGTACCGATCCCGATAGGCAGCGTTTGAAAGCTCATCACCAACGCCTCCAACACCATCAAATGGCCGTTAAACGCGAGAAACATCAGTAGCGTGACCATGTAGAGAATGCGTGAGAGCACCATGATGTTCGTGCCGCTCGACATGTCGAAAAAGCTCGCAAAGGCCAAGCCCATCTGTAAGCCGATGAACTCACCGGCGGCCTGAACGACCGCGAAGACGATATGCATCACGAGTCCAATCGCGATACCGATCAGCATTTGTTCGACGATGATGCCAAGCCCCGCCCAAGACATGAGCGGGACGTCTGGCATGGGAGGCAAAACAGGAGTAATGACGACGGCAATGACCGCTGCCAGAGACACTTTCGCTGGCGTTGGGATGCTAGAGTGGCCCCAGAGAGGCGTCGCCGTCATAAACGCCGTAATGCGTACGAAAGGCCAAAAGAAAGCGACTAGCCACCCCTGTAGCTGCGCAAAGGTGACGTCGACCATGGTTACATCACCATGGCGGGAATATTGGTGAATAGGCGCGTTGTAAAGTCGGTAATCAAACCGATGAGCCAAGGGCCTGCTAGTACTAGAACGGCAAAAACGGCCAGAATCTTTGGAATGAAGGTAAGCGTCATTTCATTGATCTGAGTGGCCGCCTGAAACAGGCTGATAATCAGACCTGTAAAGAGGGCCGCCAACAGCATGGGTCCCGCCAAAAAAAGCGTTACGCGCATGCCTTGATAAGCAACGCTCATCACCATTTCAGGTGTCATGGATAGAGGCTCCTTGCCGCGCATGCGACGTTAAATCATATAAAAACTTTCAGCCAGCGAGCCAATGATGAGCTGCCAGCCATCGACTAGTACGAAGAGCATGAGCTTGAAAGGCAGTGAGATGGTCACAGGAGGCACCATCATCATCCCTAGTGCCATCAAGGTGCTCGCCACCACTAAATCAATGATCAAGAATGGAATGAAGATGGTGAAGCCGATTTGAAAGGCTGTCTTGAGTTCGCTGGTGACAAAAGCGGGAAGCAGCACCCGCATGGGGAGCTCCTCGGGGCCTTGCAGCGGACCGACATCGGCCAGACGAACGAAGAGAGCGAGGTCGGGTTCCCGCGTCTGTGCCAACATGAACTCACGAAAGGGGAGTTGAGCACGCAGTAAGAACTCTTCGAAATTGATTACTTCGTCCGTCAAAGGCACCCAGGCGGTATCGTAGACCTGACTCAAGACGGGCGACATAATGAAAAACGTCAGAAACAGCGCAATGCCCAGTAGTACCTGATTGGGCGGCGTTGCCTGCGTTCCCATGGCGGTGCGCAGCAAGCTCAATACGATGATGATGCGTGTGAAGCTGGTCATCATCAACAGCATCGCAGGTAAAAAGGCCAGCGAGCTTAAAAATAGCAGCGTTTGTAGCGAGAGCGACCACTGCTGGCCGCCATCTTCCATTGGCTGTGATACAAGGCCGGGTAGCTGCTGAGCGGCGGCGGGTAAGGCTATCAGGCTGCCAACCAGAAACAGCGCCAACAGCCACCAGCGACGTAGAAAGGGCCAAGCAACGGGCGAAACGTGAGTCATGATGAGTGCTGAGAGTCTGAAGAGGGTGAGGCGCTTTTACCACGATTCTTGGCCAGCGCATTGGCTAGGCGCTGCGAGAAACGAGAGGGCGGCGATTCAGGCGTCGGGGGGCGGTTTAGTGGAGCGGGCCGCTCATGCAGTTTGCTGATACGGCCACTACTGACCCCCAACACTAGCCACGTATCTTCCACTTCGACGACCACCACGCGCTCACGATTGCCAACGGCAGTGGTTCCGACGATCCGAAGCCGCGCCCCCTGGTCGAACCGGTGTTGTTGCCAGCGCTTGAGCAGCGACGTACAGACCAAAATGATCGCTATGACGAGTGCGAGCGCCGCGGCCGTTTTACCCAACGCGGCCATGCCCACCAGGGCGTCACCGCCGCTTAGCGCATCGACCGAGGGCTGAGCGCTGGAAGTCGCCACGCTCATCGGTTGAGTTTATGAATCCGTTCGGACGGCGTGATAATTTCCGTAATACGGATACCGTACTTATCTTCGATGACGACCACTTCGCCCTGGGCAATCAAATAGCCGTTGATCAGGATATCCATAGGCTCCCCAGCAAGGCCCTCTAGCTCGATAACGGAGCCTTGCGCCAGCTCCAGGAGCTGTTTGATCGTGAGCTTCGTGCGGCCGAGTTCTACGGTCAGCTTGACCGGAATGTCCATGATCATCTCTAGATCACGGGAGGGGGCATTTCCTTGCTCACCGCTCAGTGGGCGAAACACCTCTTCGGTTGCAGACTTGGCTTGAGGCGCCTCTGGGGCGGGCTCATCCTCTGCATGAGACTGCTCGGCTGCTTCCTGCTCAGCCATGGCAGCTGCCCAGGGGTCCTCGTCTTCGCTGGCGGCATCCGCGTCAGACGACGGCTCTTCTTGCTCAGACATGGCTTCCGCCCAATCGTCATCAGAGACTTTTTGATCGGGTTTATTAGGATCAGTCATGCTTTGGATTCCTTGGCTTTCTGTCGCGTTGAACCTTTAATAAAGTCCTTGGACGATACGTTATTCATAGCAGCATGGTCGATCATGCGCAGTACCCGTAACGCGCGTTGCTGGCGCTGGCTACCGTACTCGCACTCCATGACGGGAACCCCATCGACACGTGCGGTAATCGTGTTAGGGATATCCACCGGCAAGACATCCCCTTTTTTCAGTCCCATGACCTGCGCAATACGGCTGGGAATTTGTGCAAACTCGGCCACCAGCTCTACTTCCGATTGGCGGAGTTCGCTTGCCATACGACGTGACCAGGAGCCGTCACTGTCATGATTACTATCGTTGATCGGGTTCACCAACAGGTCACGCAGCGGCTCGATCATGGCGTAGGGCATACAGATTTGAAAACTGCTCGAGAGGTTGCCAACTTCGATGTTGAATTTGGTATTCACCACGATCTCGTTGGGAGAGTTAGTGATGTTGGCAAACTTCGACTGCACTTCTGAGCGTAAAAAGTGGACATCGATGGGGTATACCACTTTCCAGGCTTCTTGATACGCATCGATCGCCAGATTCAATAATCGCTGAATGATGCGCTGCTCGGTGTTGGTGAACTCACGCCCATCCGACTTGGTGACGAAACGTCCGTCGCCCCCAAATAGGTTGTCCACCACCATGAAAACCAAATTCGGTGGGAAAACCACCAGTCCAGAGCCTCGCAGCGGTTTCATCGATACGATATTGAGGTTGGTGGGTACCGGTACGTTGCGTGAAAAGTTGCTGAAGCTCTGATAGCTAACAGACTCTACCGTGATGTCTGAGCTGCGCCGAATCAGGTTGAACAAGCCGTTGCGGAAATAACGCGCAAAACGCTCGTTGATAAAATCGAGCGCGTGAAGACGTTCACGAATGACCCGGTGCTGTGTCGACGGGTCATAAGGACGTATACGCGACTCATCCTGCGTTTGAGAAGACGCTACCGAGGGCTCGTCATCTCCGCTGACGCCTTTGAGTAAGGCATCGATCTCTTCCTGGGACAGTAGATCGTCCTGCGACATGAACGGCTCCGTTCCCTAGGTTATTGCACAATGAATTCGGTAAACAGCACTTCCCGAAGGTCTAGCGGGGGCTGGTTTTCCGTCAGTGGAACGCTCAAGCGGTTAATGATTTCTTGGGCGAGCGTCTCTTTGCCTTCTGTCGAGGTCAGCTGGTTGGCTTGCTTGCCTGAGAGCAGAATGAGCAGACGGCTGCGAACTTGCGGCATGTGCTCTTCGATGAGTGCTTTACCTTGTTCGTTACCCACACGCAGGGTAATACCCGCGTAAAGTAGGCGCGATCCAAAGCGGTCATCCGCAAGATTGACGGTAAAGGGTTCGATCTGCGTAAACACCGGAGGCGTGTGTGCGACCGTTTGCTGTTGGGTTTCTCCATCGGTGCTGCCGTCACGCTGGTCGAGCACGAGGTAGATCGCCGCCGCTGCACCTGCTGACGAGAGCAAGACAAGAATGATCATTACCCAAAGCAGTTTTTTTGATCCGCCGCTTGATTCTGCCATTGTTGTTCCCATGATGTTCACGCATGACGCTAGCCAAGCATTATGCCTAACGCGGGTGATGGTGAAGAAACGAACAGGCTTCCTTGGGGAGCCTATCTTTTGGTTTAGTTAATTAACCCGATCATGACGACATAGGTCATGCCAAACGCCGAGGCGACTTAAGCATAGAGATCGACGCGTCCATCCAGGGTTACCGGCGTGCTGTCCAACGTGGCTGTTGGCCCATTACTTTCGACGTCGTTGCCGTCAATCAGCCCGCCGCCGCCATTACCCTGCTGGGCAAAGGCTTGTTCATTGGAAGCGTTTTGCTCACCCACTGACGTTTCACCCAGTGAAATGCCTTGTTCGGCCAGCGCGTCGCGTAGTTGCGGAATCGCCTGCTCCAATACCTGACGAACCTGCGCATGAGCCGATAAGAAGTGCGCCTGGGCACCGTGTTCGGTCATTTTCAATGAAATGGAGAGCGGGCCAAGTTCGGCGGGGTGCAGTTTCATCTGAATGTGTTGCTCCCCCCCTCGCTGAGCAAATTGAACGAGTTGCTGACCGAGCTGGGATGGCCACGCCGGATGCGATACGGGAGTACCGATCGAGGAGGGGAGCGAGGTGCCCGATGGAACGGCAGCAGGGGCAGGAGTGCCATGAACATTAGGCACGTTGAGTGCTAGTTCGCTGGCGCTACCCAGCCGCGCAGCTGTGTCATTAGCGCCATTGCTGACCGCCAAGGCACTCGTCATTGCCTCACTACTGACGCGAAGTTGAGATGCATTCATTTGCGCAGCCGATTCCGTCAGCGTGCTGTATGTGGCAGGCTGACTGCTCGAGGATGCATGAGCCGTAGAGTTGGCGGCGAGCAGTGAGACGATGTGCTGGTTGCGGGACTCAAGTGTAGAGTCACCGGCCGAGCCTGTGCCGGCAGCGAGTTGCTGATAAGCAGCGACTAACGCGGCAGCATCTTGTTGGCTTATCGCTAACTGTTCGGCAATATCAGCAATCGACACGGTCTCAGCCGTGACGTCGCGGGATTGAGTCGTTGCATCACTGAAGGCTGCGACCAGCGCAAGACGACTGGAAATTTCGTCAAGCGCTGATGGTGAGGTCTCTCCGGTGCTGCTGAGCATGCCGGGCAGAGCGGCTAGCTGGTCGGCGCTGGGTTGCTCTGCGTTGTGTAGCTGCGCGAGCAGCGTCGCGAGCTCTTCTTGGTCGAGCTCAATGCCTAGTGACTCCAATAGCGAGGCGAACTCCTTCAGAGCAGCCGATGCCTGTGAGGCGGATGTCGCACCGGTAGCGAGTTCTTGCGGCAGGCGTGGCTGTCCTTCATTCGCCTGAAGCATGGCTTGGCGGAAAAGACCGTTGCTGGAGAGGCTTTGAGCCCCGGTTGTCTGTGAAGCCGACATGCCATTGCCTTGGCTAGGACTCGCAGAAAGTAACAGTTGAATATTCATGAATAGGCTTCCTGACGCGACGCTAAAGGGGTTTGTCAGACTGCTGGCGAGCCAGACGATTAGTGACCATGTCGTCGCTCGCTTTCTGCTCGTGACGCGCTTGTCGGCGGTGCTCTTCTAATAACCGGCGCGAGGCCAGTGTATCGTAAGAGGAGAGTTTGCGCTGCTCCTGTTGCCAGTGCTGTTGGCTTTGTTGCACACGCTTTTGCTGCGCCGCTAGCGCCTGTCGGGCACGGCTAAGAGCAGCGTCCAGTGACGCCAAGAACTGTTGATAATTGTACATGGTAGCGGGATCGATGCCGTCACGCATGGCTTGCTGTAAACGCTCGGCGTACTCCGCCCGATAGCGATTGAGCGACTGAAGCTGCGCTTCGGTTTGCTGCTGAGTTTGGCGCTCTTGCGCCAGCAGTTTGCCGGCTTGGTCGCGTGCATCGCGGGCAAGGTCTGTCAGCATATCGAGCTGTTGATGACTCATTTAGCCTCCCACTACCGTGTGCAGGGCTTGGCGGGACTCCTCAAGCGGCGCACACTCCTCGATATTTTGTTGAAGAAATCGCTCTAGGTCAGGAAAGCGATTGACGGCTTCATCTAGCCGAGGGTCATGCCCAGGGCTGTAGGCTCCCACGCTGATCAAATCGCGGTTGCGTTGATAGCGTGAAAAGAGTTGTTTGAACGTTCGCGCTTTCTGCTGCTGTTCTTGCGTCACGATGGCAGTCATCGCACGACTGATAGACGCTTCTATGTCGATGGCAGGGTAGTGGCCTGCTTCGGCCAGTGTGCGTGATAACACGATATGGCCATCCAAGATCGCCCTGGCCGAGTCGGCGATAGGGTCCTGCTGGTCATCTCCCTCGGTGAGTACGGTATAGAACGCCGTAATCGAGCCGCCGCCTCGCTCCGCATTTCCCGCCCGCTCGACCAAGCCAGGCAATTTGGCGAACACCGATGGCGGATACCCTTTCGTGGCGGGCGGTTCGCCGATGGCGAGCGCAATTTCCCGCTGAGCCATGGCATAGCGCGTTAGCGAGTCCATGATCAGCAGCACGTTGCGTCCAGCGTCGCGGAACCCTTCGGCAATGCGCGTGGCGTAAGCGGCCCCCTGCAATCGTTGGAGGGGCGACGTGTCGGCAGGGGCGGCGACGACCACGGCGCGTCGACGGCCCTCTGGACCCAAAATATTGTCGATGAAATCCTGCACTTCGCGGCCGCGCTCGCCGATCAAGCCAACCACGATCACATCGGCTTGGGTATAGCGTGCCATCATACCCAGCAGTACCGATTTACCGACGCCAGAGCCAGCGAATAGCCCCATGCGTTGGCCTCGGCCTACGCTAAGCAGTGCGTTGATGGCGCGGATGCCGACATCGATCTGTGACTCTATGGGCGCTCGAGACAGTGGGTTGAGCGGTCGAGACTGCAGGGTCGTGCGGGGTGCCTCTTCGACGCTTTCACGGTCGTCGAGCGGATTACCGTTACCATCGAGCACGCGCCCCAGCAGTTCGTCGCCGACTGGGAAGCGACGAGCACTATGCCCGTTGCCATCGACCAAGGGCGTCACCCGTGCGCCTGGCATCAAGCCAGAAATTTCTTCCAGCGGCATCAGGTAAAGCTTATCGCCCGAGAAGCCAACGACTTCGGCTTCGGCATGCTTATCACTGTCGTTCAGGCGGCCATCGGCACCCGGAAGTTCGATTTGGCAGGCGCTGCCAACCGCCACACGTAACCCGACTACTTCGATCACCATGCCCGTTGCGCGCACCACGCGACCGCTGGTGCGGTAATACGGTAGCCTTCCCACGCGCTGAGTCGTGCGTTGGAGAGCTTTTTGCCATCGGTGCTGATGCGGGCAACGTAAATGGTTCATGGCATTACGCTCCCGATGATGGCGCGCTGTGGCGCTTACGGAGCTGAGCTTGGACGCTCTGCCAACGGCTTTCGAACGTGGCATCCAATTCGCCCTGGGCGCTGGTCAAGCGACAGCCACCACGTGCCAGCTGGTCATCCGGCTGCAGCGTCCAACTGGCCGCTTCTAGCTCGTTGCCTAAGTGCTCAGCGACGAGTTCATGGTCAGCGGGGTTGAGCCATAGCCGTTGGCTGCCAACGAGCGGAGGCTCGGTGTGCAGCAGCTCTCGCACGATGGCGAGAATATGGTCGGGATGGTCTGCCAATGCCTCGCCTGCCAACTGCTTGCCGGTGGTCAAAGCAAGCTCTACCAGGTCGTGAGCAATGGTGTCGTCAAGGTGCTCAAGAGCATCGGAGAACTGTTTAGCTAACGCCGCCAGAGGTGTCACGCTCTGGCGGATTTGTTCGTTGAGCTCTTGCGCGGCATGCTCGCGGCCTTCGTTAAGGCCTTGGGCATACCCCTCTTCATGTCCGCGCGCCAGCCCTGCCTGGTACCCCTCTTCTTCGGCGGCTTTGCGCAGTCGTTCGTAAATGTCTTTGCGCTCTTGCTCTTCACGTACCCGCGCTTCCTCTGCTGCGCGCCGTGCCGCCTCGACTTTTCGCTGGTGTTCGTTAGGCACTTTGCCATGGCTGTCGAATTGTGAGCGGCGGGACGAGGTCAGCTCGTCCATTTGCCAACGTCGCCAATCTCCGTGACGGTCAAACTCGGGAGCATGCGTATTAGACATACTCGTCGTCTCCACCTGCTAGGACGATTTCACCTGAATCAGCCAGGCGGCGAACGATTTGTAGAATCGCTTTCTGCTCGGTTTCTACCTGGGAAACGCGAATGGGGCCACGGGCTTCCATGTCTTCGCGAACCAAGTCGGCAGCACGCTGGGACATGTTGCGCAGGAATTTGTCCACCAGCGCGTCTTGGGCTCCCTTGAGTGCCACCACCAAGGAGTTCGTCTCGACTTCTTGTAGCACCATCTGAATGGCACGGTTGTCCAGGTCCAGCAAGTTCTCGAACAGGAACATCTCGTCGATGATTTTCTGGGCAAGATCTTCGCTGTGCGAACGAACGGTCTCGATGGCCACTTCTTCCTGAGACGAATTCATCAGGTTGAGGATCTCGGCCGCCGTTCTTACGCCGCCCATTTTGCTACGCTTGAGGTTCTGGCCATCGAGCATACTGCTGAGCACCTCGGTGAGCTCCTGCAGAGCGGCAGGCTGAACGCCGCTGAACGTGGCAATCCGCAGGACGACATCGTTACGCAACTTCTCTTCGAACAGCTCGAGAATATCGGCCGCCTGATGACGATCCAGGTGTACCAGGATGGTCGCAATGATCTGCGGGTGCTCGTCGCGGATAAGCTCCGATACCATGGATGCTTCCATCAGGTTCAGGGCATCGATACCCGAGTTTTCGCCCGTAGATTCGAGAATGTCCTCGATGAGGCTGGTGGCTCGCTCACTGCCCAGCGCCTTGGTCAGCACCGACCGAATGTGTTCGCTTGAGTTGAGGTTCAGGGCCACGAACTCTTCGGTCTCGCGATGGAAGGCTTCTAGCACGGCTTTCATGTCTTCATGGGAGACTTGGTGAAGCCGCGCCATTTCGGTACTGATCTCTTGCACTTCGCTGGCGCTGAGGAATTTGAACACCTCTGCGGCGCTGTCTTCATCCAGCGCCAGCAGGAGAATGGCGCTTTTACGAGCGCCGCTCATTTCGGCAATGCTAGTCATTGGCGTTCATCCAACTGCGAATGATCATCGCGACCATACGGGGGTCTTCCTGAGCCATCTCTCGCAGATCGTTAAGGTTGTGTTCGTAGAGCGACGTTTTGCGACGGCGCTTGGGCTTGCTGCTGTAGGTGTCTTCCTCGTCGCCATCACTCTCACTCTCCTGCTCGTCCTCTTCATCTCCTATGCGCGTACTCAGCGTTCCTCCAGGCATGGCAGCCGCCATCACCGGAGGTTGCGTGTAGCGCTTGATCAGCGGGCGCAAAATCAGCCAATAGAGTAGCAAGGCGGCAATAGCGACAAGAAGGTAGCGGCCCAGCGTCGTCGCCATGGCGATGTTGTCGGGGTGCTGCCACCACACCGTTTCGATGCGAGTCTCGTCATCGGCGGCAAAGGGCGTATTCACGACTTCGACTTGGTCGCCTCGTAGCTCAGAGAATCCCATGGCCTGCTGAACAAGGCGTTCGATCTGGGCGATCTCCTCGGCGCTGAGAGCCACCTGTTCTACCTCGCCCTCTTCATTGGTCACGCGTCGGAAATTGACAACGACTGCTGCAGAGAGCCTTTGAACTTGGCCCAGGCGATGCTGAACGTGCTCGATGCTGCGGTCGACTTCGTAATTCACCACGTCTTCTTGACGCAGGTTGCGCAGCGCACCGGGCTCGGCGTCGTCGTTCCCATCGCCCTCTTCTGCATCTGGCTGATTGATGGGGGAGGGAGCGACACCTGGCGGAGTATTGCTGAGCGCGCCAGGAATGCCGGTCGCTAGAGGGTCTTCGCCATCGTACGACAGGCTCAGCTGGCGACTGCGTACGGCGGACTCGTTAGGTGCTTGGTTGGGGCTATAGCGTTCGGAGGTTTGCTCACGACGCGAAAAATCGATTTGAGCCGCTACCTGGGCGCGTACATTGTCGCTGCCCATGATAGGTGACAGGATGTTTTCGATCCGCTGCTGGTAAGAGCGTTCGACTTCCGTGATATAGGCCAGCTGAGTGCCGTCTAGATCGTTGCCTTGGGCGCTGTTGGCTGTCAGTAGACGCCCGTTTTGATCGACGACGGTGACGTCCTCAATGGCGAGTTCGGGCACGCTGCTGGACACCATGTGGACGATGGCGCTCACCTGACCCTCACCCAGTACCCGCCCAGGTAACAGAGTGAGCACGACGGATGCCTTGGCAGGCTCCCGGTCGCGGATGAAGACTGACGGCTTCGCCATGGAAAGATGCACTCGGACGCGTTCGACGGGCCCCAGCGACTCGATGGACCGGGCAAGCTCACCTTCCAGTCCACGTTGGAAGTTGACCTGCTCAGCAAACTGGCTAATACCGAACGCCTGCGTTTCCATGAGCTCTAGACCCAGGTTACCCCCTTGCGGTAGACCCTGTTCGGCCAGTTGAAGGCGCAGGGTGTGCACTTGGTCGCTGGGTACCAGCAGGGCTTGGCCACCCTGGCTGAACTGATAGGGAACGCCACGGGTATCTAGCTCTGTAATGATTCGGCCGCCGTCAGCTTCGCTGAGGTTGCTATAAAGCACCCGGTAGTCGGGACTGCTGGCCCACATGAAGAGGGCGGCCACAATTGCGATAGACGCAGCAGCGGCCACCAAAACGACCACAAGCGGATTGCCGCGCAACTGCTTCATAGTGCGCTCAAAAACCGATGGGCTGTTGGTGTCGTTCTCTGCAGCTCCGCTACGCGGAGGGCTTTGTGTCGTGCTGTTTTGACGGCCTGCCGTCGCACCCGTTTCGCTCATGCGTCCCTCCAGATGGGAAGGCAAAACGGGGGTCGACCAAGGCGCATCACCAAAGAAGGCATAGGCTATATCCGTCAATCGCGGTTATCCGCTGAAAGAATGAAGCGGAATTGTGATGGACGCCATTATCCTGGGGGGCGTCAACCATAAATGAACGAAAAGCTTGGCTTTTCACACGCATTTGTACGTATGAGGCTTTTCGTACCGATGGTAGGCTTGCGGCATTAAATGGCCACCCGCAAATTGAGGCAAGTGTATGAGTTCACCTTCCATACAGTCTGCGCTGCAGCAGATGCAAGGGCTCGCCGCCCAGGCGGCTCAGCCGATCAAGGGCGAGCAGCTAACGACGTCGGTTGGGCAGTCGGGCTTTGGTAGTGAGCTGCAGGCTTCTATTCAGCGTATCAATCGTTTACAGCAGTCGGCCAACGCGAAAGCGATGGCGTTTCAGGCCGGTGAGCCGAACGTCGAACTGAACGATGTCATGGTCGATATGCAGAAAGCGAGCGTGGCCTTTCAAATGGGTATGCAAGTACGCAATCGTTTAGTGACCGCATACCGCGACGTTATGAATATGCAGGTGTAAGGCGTTTAGCTTAAGCCGAGAGGGTGGTCGGCTGACACGATGCCGACGCTCTTGGCCGTGCGCTGCTACCGTTACGCTTGTGAAGAGATAAGCTTGCCTTGCAGTTCCTCCAGGCGTTCGGCCATTTGTAATATCTCTTCTGCGGGGATTTGGCGTATCACATCGCCCGTTTCTCGATCGATCACTCGGGTGATGATGCGCGATGAATCCTCACTGATGTCGAATTCAAGCCCACGAGGGCGCATGACATCGTTGATGCGCTGGATAGGTTCCACCAGCTCTTCTCTGGTCGCGGGTTGAGTGTCTGAGGGTGCTGGCTGGAGGGGGGTAGGCGTGATCGCAATGAGGCTGGAATCATTGCGTGAGCGCTCCTGCGGCAGTGCGGCGACGAGTGATGAGGCGATTGAATCAACGATGAATGGGCCCATATACAACGTTCCTCCCTAAGCGAAGCCAGTCATGGCTAGGTAGCGTAACCGAGTAAAGGCGTGAGGCCGTTTACCGTTCGGTGATGAGCCTCTTCACAAGTCTATCGGCATGTTTGCCATCAACTTTATAGTTTTTACTATAGACGAAAAGAAAGTGTTATTAGCCCTATGGCGGGCATACGGCTCAATGAAAGCTTCTGTTATGCTTTGTTACTTTGTGATGGGTGTTAATACATAACGCGTTGGGGAAAGTGAGGCACGCATGGAAGTCCAGCAAGATGAGTACGAGAGCGTCACTAGCGCGTCGGCCATAAGCTCTCTATTAAACACCATGATCGAGAGTGGCGGCGTGTCTCTTTGCTTGGCAGCCCCTGATGCGAGTCCGGAGCCTATTGTGTTGATGGAGCAGCATGAGGGCGACACGCTCGTCATGGATCTCTCCTCCGTCGACTACTTGCTGGGCCGCTTGCAGCAAGGAGAGCAGTTTTTCTTGCGTGGTCAATCCCAGGGTAAAGTAGTGAGAACGCCGCTTCTCTCGTTGACCGAAACCCGCCGTTCTGGCGGTCGTTTTTTATGTTGCAGTGATTATCCTGCGTCAGTCGACGTTTTGCAGCGTCGTGAGTCCTATCGTGCCGAACTGCGCATGGGTATGGTGGTGGCGGCGACCGTCTTTGGGGATGGGGATGAAAGTGTGCTGGGCGAGCTGCGCGACCTGTCGCAAGACGGATGCCAGCTTGAGTTGCCGTTGGCCGCTAGTGGCGTGCTGGCAGAGACCGATGCGCCGCTGAAGATTGCGTTGACTTTCCCTAATGGCACTTACTTCGAGGTTCACGCGGTTGCGCGGCACCAAAAAACCGACCCTGAGCGTCACTTATTGCGCGTTGGCTTCCGTTTTACAGGCTGCACGTCCGAACAAGAGCGCCAGATTTGGTACTTCGTCTGCGAGATCGAGCGCGAAGCGTCGCGTTATAAAAAAGAAGCCCAAGAAGAGCGTCAGCCGTCGCCCCTTTTCGAGCAGCCTAGTCGTCGTGCGCCGGATACCGAGCACGTGGGAAGACGAGATATTCGTCGCTACGCGACACCAATGGCGCGACGTTTGGTCAAAGTGGCGGCGTTTTTGGATGCCCAGTTGCTGCTGCTTCAGCAGGGGAGCGACATCGATTCACGCCAGCTTTCACGCAATGCCGACCGTTTGTTGATGCTGCACGAAGAGGATCGTGAAGGGCTATTGTTTGCTTCTCGCTGTCTTTCATTGGAGCCGCTGCTGGTGCGCCACGGTATCGCAGTGGCGGTGCATTTACTGGACTTGGTAGGCAATAACATGCCCCGGGAAGTGCGTAAGGCCATCGTGGCAAGTGGATTGGTTCACGACCTGGGTAAAGCGTTGATACCGCAGGTAGTGTTCAAGGCGCCTAGCTTTGAGGCGACCCATCGTCGCGCGCTCAGTGAGCACGTGTCGCTACTATTGGCGCGTCTACATACCTGCCAGTGGCTCTCTGCCACCGTGGCGCAAGCCGTCATTGGTGGTATCAATGAGCGGCTGGATGGTAGCGGTTATCCAGAAGGGTTGACCGGTGAGGACATCAACGAGTTGGCAAAAGCGAGTGCGGTCGTCGATGTGGTAGAAGCCATGCGGCGCGACCGTGCGGATCGCCCAGGGCGCACCGCTCAGCAGATCTACCGACACCTCCTTGCGCATCCGCATCAGTTCGATCCGCGCTGGATCAAGCGTTACATCGAGCATTTCAAAACGCTACCGGTGGGTTCTTTGGCGCTCTTTTCGAGCGAACAGTTGGCCTGGGTACTACGTCTCGATGACAGTGGTTCGCCGCTAGAAGTCGTGTTGACGCAGCAGCCAGAGCCACCCATGCGTGACAATTTGGGTACGGTCATTCGAGGCGACGTCTTGGAGCGACTGGGTAAACCCATCCGTGAAGTAGCCGTCTCGACATAGGTGTCCGCGCAGGGTGGCAAAATTAAAACGCCATTATGCTTAAAGTCCGCGACGCCCGCGCCGATATATTGAATAGCTGAGCAAGCATGCTCAACCACTCAGTTGAAACAGCCGTTCGCTGCGAAGTAACGGCTGTCGTTTTACCTCATACAGGAGTGCCCGCCAATGACTTACACTCGCGGTGGCGCCGCTAATGGACGTGGTGCAAGTGCGTATGCCCGTGTCGGCGTTGAAAGTGGTGTGATGTCTGCTGACCCGCATCAACTGATCGTGATGCTTTTTGACGGTGCTCAGGCAGCCATCCGTGCAGCACGTATTCATATGCAAGCTGGTAATCGGGCCGAAAAAGGGCGCTCGATTTCCAAGGCTCTCGACATTATCAATAACGGCCTGGCGGCGGCCCTTGATCAAGAGAAAGGTGGCGTTATTGCCGAGCGGCTTGCGTCACTGTACGACTATATCGCTCGCTTGCTGTTGGCGGCTAACTTACGCAACGACGAAGAAAGCCTCAATCAAGCCGAGCGTTTACTTGAAGATATCGCTTCCGCATGGCGTGAAATCGGTCAACAGCAGAGTGCATGAGGCAAGCATGGCAGCTTCCGAAACAGCCCATCGTCATTCGCAACAGGCACTCTTGGATGCTTATTCAAAGCTGCTGGTGCGCGTTCACCATATGCATGAGCTGGCGAACGCAGAGCAGTGGGCAGAACTGATCGAACAGCGCAGTAATTACGTGGTGCTGGTTGAAGAGCTGCGTGAATTAGATGTCACGGTCGTGCTCGATGCGCAGGGTAAGCAGCGCAAGTCTGAACTGCTAGAGCAAATTCTGGAGCATGACGTTGAGATTCGTCGCCGCTTGGTTGCCCGGCGTGATGAGCTTGGCAAGTTGATCGGTGTCACCCAGCGTCAGCGGGATTTGCACCGCGCTTATGCGCCCCAGCAGGGGGCCTACGACGCTTACGAGAGCGATCCCTCTCGCGATAAGGGGGCGTCGTGAGTGGCATTACGCCGCTTATCGACACCCTGTTGCATCAGGTGCTTGGCCGCCAAGCCGAGGTGTCCACACAGCGTGCTTTGAATGCGCCCGTTCAACCGGTATATGCCGGTGACGGACCAAGAGCGTTACAGGGTGATGCTGGGCTGGATGGCCGCCCACTCGCACCGCTATTGGGTGATCTAAAGCGCTTGCCAGGCTCGCCCGATGGGTTTCGACAAGCGCCACCGGGCGCGCTGCCCACGGGGGCTCCTAGCTCCACGCAAACGCATTTCAGTCCGGCGGCGCGCACTATCGCCGATGTGTTGCTGCGTTTTCCTGCTCCTCCCACCGTGCTACGTCCACAAGCGCCGCTAATGACAACGCAGGAGACGCCCTCGGCAACGGTATTGGCTAACCGATTAGAGGCGAGTATTCGAGACAGCGGTCTCTTTTACGAATCCCACCTTAAGCGCTGGTTTCAAGGGGAGGCTCCCCGTCAACAGCTGATGCGTGAACCACAAATGCAGCCTGGTCCTCGCCCTGCCGCCATCTTCGTGCCTAACGCTACATCGGCAGTGCTGAATACCACCTCCACGGCTCCTGCGTCGGCGCTATTGGCGAGCTCGGCGCCGTTAGCCATTTTGCCTAATACATCGCTGACCCCGGCAGCGGGCGGTCAGCTACTGCTAGAGCGTCCCGCCCTGTTGCCGCCCAGCCCCAGCGCTACGCCACCTCCCTTGACGGTCAGTCGAGAGCTGCCTCAGGTGCCCGTGGCCTTGCCAGTGAGCAGCGAATGGGACGTGTCGAGTCGAGGAGGGCCCAAGGAGATCGTTCACGAGAGCTTGCAAGGGCTCGTGCGTCAGCAATTGGAGATGATGGTAACGCCGACGCTGCGCTGGGAAGGTGATGTCTGGGCGGGGATTTTTATGGCGCTCGTGATCCATCTGCCCGGTCGCGACGGGCAAAAAGGCGCGGGGTGGGACGAGGGTGAGGCAGACGAGGGGTGGCGGTCGGAAATGCAGCTCGATGTCCCTAATCTCGGACGCTTTAGCATTGCGCTGTCACTTTATCAGGGAACTCTAACGATCGATTTGACGGCCGATAATGTGACGACTCAACAGCGCCTAGAAGAGGGCGTTGGCGCGTTGGAGCAGCGGTTAAGTGCCTTCGATTTCCGTAAAGTTCGTGTCATGGTGGGACATGTAACATTGGAGAGCGATGATGGCGATCGCGGATGATCGACGCCGCCAAGCCGTCGCGCTGGCCTATCAAGAGGGAGAGCGGGCTCCACGTGTCGTGGCAAAAGGATACGGGGAGCTTGCAGAGCGGATTATGGCGGAAGCGCAGCGCCAGGGTATCTACGTACACGATGCCCCAGAATTGGTAGCGCTATTAATGCAGTTAGACTTAGATGCAGAGATACCTGCCAGCTTGTATCAGGTCGTCGCTGAGCTGCTCGTCTGGGTCTTTGAGCTATCGGACAGTGGGCTGACTCAGCGTGAAAGGCTCAAGTAGCCAATGCAAGCGTTGTATGCAACCATGATACTGGGAACAAAAGTCATCAATGGCGCCAGTATAACGGTCACAATGGAGCGCCTGTGTCGTTCGATGGGACACTATGAGTCAAACAAGCTTTCTCGATGAAATTCAAGAGATCAACTTAGCGTATCTATTACTTGCGCAGCGGCTGTTGAGCGAAGATCGTGAGGCAGCGATGTTTCGCCTAAAAATCGATGGTGAGCTCGCCGACCTTTTGATATCGCTCAATGCGTGGCAATTGACCAAGCTGGCGCGGAGCAACCAGTTGGTCTGCCGGTTCAGCCACTCGAGTGGACAGCGGCTGCGCGACATTCTTGAAAACCCTAGGGATCAAGGGCTGTCGGGGCTGCATGCGTCACTGCTATCTGCCTGTGAGCCGATGAGATCACTGACGTCAGGAGAGTCGAAGTGAGCCAGAAAAGCTTGGTTGATGAAATGCACCAAGTACAGCTGGCCATTGAGCTGATCGAATTAGGTGCACGTTTGCAGGTGTTGGAGACGGAGACGGAGCTGAGCCGTACCCGCTTGATCAAACTTTACAAAGAAGTGCGCGGAATGTCGCCGCCTAAGGGGATGCTGCCATTCTCTGCGGATTGGTTCGTCACTTGGCTGCCCAACGTGCACTCCTCGTTCTTCTACAACATTTATGTCGGGCTGCTGAAAGGCGCGGGCTGTGAGCGCATCGACGCCTTCGTTAAGGCTTATCGACTGTACGAAGAGCAGATTTCTTTGGAAGGTGTGGAGCCTGTGCTTGGGCTGACACGTGCTTGGACACTGGTGCGCTTTTTCGAAAGCGACCTTTTGCAGCTAACCACCTGCACGCGTTGTGAAGGCCGCTTCGTGGCGCACGCCCATAGCCCCGTCCACGACTACGTGTGCGGTATTTGTCAGCCCCCATCCCGAGCTGGCAAGACCCGTAAGGCGTCGCGCTAAACGTATAAAATTGTCACGCCCCTGGCGGCATGGCAGAGAGGCAATAAACTGGCCCTTTAACGCTTAGATAGCGGTAAAAGGCGGTGGTACTTTTTCATTAAGCAGCGCATTCGTCTGAGTATGATGTTGCTAAGTAGTACTAGGGATGGAGCGGTGCCTGCGCGGTCGAGCTCGTGACGCTGTTCCGTTTGATAAAAAACCGATATCGCAAGGACTCTGCTTGTGCTGATTCTTTTAGGTTATGTGGTCGTACTGGTATGTGTGTTCGGCGGTTATGTACTGGCAGGTGGAAGCCTAGGGCCACTATATCAGCCGACGGAGCTGCTGATGATTGGCGGGGCGGGGGTGGGAGCCTTCATTGCTGCCAACAACGGCAAAGCCATCAAGGCGACGTTCAAGATCCTGCCGCGGCTAAAGCGTACCAAGAAGTATAACAAAGCGCTCTATATGGAGCTGATGGCACTACAGTACAAGATCCTCTCCAAGGTGCGCCGCGAGGGCATGCTCGGCATCGAGCGCGATATCGACAATCCCCAAGAGAGCCCGCTTTTTCAAGAGCACCCTTCGGTGCTGGCAGACCCCCATATCATGAACTTCCTGACCGATTATCTTCGCCTGATGGTCAGCGGCGGCATGGAGCCCATGGAGATCGATGAGCTGATGCTCCATGAAATCGAGGTCTTCGAACAAGAAGCGCACGTGCCCATTGACGCCATTTCCAAGGTGGGTGACGCCATGCCGGCTTTCGGGATCGTGGCGGCGGTCATGGGGGTCATCAAGGCGTTGACGTATGCAGACGCTTCCGCTGCGCAAATGGGGGAGATGATCGCGCTGGCGCTGGTCGGTACTTTTCTAGGGATTCTGCTGGGCTACGGCTTCATTAGCCCAATCGCCAGTTACGCTGACCGCCAGGCCAAAGAAGCGGAAAAAATGTTGCAGTGCATCCGCGTGACGCTGCTGGCGAGCCTGCACGGCTACGCCCCGCAGCTCGCCGTCGAATTTGGTCGTAAAGCTTTACATACCGCTGAACGACCCAGCTTTACCGAACTGGAAGAGTATGTGCGCGACGCCAAAAAGGGCGGTAATGCATGAGTAAAGGCGGCGATAAACGCCCGATCGTCATCCGGCGTAAGAAAGTGGTTCATGCCCACCATGGGGGGGCGTGGAAAATTGCGCTGGCGGACTTCATGACCGCGCTGATGGCGCTCTTCTTGGTAATGTGGATTTTGAGTGTCTCCAGTGAAGAGACTCGGCGTGGCGTCGCGGAGTACTTCAGTACCCCGCTCGTGACGGCCATTACCGGAGGAGACATGTCGGGCAGTACCAGCGTGATTCCCGGCGGCGGCCCTGATCCGACGCATAGTGACGGTGAGCGGGCACGCATCGACGTACTGCAGCAAACGCGGCCAAGCGCCCAGGAAAGGCGTTTTTTCGATGAGCTGCAGGAGCGCATCGAGCGTGCCATCGAGCGGGATCCGGAACTGCGTGAGCTGCGCAACCAGATGCGCTTCGATTTGACTCGGGAAGGGCTGCGTATTCAGCTGCTGGATACCGAACAGCGTCCGATGTTCGAGCTGGGCAGCGACCAGGTGGCGCCGTATATGCGCAGTCTACTGCGCACCATGGCGCCGCTGCTGAACGAACTGCCGAATGACTTGAGCATCAGTGGCCATACCGACAGCGTGCCCTATGCCGGTGGTTACCGGGGTTACAGCAACTGGGAGCTCTCCAATGATCGTGCCAATGCGTCGCGTCGCGAGTTAGTGGCCGGGGGGCTTGATCCAGATCAACTATTACGCGTATCGGGCTTTGCGGATCGCGTGCTGTTGTCTGACACTGCGCCCACGGATCCTGTCAATCGCCGTATCGAACTCGTGGTGCTGCTGCCGGAGATCGCCGAAGCCATTCGCAACCCAGGCATTCTGTCGGCAGATGACACGCTGCCGGAGGGCAATGTGCCTGAGGCACTGCTCCCCGACCAAGCGTTGCCCGGCGACACGGCGCTCGATGAGCCAGTGCCAGCAGAACAAGTGCCACCCAATATGCCGCAGGTCGACGATGCACAGTAATCTCGGCTTGTCACAAAAAAATATGACGTTCACGTGGAGCGGTGCATGGATATAGCGGATTTTTTTGACACCTTTTTTGAAGAAGCGGAAGAGCTGCTGGCCGATATGGAGCAGCACTTACTGGAACTGGATGTCGATGATCCGGATAGCGAGCAGCTAAACGCTATCTTCCGAGCCGCCCACTCGATCAAAGGTGGCGCAGGGACCTTCGGTTTTAGCGTGCTCCAGAAAACCACGCATATTTTCGAAAACCTGCTGGATCATGCTCGCAAAGGCGAATTGACCCTGCGTGCCGAGCACGTGGATACCTTTTTAGAGGCCAAAGACATCATGCACGAGCAGCTCGATGCCTACCGCAACGAGGAAGAGCCTAACCAAGAAGCGTACGAGCGTATCTGCCAGACGTTACAGCAAATTGCCCTCGAAGAGATTGGCAAGACGCTCGATGCGCCCGCTGCGGCTCCGGCTCCGGCCCCCAAGAAAGAGGCACCTCAAGAGGAGAAAGAGACGGCGGCTGGCAGTGAGCAGTTACTCAAAGTGGCGCTTCTCAACGTTGGCGACAAAGACCGTGGGCTACTCGTCGAAGAGCTAGAGCAGTTAGGCGACATTCAATCACAGTCGGGCGATGAAAAACGCTACGAAGTCACCCTGAGCGGTGGTGTCAGTGCCGATGATATCGAAGCCGTCATGTGCTTCATTATTGAGCCTGACCAAATTGAAATCACGGCGTTGGGCGCAGCAGCCCCCGCTGCGGCGCCCGACGCGAAAGCGAAAGACGTCACGCCTGCCGCAGAAGCACCGGCCGTTGAAGCGAAGCCGGCTGCACCTGCGCTGAAAGAGCCTGCCAAAGCAACCGCCAGTAAATCGGCGAAGGCAGCGCCCAAAAAAGCGGCCGCAGAGTCATCCTCGATTCGTGTGTCGGTGGATAAGGTCGATCAGATCATCAACTTGGTAGGCGAGCTGATCATTACACAGTCGATGCTCGATCAAACGGTCAGTGACCTTGGCGACCAGTCGGTGGGCAATAGTTCCCTGCAAAATGGCATGAGCTTGTTGCAGCGTAACGCCCGCGACCTTCAAGAAGCAGTCATGTCGATTCGTATGATCCCCATGGAGTTCGTGTTCAGCCGCTTCCCACGAGTCGTGCGTGACACCGCAGGCAAGCTCGGTAAAGAGATTGAGCTGGTGACGGAAGGCAAATCCACCGAGTTGGATAAGAGCTTGGTCGAGCGCATCACCGACCCGCTGACGCACTTGGTGCGTAACAGCTTGGATCACGGTATCGAGATGCCCGACGAGCGCGAGGCGTTGGGTAAACCGCGTACCGGCAAACTGGTGCTTTCCGCCCGTCATCAGGGTGGCAATATTCTGATCGAAGTTCGCGACGACGGGGCCGGAATGGACCGGGATCGACTGCTGGCCAAAGCTCGTGAAAACGGCCTCAACGTCTCGGACACCATGTCGGACGAGGACGTCTATCAACTGATCTTTGCGCCTGGTTTCTCCACGGCGAAAGAGGTGACCGATGTCTCCGGTCGTGGCGTGGGGATGGACGTGGTCAAGCGAAACATCCAAGGCATGGGTGGGCGCGTTGAAATTCAGTCCAAAAAAGGCGAAGGCACCAATACGCGGATCGTACTGCCACTAACGCTGGCCATTCTGGACGGTATGTCGATCAAAGTCGGCAACGAAACCTTTATTCTGCCCCTTTCTACCGTGCTGGAGTCGCTACAGCCTGCCAAGGGAGACATGTACGCCATGGCAGGGGACGATGTGGTGCTCAAAGTGCGCGATGAGTACCTCCCAGTCATTGCCATTCACGAAGTGCTGGATGTCGAAAACGCCATTACCGACCCGACCAAGAGTATTGCTGTCATCGTTCAGGGGGAAGGGCGTCGCTACGCCATGTTGGTGGATGAGCTCATCGGCCAGCAGCAGGTCGTGGTGAAGAACCTCGAAGACAATTATCGCAAAGTGCCCGGCGTATCGGCCGCTACCATCTTGGGAGATGGTAGCGTTGCGCTAATTCTCGATATCACTGGCTTACACCGTTTAAGCCGTGCCAAAAAAGAAGCAGGGAAAGTCGCTAACCAACCCCATCTCTCTTATTACAAGGAGGCTGAGCCGTCATGAGTCAAGCATCTAATGAGGCGGTGCTAGCCGCCGCCGAAGCGGAAAACCGTGAGTTTCTCGTATTCTCGCTGGGCGATGAAGAGTACGCCATCGATATTTTGAAGGTGCAGGAGATCCGCGGTTACGAAAACGTGACCCGTATCGCCAATGCGCCCGACTTTATTAAAGGGGTGACGAATCTGCGCGGCGTCATCGTGCCGATCGTGGACCTACGTATCAAGTTTCATCTGGATAACGTCGAGTACGGTGGCCAGACGGTCGTCATCGTCGTCAACGTCGCGGATCGTATCGTCGGCATCGTGGTCGACGGCGTATCCGACGTCATGACCCTGACGCCGGATCAAATCAAACCCGCGCCCGAATTTGGCGTTACGCTCTCCTCCGATTTCCTGAGCGGTCTCGGCAGCCTAGACGATCGGATGCTCGTCCTGGTCGATATCGACAAGCTGCTCACCAGCGAGGAAATGGCGCTGGTCGACAGCACCAGCCACCACTAAAGACCTACCGCAGGGCACAGGGAGTGTGCCCGCCTTAAGTCAATGAATACCCACTCTGGCGCCATGGATAGCGCTGGCCAGTATGGTTGTGTTTGGAGAAAAGCGTGTGACACAGCTAGTACGTCAACTGATGAGCAATATGACTGTTCGTCTAAGCTGGGGGCTCGTGTTGGCCACCTTCTCAGTATGGGTACTCATCGCCTGCGGTATTGGGCTTTATGCGTTGCATCATGGCGCGAACATCGTCCAAAGTGCCAGTGATCCACAAGCTCAGCAGTTGGCGTTCCAAACCTTTGCCTCCCAGGTTCGCTGGGTATTGATTGGTGTGGTCGTGATGACGTTACTCACGGTCGCGGTGGTGATATGGGGCGTGAGTGCCAACGTGCTGCGCCCCTTGGACCGGTTGGTAGGCTATTTCGAGCGTATGGCACAAGGCGATCTCAGCCAGCAGATCCGCTCTCCCGGTAACAACGAGATTGGCAAGCTCTATACCGCCATGGCCCATATGCAGGGCTCCCTCTCTGAGACCGTTGGCGTCGTCAGGCGCAGTGGGACGACCATCTTCGAGCGCTCCCAGCACATTGCCAGTGGGAACAACGACCTCTCTTCGCGCACCGAGCAGCAGGCTTCGTCCCTTGAAGAGACGGCATCGAGCATGGAGCAACTCGCGTCGACCGTTAGCCACAATGCCGACAATGCTCGGCAGGCAAGCCAGTTGGCAGGCGACGCGACGCTGACGGCACGGCGCAGCGGCGAAGAAGTGAGCCATATCGTCGACACCATGCAAGAGATCAGCGCCAGCTCCCATCAGGTCGCTGATATCATCACGTTGATCGATAACATCGCTTTTCAAACCAATATTTTGGCGCTGAACGCGTCGGTCGAGGCGGCCCGTGCCGGCGAGCACGGCAAAGGGTTTGCCGTCGTGGCTCAGGAGGTTCGTAGCCTGGCCAGCCGCAGTGCAAGCGCCGCCAAAGAGATTCGCACCTTGATTGATGCATCGCTGGGTAAAGTGGATGCGGGCACTCAGCGTGTCAATCAAGCAGGCCAGACCATGCAGGATTTGGTGGCCGCCGTCCAACGCGTCAGCGACATCATGGATGAGATTGCCTCTGCATCGGAAGAGCAGAGTAACGGTATCGGCCAAGTGAATCAGGCCGTTGCGCAAATGGACCAAGTCGTTCAGCAAAATGCGCAGTTGGTGCAGCAAGCCGCGCGGAGCGCCAACGAACTCGAGAGCGAGGCGGCGCGCCTGCGTGAGGCCGTCGAGCGTTTCCAAGTGGCGGGCGAGAGCCCAGCCCGGGCACCAACGCGAATGACCACCACGGCGACCATCGCCTCGGTGCCGACCCGCTCTGCCCAGCCGGTGGCGAAACCTCTTACCACCAGCCAAGACGAGTGGGAAGCCTTTTGACGCGACGGCATTTTCGCTAATCGCAAGGCTCCACACGCGCTACAACATCAATAACAAGGCAGCAAGATGCGTAATAACCAGCCAGTGACTCAACGGGAAGTTGAACTCAAACAAGACGATTTTTTGGTCTCGCGTACGGATTTGAAAGGGCGCATTACCTACGCCAACCCGGCGTTCATCGAGATCAGTGGCTATCGACACGACGAGCTAATTGGCGCGCCGCATAACCTGATTCGCCATCCGGACATGCCGCCACCCGCGTTTCATAATCTTTGGCAAACCGTCCAGGCGGGAGACACCTGGCGGGGGCTCGTGAAAAACCGCTGTAAAAACGGCGACCACTATTGGGTCGACGCTAGCGTGACCCCGATCGTAGAAAATGACCAAGTGATTGGTTACACCTCGGTACGCGTGCAAGCAACCCGAGACGCCATTGCGCAAGCCGAGCAGCGCTACGCGGAAATGCGCGAAGGGCGCAATAAACGTCTCTACCTCGATAAAGGTCGCTTACGTCAAAAAGGGGGTTGGCAGCGTCTCAAACGCATCCGGCTCGACACCATTCGCGCCAAGCTGATCGGCATGGTCGTCGTCGCAGGGGCGCTGCTCATGGCTAGCGGCGGCTTAGGCCTTTATGGTTTGAACGTAGCGGGTGAGCGGCTAGGCGAGCTAAACGACGACGGACTCAGGGACGTCATTCGTTTGCAGCAGATCGACCAAACCATTGCCCAGACGCGTCAGTCGATGATCGAACCCGAGCGGATGGAACTGATCAATCAACGTTTTGAGATGGGCGAGGCCGTTGCCGACAACGCGGCTGAAGTGGCCAGCGTGTGGGAGGCGTTCTATGGTCGAGAGGTGAACGCAACTCCTCTGGCCGAGTCGTTCGACGAACGGCTTCAGGCCTTCCTGACGAATGGGATGAATCAAGCGGCGAGCGTGCTTCAGGCTGAAGAGACCTATCAAGCCTTTACCGGCTTGGATGCCGTGATCAGTGTGATGAACGAGGATGGGCGGGCCTTGTCGGGCATGGTCAATGAGCTGATTGCACAGAAGCAGGCAGCCGCCGAAGCCATGGCGGCAGATGCCGAGCGTGGCCAAGCGACCATGTTGACGGCTCAGGCAGCGATGCTGGGTGTTGGGCTGTTGCTGCTGGTGCTCATCAGCGTCGTAACGCTGCGCTCGATTATTACGCCGCTAAAGCGTGCCTCGCGTTTCACGCTGCAAATTGCCGGTGGCAACCTAGCGGCTCGCGTACCGCCCAAGCGGCGTGATGAGATAGGTCAATTAATGGACTCGCTGAACACCATGCGCAAAAGCTTGAGCAGCATCATCCGCGATGTGAAAGATGGCATCGACGTGGTGACGCCTGCCGCCAAGAATATCGCCAGTGGCAACGAGGCGCTCTCATCGCGCACCGAACAGCAGGCCGCGTCGCTACAGCAAACCGCCTCGAGCATGGAGGAGATGACCACGACGGTGCGTCAAAACAGTGATAATGCTCAAGAAGCGCGTCGTCTGGCCGATAATAATGCAACAAGAGTGACACAAACCGGTGAATTGATGACGCAACTGGTCGCCAATATGCAGCGGATTACCCAAAGCTCCCAAAAAATGACCGAGATCATCAACGTCATCGACTCGATCGCATTTCAGACCAATATCTTGGCGCTGAATGCGTCGGTCGAGGCTGCTCGGGCAGGTGAGCATGGCCGTGGGTTCGCCGTGGTGGCCGAAGAGGTGCGCAAGTTGGCCGGGCGCAGTGCTGGCGCATCGCAAGAGATTCGTGCGTTGATCGATACCTCCAGTCAGCAGGTCAGTGCGGGAGCAGGGCTCGTCGAGAAAGCCGAGGCGGCGATTAGCGAAGTTGCCGAAGCGGCGCGTAGCGTGACCCATATCATGCACGATATCTCGTCCGCCTCGGAGGAGCAGAGCAGCGGTATTGCGGAGGTCAATCAGGCCGTCGCAGAAATGGATCAAGCCACACAGCAAAACGCCGTGCGCGTGCAAGAAACGGCACAAGCGGCCATGGCATTAGAGCAGCAGGCAAGTCTGCTGGCGCTATCGGTAGAAGCATTCCGGCTAACCAGTCAGGGACCATTGACGCCGCCAGCCGTTTCCACGGGCGCCACCGTTTTACCGAACGTCAAGGCATCACCTGCAACAGCGCAGATCAGCAGTGCCACAGCGCCGGTGCCGAGTCACAAGAAGCGGCAGATCGCCACTGTAGAGGAGTGGGAAGAGTTTTGACAGACCAACGCGAACGGGGTAGCGACGCAGGCCAATGGGCGTCCAGTGGACAGATCGAACGCGATCTGGTGCTGACCGATGCGGATTTTGCGCGTATTCGAGAGCTGATCTATCAGCGCGCAGGCATCGTTTTGGCCGAGCATAAGCGTGAAATGGTCTATAGCCGCTTGGCCAAGCGGCTGCGTCATCATGGCATGACGCGCTTTACCGACTACCTGTCGCGGCTGGAGCGTCAGCCCGACGCGAAAGAGTGGGAGGCGTTCACCAATGCACTGACGACCAATCTCACGGCATTTTTTCGTGAAGCCCACCACTTTCCACTGCTGGCCGAGCATATCAAGCACAAGCCTGATCCCGTCACCATCTGGTGTTCGGCGGCATCGACGGGAGAAGAGCCTTACTCCATCGCTATGACGCTGTTGGAAACGTTGGGGCCCAAAGCGTCGCAGGCCAAGGTCATCGCCACGGACATCGACACAGAAGCGCTGGCCAAAGCACGCAAGGGCATTTATCCCCAGGAGCAGGTGCGCAAACTCGATGAGTCGCGCGTCAAGCGGTTCTTTCAAAAGGGCACAGGCAACCATGTGGGGCTCGCCAGGGTGCGGCCGGAGGTCTCGGCGCTGGTCGAGTTCATGCCGCTCAACCTACTGGCGCCACAGTGGCCAGTAAAGGGGCCATTTGATGCGGTCTTTTGTCGTAATATTATGATTTATTTCGATAAAGATACGCAGGCTAAGATATTGAAGCGGTTCGCGCCGCTGATGAAGCCTGATGGCCTGCTCTTTGCCGGTCACTCCGAAAACTTCTCGTATATCAGCGATGCGTTTAAGTTGCGCGGGCAAACAGTCTACACCCTCGCGAAATAAGCGAATAAAAAATGCGCGTTGTGCTCGACCTTGGGATAGGGCTCGGACGAGCAACGCGGCAATGGCTATCGTAAGAGGAGGCGTGCTTTGAGCGCAGCCAAGATTAAAGTGTTGTGCGTCGATGACTCGGCGTTGATCCGTGATTTGCTGACAGAAATCATCAACTCCCAGCCCGACATGGAAGTCGTCGCCGTTGCGCCTGACCCCATCGCTGCCCGGGATCTGATCAAGCAGCATAATCCTGACGTGCTGACGTTGGACGTCGAGATGCCGCGCATGGACGGTCTCGACTTTCTCGAACGGCTGATGCGCTTGCGACCCATGCCGGTTCTGATGGTGTCGTCGTTGACGCAAAGTGGCTCTGAAATCACGTTACGAGCACTGGAGCTGGGCGCGTTGGATTTTGTCGCCAAGCCGAGCCTGGGTATTCGCAGCGGCATGATGGAGTACGCCAACGAGATTGCCGATAAACTCCGCGCTGCCGCACGCTCTCGACCGCGCCAAGCGCGTCACAAAAACACGCCGCCTCCGAGTCAGCTCAAAGCCCCGATGATGACCAGTGAAAAGCTGATCATCATTGGTGCTTCCACCGGCGGCACCGAAGCCATTCGTGCGGTGCTGGAGCCACTGCCTGCCAATGCGCCAGCGATTCTGATCACTCAGCACATGCCTGGGGGCTTTACACGCTCTTTTGCCGAGCGTCTGGATCGTTTGTGCCGTATTACCGTGAAAGAGGCCGCGGACGGTGAGCGCGTGCTGCCAGGGCACGCCTATATCGCGCCCGGCGACCAACACCTGGAGCTGGCCCGCAGCGGCGCTAACTACGTCGCACGGCTCAACGATGGGCCACCGGTCAACCGTCATCGCCCCTCCGTCGATGTGCTGTTTCACTCGGCGTCGAAGCACGCCGGTAAAAACGCCATTGGTGTGATTCTCACGGGGATGGGCAAGGACGGCGCGGCCGGTTTATTAGAGATGCGCCAGGCTGGCGCGCCCACCATCGCTCAGAACGAAGAGTCTTGCGTGGTCTTCGGCATGCCGCGTGAGGCGATTGCCGTTGGCGGAGCGGTCGAAGTGGTGGCGCTCGACGACATCCCGTCTCGACTGATGGCGCTAATCGCCGCTTCCGGTCGCGCGCAGCGGGTTTGACACCACGATATCGAACATCACCTGGATAGCTATTGACAAGGGAAACGACAACAATGAACCGCTTGCTGCGCAATCTCCGTATCCATACCGCCGTCGTCACGGCACTTGCCTGTTTGGTCACCCTTATTTTGGTGGTGGCCGGACTTGGTGTCATGGCCGATCGCAGTGCGCAGAGTAATCTTGCCACGCTCAATCAGATCGGCAACGAGCAGCTCAACGAGTTGAACCGCGCCGACTCGCTGCTCAATCAGGCCATGCTGGCGATGGAAACGGCGTCCAATCTATTGATGGTGGGTCGTACGCAGCAGTCCAATGAGCAGGTAGAGGTGGCAGCCAATCGGATCGAGCGGGCAGAGGCGCGCTTCAATAACTTTGCAGCGACGCCTCGTACGCCCCAAGGGCAAGCGCTAGGGGAGGCCGTGGAGGACAATTTCCACACGGTGCTCGCGCTCGTCAAGCAGCAGCACGAAAGCTTCGCGTTCATGGATATCAATACCTTCAATCAGTTGCGGGGGGAGTTAGCCCAGCCGCTGGAAGCACTGGCAGCGAGTATTACGGCGTTCGTAGAGTACGGCTTCGAGCGTGTGGCGACGACCCGTGCCGACGCGGAGGCCCAGGGGGATACCTTCACGTTGATCAATGCGCTCGCCGTCGGGATGGCGCTGTTGGTTTCCTTAGCGATCTATATGGGTTTGCGCCGTACGGTCATTGCACCGCTGAACGATGCCGTTCAGCGGCTGGACCGTATTGCTCAGGCAGATTTGACTCAGCCGTTGCCTGAAGCAGGCAAGAACGAAATTGGGCGCCTTTTTGCGGCCATGGCGACCATGCAGCAGAATCTCAGCACGACCGTGACGCGGGTACGTGAGGGCAGCCGAGAGATTCACCATAGTACGCGAGAAATCGCCAGCGGCAACGCGGATCTGTCGTCTCGCACCGAGCAGCAGGCCGCCTCGATCGAGCAAACGGCCGCCAGCATGGAGCAGATGACGGCCACGGTGAAACAGAATGCCGACAATGCTCGTCAGGCCAGCACGCTCGCAGCGGACGCCTCGACCACGGCAGAGCAGGGGGGCGAAGTGGTGCAGCAAGTGGTCGATACCATGCAGGGCATCTCGTCCAGCTCACAAAAGGTGGCCGATATTACCAGTGTGATCGATTCGATTGCTTTCCAGACCAATATCTTAGCGCTCAATGCGTCGGTCGAGGCGGCGCGTGCCGGTGAGCAGGGGCGCGGCTTTGCCGTCGTGGCAGGCGAAGTGCGCAACCTCGCTAGCCGCAGTGCCGATGCGGCAAAAGAGATTAAAACGCTGATCGAGGCGTCTGTTAGTCAAATCAACCAGGGCTCTTCTCTGGTAGAAAAGGCAGGACAAACGATGACCGATGTCGTCACGGCGGTGCGTCGTGTGACCGATATCATGGATGAGATCTCCGCCGCCTCTCAGGAGCAGAGTGACGGGATCGAGCAGGTGAGTCAGGCCGTTGGGCAGATGGATCAAGTGACACAGCAAAACGCGGCGCTAGTGCAACAAGCGTCTGCCGCTGCGGCGTCGCTGGAAGAGCAGGCGAATCGCTTGGAAGAAGCGGTGGCCATCTTTCAGGTGCTGAGCGACTCGTCCGCGCGTAGCGCCCTGCCGGCACAGCATGCCGCTACCCAACGTGCACCGCACAAGCTGGCTCAGAACACATCGGCGGCTGCGGCTCCTGTTGCACCGCCGCGGCATCAAACGACGACCCAGGCCCACGATGAGTGGGAAGAGTTTTAACCCTGACTGAATTCACAGTCACCCAATACATGATGTTAGTGAGAGGATGACCCATGGCCGATAAGAACATGAGCTTCTTGGTAGTAGACGACTTTCCCACCATGCGCCGGATCGTCCGCAGCCTGTTGAAAGAGCTCGGGTTTACCAATGTAGATGAAGCCGAAGATGGTCAAGACGCGTTGAACAAGCTGCGCGCTGGCAACTTCGAATTCGTCGTGTCGGATTGGAACATGCCGAATCTCGATGGTTTGGAGATGCTCAAAGAAATTCGTCAGGATGATGCGTTGAAAGATCTGCCGGTTCTAATGGTGACGGCAGAGGCCAAAAAAGAGAACATCATTGCCGCCGCACAAGCGGGCGCCAATGGTTACGTCGTCAAGCCGTTCACAGCCGCCACCCTAGAAGAGAAGCTGAATAAAATCTTCGAGAAAATGGGTAAATGACGCGGCGGAGCCAAGGTGCTCGGTTAACGAGGAGACAACACAATGAGTCAGAATGAGCAGGGTGGTTCTGCCCAACTGTCCGAAGAAGCCGCTGAAGACCTGATCTTTCGTATTGGTAAGCTCACCCGCATGCTGCGTGACAACATGCGCGAGCTTGGCTTGGACAAGGAGATCGAGAAGGCCGCCGAAGCGATTCCCGATGCCCGTGACCGACTGCACTATGTGGCAACGATGACCGAGCAGGCGGCGGACAAGGCGCTCAACGCCATCGATCGGGCGCAGCCGCTGCAAGACCAGCTCTCTGAGCGTGCCGAAGCCTTGGATAAACGCTGGGGTGAGTGGTTCGAAGCACCCAAGGAACTGGATGACGCCAAGGCGCTAGTCAAAGAAACGCGGACCTACCTGAGCGATGTGCCGCAGATCACCGCAGCGACCAATAAAGAGCTGCTGGACATCATGATGGCTCAGGATTTCCAGGATCTCACGGGCCAAGTCATCAAAAAGATGATGGACGTGATTCGTGAGATCGAGCACCAGCTGGTTCAGGTACTGATCGACAACGTGCCGGGCGCAGAAGCGCGCGAAACGATGCAGCGCAAGGCGGAAGATCAGTGGAAAAACGAGAACGCGCGTCGCAATGAAGACCTTCTCAATGGGCCGCAGGTGAAAGCGAACGCCCCTGATATCGTCACCGGACAGGATCAGGTAGACGACTTATTGGACGAATTAGGCTTTTAATGCCGGGTTATTAGCATATTGTAAGCCTCTGCCTCTGGCAAAATAAGACCCCAGCTCAGCCGTCCTCAAGGGCGGCTGAGCTTGTGGTGTGCCTTATTTTGGTCGACCGACCACTCGTCAGCCGGATGACAGCATGGCAGATAACGACAGCGATCAGGAAAAAACCGAAGAGGCCACGCCTCGACGCTTGGACAAAGCGCGGGAAGAGGGCCAGGTGCCTCGGTCCCGAGAGCTGACGACCTTCCTGATGCTGCTCGGGGGCGTGATAGGTCTATGGAGCATGGGGCAGATGCTCTATGACCAGCTTGGCATGGTGATGGAGCAGGCGTTCTTGTTCGAACGTCGCCAAGCCATGGAAACTACCTCGATGCTGGTCAACGCGCTGGACTTGGGGCAGCGAACGCTCATCGCGATGCTACCGCTCTTTCTGCTGCTCACGGTCATTGCGCTGGTAGCGCCCGCACTGTTGGGCGGCTGGCTCATTTCCTCCAAATCTCTCCAGCCCAAGTTCTCGAAGCTGAACCCGATCAAAGGGATCAAACGACTCTTTTCCACCCAAGCACTGGCCGAATTGGCAAAGGCTATCGCCAAGTCGGTACTGGTGGGAAGTGTGGCGTTCAGCTTTTTATATTTTAATATGGGGCGGTTTTTGGGACTGATGGATCAGCCCATTCAGCAGGCGCTGGTGAGCGCACTGAACATGGCCGCTCTGGCGGCTGGTCTCATCGTGTTGTCGCTGATCGTAGTGATTTTGATCGATGTGCCGTTCCAGCTATGGAACAACGCCAAGCAACTGCGTATGACCAAAGAAGAGGTCAAACAGGAGCACAAAGACTCCGAAGGCGACCCCCATGTCAAAGGGCGTATTCGCCAGCAGCAGCAAGCCATGGCGCGCGGACGCATGATGAGTAAAGTCCCCGACGCCGATGTCATCATCACCAACCCAACGCATTACGCGGTGGCACTGGTATACCAGGAGGGGCGTATGGGGGCCCCTCGGCTGGTGGCCAAAGGCGCGGACGCCGTGGCCGCACGTATCCGTGAAATAGGTGAAGAGTCTGGCGTTCCGAGATTGGAAGCAGCGCCATTGGCGCGTGCCCTGTATCATCATGTCGACTTAGAGGCCGAAGTGCCTGCCGAACTGTATACCGCCGTGGCCGAGGTCATGGCCTGGGCCTATCGCCTGAAGCACGTTGCACAGCAAGGAGGCGAGGTGCCCCCCACTCCCGATAATTTACCGGTTCCCCCGGAAATGGACAGTCCCGGCCGTCGTGCCGGTGGCAATGAGGCGCAAACATGAAAGGCTTAAGCCAGTTGATCAATCAGCGACCCTGGATGAACGACGTGAGCATGAAGCTGCTTGCGGGCCCGCTGCTGATTTTAATGATTCTGGGCATGATGATTCTGCCCCTCCCGCCGTTCGCGCTGGATCTGCTGTTCACGTTCAACATTGCGTTGTCCATCATGGTGTTGCTGGTCAGCATGTTTGCCGAAAAGCCGCTGGACTTCGCCGCTTTTCCGGCCGTCCTGCTGTTCACGACGCTGCTTCGCCTCTCGCTCAACGTGGCCTCCACCCGCGTGGTATTGATGGAAGGCCACGAAGGCGGTGATGCGGCGGGCAAGGTCATTGAGGCGTTCGGCACCTTCCTCGTCGGCGGTAATTTTGCAGTGGGGCTAGTCGTCTTCCTCATCTTGGTCATCATCAACTTCATGGTCATCACCAAAGGTGCGGGGCGTATCGCCGAAGTGGGCGCTCGCTTCGTGCTCGACGCCATGCCTGGCAAGCAGATGGCCATCGACGCCGACTTGAATGCTGGGTTAATTGGCGAAGATGAAGCGAAAAAGCGTCGCGCCGAGGTAGCCCAGGAAGCCGACTTCTACGGCTCCATGGACGGTGCCAGTAAATTCGTTCGTGGTGACGCGGTGGCGGGTCTGGTCATCATGGTGGTCAACATTATTGGTGGCCTGCTGATTGGCATGATGCAGCACGATCTGGGCTTTGCCGATGCCGCGCGTACCTATACGCTGCTGACGATTGGCGATGGCTTGGTGGCTCAGATCCCGGCTCTGGTCATCTCGACGGCTGCAGGCGTCACCGTGTCTCGGGTAAATACCGAGCAGGACGTTGGTCAGCAGATGATCAGCCAGCTGTTCGTCAATCCTCAGGTCATGATTCTAGCGGCGATGGTCATGGGGTTGCTCGGCCTGGTGCCCGGCATGCCCAATTTCGTATTCTTGGTCTTCACCGCGCTGCTGGGCGGCTTGGCGTGGTATCTGATGCGTCGCAAAGAGCAGACCTTGGTCAAAGAGGAGATCGCCACGGCGCCACCGCCTCTTCAAGAGACGCCAGAAGCCAGTTGGGAAGACGTACAGCTGGTTGACACGCTGGGTCTGGAAGTGGGCCACCGTTTGATTCCGCTGGTAGATTCGCGGCAAAAAGGGGAGTTGCTGGGGCGCATTAAAAGCGTCCGTAAGAAATTCGCCCAGGAGGTGGGCTTTTTGCCCCCGGTGGTACACATTCGCGATAACTTAGAACTGCCGCCCAATACCTACGTGCTTTCCATGAAAGGCGCCGAAATCGGCCGTGCCGACGCGCAGCCCGGCAAATGGCTGGCCATCGACCCCGGCCAAGTGTCCGGTGAGCTACAAGGCACGCCAACGCAAGACCCAGCCTTTGGACTGCCTGCGGTATGGATCGATGGCAACCAGCGCGAGCACGCTCAGGTCTACGGCTATACGGTCGTGGATGCCAGCACGGTGATCGCCACCCATCTGAACCATCTGCTGCACCGTCACTCTCCCGAGATGCTGGGGCGGCAAGAAGTGCAAAAGCTGCTGGACAAACTGGGCGAAGACCAAAAATCGCTGGTCGAAGAGGTGGTGCCCAAAGCGATCTCTCTGACCGTGTTGCAGCGAATTTTGCAGAACCTGCTGGATGAAGACGTCTCGATTCGCGATATGCGCACGGTGTTGGACACCTTGGCTGAGTATGCGGGACAACAGAAAGACCCCAATGAGCTGACCGCTCTGGTGCGTATCGCGCTGGGTCGCGCGATTACACAACAGTGGTTTGCTGGCCAGGAGACCCTGCACGTCATGGGACTGGACGCGCAGCTCGAACAAGTATTGATGCAGGCCATGAACGGTAACGGGGCCATGGAGCCGGGGCTGGCGGATACGTTGATGAATCAGGCACAGCAGGCGCTCGAGAAGCACGAAGGCAGTGGTGAAGCGCCCGTGCTGGTCGTTCAACACTCGTTGCGCGCGGTGCTATCGCGCTTCCTACGCCGCCGGATGCGCCACTTGGTGGTGATGTCCCAGGCAGAAATTCCCGACGACCGCACCCTGCGCGTGACCACCCTGGTCGGTGGCCGCTAAATTGGTAACAGGTGAACCATGAGCGTGAGACGTTTTGTCGGAGCCAATAGTCGCGATGTCATGCGCCAAGTGCGCGAAATACTGGGTGACGATGCCTTGATCGTCGCTAATCGCCGCACCGAAGGCGGCGTTGAAATTCTGGCCATGGCCGACGACGCGGTCGACCAGTTCGATCCGTCACCCGCAGAGCCTTCAGAAGTATCGCGAGACGCCCCGGCGCCCGCCGCGGCTTTCTCACTGCCGACACAGCCAGATCCGCTGGAGGCAATGAGCGAGCGCCTGCTCCGAGAAATGCAGGACATGCGCGAGCTGCTCTCTCGCCGTCAGCCGATGGTGGAGTCGCCGCGCGGCACTCAAACGACGTATGAATATCTGCTAGCCATGCTGGTGCGGGTGGGCTTTAGCGCCGAACTCAGCCATGAGGTGCTCGAAGCGCTGCCCGAGGAGTTATTGACCCAGGAAGGCGGCCATGACGCTGCCAGCGCTTGGCTGCGCGAACAGCTCATAGCGCGGCTGAAGGTGCTGGCGCACGAAGATCGCTTTTTCGATCAAACCGGCATCGTGGCGCTGGTAGGGCCTACTGGGGTCGGTAAAACCACGACCACGGCCAAACTGGCGGCGCGTTTCGTCATGCGCCATGGCACTCGTCCGGTGGCGCTCGTGACCACTGATAGCTTCCGCATCGGTGCCCACGAGCAGCTACGCATCTACGCCCGACTGTTGGATACGCCGATGTACGCGCTCGACGCAGAACAGCCTATCGACGAGCTGGTCGGCCGATTGCAAGGCAAACAGTGGGTCATCATCGATACCGTTGGGATGAGCCAACGAGATCAGCGCGTGATCGAGCAGATTGCGCACTTGCAGGGCGGACAGTCGACCGTACGGCTGGTGCTATTGCTCAATGCGGCCAGCCAGCCAGAGACCCTGGAAGAGGTGGTGTTGCGCTACCGTCAGGCAGCGCGGGCCGCAGGGGCCGAGCTCGACGACTGCATCATCACCAAGCAGGACGAGGCCGGGCGACTGGCGCCCGTTCTGGATATCGTAATGCGCCACGGCATGCGCGTACTGTTTGGATCACACGGCCAGCAGGTGCCGGAAGACATGGCCGTGGCCACGCCTTCTGGCCTGATCGACCAAGCGCTCTCGGCCAGTTCGAGCGCTTCGATGGATCAAGGCGGCCCGGCCAGCGCGCCGAGCCTGCCGCGCTGGTCGCGGGATGTGCTAGGCCAGGGGCGCCGGCTGACGTCGGTACTGACTCGGCTGCGCCAACGGGTCGCCGATTTTCACCGTTTGGAGGCCGCCTGGGACATCGCTGCGCTGCCCAGCGTGGTGCAGGATCAGCGTTTAGACACGCTGCTGGCTGGCGCGGAAGCGACCCACGATGCCATGGGCGTCGTATGGTCGCCCAGGCGCAACGAGCGCAACTGTGACTGGTCGATGCCGGACGTGGCGCTCGACGATCAAGGGGCATGGTTGGCACTGACGCGTTTGCAGCATCGCCAACCTGCTGGGTGGCAACCACGATTGGCGGGCTGCGCGGCAGACATCGCCGTTCATCTGCTGCCTACCCTGCCGGAGTCCGACGCGCTGGCATGGCTTAACGACCAGCGCTTGACCTGGGTCAGCGCCGTCAACGCCGGTCAGCGTGTACACTGCCAGGGCGAGCGTCATACCCTGCGCACGCTGTTTCAAGAGAGTACGCTCACCCACCGTGTTGCCATTCGTTTTCGTGGTCAACGCATGCAGCTGTCGACAGCCTACGTGGAGGCCCACGATGCCACCGGCAACGCGGTGCTGGCCTGGGTGGGCGACGTGTGCGATCCAGAAAGCAGCAAGCGTGTCGTGCGCCGCTACTGGCTAACTCCCGCGCGTCTAGGCAGCGACGTTGTATCGCTACTGGTCATTCAGTTACAGAGTGATGGGCTATCCGCGTTGACCAAGCGTGCCTGGCAGCAGCTAAAAGAGGCGGATGGCGGCGAGGTGAGCAGCGAGCTACGCCTGCTCATGGCCAGCGGCGCCGCCGCTGTAGCCAGTCACTTGGATTTGGCCGATGACGACGCGGTGCAAGCGTTGCGAGCCGACCTGTTGCGCCTGCTGGGCAGTCAGCGTAAACGCCGCGATACGGCGCTACTCGACGCCTTGGTGCACGTGTTGATGGCACGCGATGCCATTCGCCAGCTCGGTAGCGTCAGTCGCGAGGACCTGATATGAGCGGCCAGGATCAAGCGGCGGGCCTGCGGAAATGGGCCGATCTACAGCGTCAGCAGCGAGCCGCACAGGACGAACCACAAGATACCCATGCGTCCGCCGCTCCTGCCTCGCCGGTCAGTACTGAAGAGGCGGCGGTGCATACCCAAGACGCTCTGGCGCCCACTGTCGCTGCCGCCACTGAACCGGCGACGGTGACGCCACCGCGCCCTCAGAAACCGCTGGTGGTGATAGGGCTACCGCATACCGGCGCCGCACAAGTCGATAAAGTGCGTGGACGTTTGGGGCAGTGGTCGGCGTTGGGGCGTCAGTGGGCGGGCGACCCGCAGGATTGGCAGATTCAGGTCGTCATGGCCGATACGCCGTCGCTGGCCATGCTGGCGAAGGAGCATGCACGATGGGCGCTATGGGTCACTAGCGATGCCGATGGCTTTGCCAGCATGTACCGTGTGCTTCGAAAAGTGCGAGAGCATGGCGGTCCGCGACGCCTGCTGGCACTCCATGAACCGCACCTGCCGCGTCAGGGGCTGCTGGAGAACTTGCGTGACGCCGCCGCTTACTATTTGGATATCGAGCTTTTGTTGCTTGCACGTTGAGACAGATGATCGGCTTGCTGTCGTTAGCGACCTACGCCGAATAGAGGGCCCGCGTATGAGGCTATTTGCCCGACAGACGTTGATAAAAGCCGTAAAGTTGTTAACAGTGAAAAGGGTGAGCCCCTACGCAGCGATGCTGGCAACCATCATGTGGGTCGTTAGCGTCGAGGCGGCAACGGGTAGCTGGAGCCGAGACGTGCCTGGCGTGTTGGTCGCCATGAGCGACCGCACCAGTCAGAGCCAGGCCATTTCGCCACCAGCAGGCATCCCGCTGGGAGGAGCGACGCTAACGCGCGTGCAGTGGCGGTTCGACACCCCACCGAGTCATCCCGTCAACGCTTGGTTGTGTCACCCTGAGCGCTGCGTGGCACTGTCGGGCATGCGCGGCAGTACCACTGCGCTGGAAGGCATGTTGGCAAATGCGCCGTTGCACTTTCGGTTTGCACTGTCGCCGGGCCAGCGGCCAGTGAGGGTGCAGGGGCTACAGGTGATAGTGAATTATCGGTAAAGGCCGTTCAGCCGCGAGGCACGAGGATGTATACAGCACAAGGCAGGATCAAACAAAGTGAGCTGTTGACCCAATACATGCCACTGGTGCGACGTCAGGCCTTAACGCTGCAGGTAAGATTGCCCGCAAGTATTGAGCTAGATGATCTGATCCAGGCAGGCATGGTGGGGCTATTAGAGGCGCTGGGACGCTTCGATGCTGCCCAGGGTGCCACGTTCGCGACGTTCGCCAGCCAGCGGATTCGCGGTGCCATGATGGACGAGCTGCGCACTCGCGACTGGCTGCCGCGCAGCGTACGTCGTTCGGCGCGGGCAGTGGACGATGCTGTACGCCGCTTGGAGCAGCAGTTGGGCCGCCCCCCTGAAGAGGGTGAAATTGCCCGCGAGCTGGAGATGCCCCTGAGCGAGTACCAGCAGCTGTTAAATGACACCAACAGTGGTCAACTGCTGCCGTTCGAAGAGCTGGTCGCCGATGGCGGTGAGCCGGCGGGTGACGATGCCCAGCATCGGCCGTTTGACCAATTGCTTGATGAGCAGCAGCGACACACCCTGATCGAGGCCATCGAGGCATTGCCCGAGCGCGAAAAGCTGCTGATGGCGCTCTATTACCAAGAAGAGATGAACCTTAAAGAGGTCGGCGCGGTGCTGGGCGTCACCGAATCGCGGGTCTCCCAGCTACACAGTCAGGCGGTGAGCCGTCTGCGCGCGCGTTTACGCGATCACGATGAATCCTAATACCCACTCACCCTACTCGGCGAGGAGCCGTTGATGAACCCATCTACGTTGATCGGTATCTTTGCCAGCATGTTGCTGCTGGTAAGCGTGCTGTTCTTTACTGCAGAGTCGCCCGAAAGTTTTATCAATGTGCCGGGACTGGCCATCGTCATCACCGGTACGCTGGCGGCGACCTTCATCAGCTATCCGTTGAAAGAAGTGCTGCGAGTGGTGCGTTTGGTGGGCTTGGTATTCCGCCGTGAGAATACCTATGTGCGGGACGATATCAACGAGCTGGTGTCCATGTCGCGGCTCTGGTTCAAAGGTGACGTGCGGGCCGTCGAACGGGAGCTCGAACACACCCGCAACCCGTTCTTACGAACCGGTATTCAACTTGTGATTGCCAATACCAAAGAGGATGAGATTTTCGACATGCTGCGCTGGCGTATCGCCCGCTTGAAAGCCCGCGAACACGCCGAAGCGCAAATTTTTCGCACCATGGCGACCTACGCGCCCGCTTTCGGCATGATCGGCACGTTAGTGGGGCTGGTCAACATGCTCGAAGTCATGGATGCCGGAGACCTTCAGGTCATCGGCCCCCGCATGGCGGTAGCACTGCTGACCACCTTCTACGGTATCTTGCTGGCCAACCTCGTGTTCAAGCCCATCGCCGTCAAGCTGGAGCGGCGCACCGAGGAGCGGTTGATTACCATGAACATGGTGCTCGAAGGGATTTCATTGATCACCAAGCGCCGCTTGCCATCGTTCATCGAAGAGACGCTCAACTCCTTCGTAGCGAACTACCACGATGAGATCCGGGACGCCAACGTCAAACCCCGTCCCGACGTTGGCTCCGCATTGAAAGGGTAGCGCCATGCTCGACCGCGACTCACGGCATGCCCTGGAGCTGCCCGCTGCAGTGGGTGAGAGTGACGAGAGCTGGCTAACCAGCTACTTGGACGTGCTCACACTGCTCATCACGCTGTTCGTTCTGCTGCTAGCCTTGGCGCCGCCGAGCGGCGGCGAAGGGCAGAGCCGCGAGGCCCTGAGCGTCGCCAGCGCCGTGACCTCACTGCCGCTCGCTAGCTTGGCCACGGGTATTCAGCCACGCCATGAAGGGTTGCAACCTCATATGGCGGGACTCGACATTCCTGGTGTAAGCGTCTCGCAAGGTCAAGAGGGCGTGACGCTGCGCATCGACGACAGCCTTTTGTTTCCCAGCGGCAACGATGTGCTAACGCCCCAAGGGCAAGATGTGTTAGAACGACTCTCTTCCGTGCTGGCGACTTTCGATGGGCAAATCTCCGTTGAAGGTCATACCGATAACGTGCCTATCTCGACGCCGAGGTTTCCATCGAACTGGGAGCTCTCAGTAGGCCGTGCCATTGCGGTCGTGCGCCAATTAGAGCGGCAAGGCATTGCCATTTCACGTATGCGGGCGGTCGGTTATGCCGACACCCAACCCATGGAAAGTAACGCTACCTCGGAAGGGCGAGCAGCCAACCGGCGCGTTGAACTGCTGCTAAGGCAGCAGGTCGAGGGGTAAAGCACTATCTCGAGGCTATCTGCGTGTCGAAGCATCACTCGCTACTACAATCGTTTGGCGCCGTCATGGTGCTCGACGGTGAGAGTCGGCGCATTCAGGCGGTCAGTCGCAACCTAAACAAACTGCTGGGATTGGCAGACACCGAGCTCCGTGCGATTTCCCCCGCCACCGTGCTGGGCAAGCGGTTGAGCCAACGATTGCGCCAAGAGCTGCATGGACGCCAGCGGTTAGCGAGCCCGCTGGCCTTCCGTCGGCTACATGACACCACGCGCCTGCAGGTTCACGCTTATCGCACGCATCGCCACGTGGTGGTCGAAATCGAGCCCCTCAGCCCGCTGGGCAAACGGCGCCTGCTGGGGACCGTCAACGAGCGCTTGATGCGTCTAGCCGAAGCGACCCATCAAGAAGAACTGCTGGATTATTTAGTGACTGCCGTGCAACAGCTCACCGGTCATGATCGCGTCTCGGTCTGTCATTTCGATAGCGATTGGCACGGGCTGATCGTCGCCGAAGCGCAAGGCGGGCACCTGCCTGCGCTGCTGGGCCAACGCTTTCCTGCCAGTGACTTTCCGATCACGCTGCGCCGCACCTACGAGCGCCATCCGATCCGTTTGATTCATGACGCCAGCGCCCATGCAGAACCGCCGCTGCCGTGTACGCCAGAGGGCGAGAGCGTCGATTTGCGCCACTGCTTTTTACGTGCCCCCGCGCCGGAGCGTCAGCGCTACTTGCAACGGTTGGGCGTACGCGGTGCGATGAGCCTGGCCATGCAGGGTGACACCGGGCTGTGGGGCTTGCTGTTCTGCCACTCGGCAGCGTCTCATCCGGTGTCGCCGCCAGTCCGCGATGCCGTTCGCACCCTCGTCCAGATGGCGACCCAGCGGCTTTTGCTACTCAGGGCTCGACAAGAGGCCCGCTATCTTCAGCGCGTACAAGATAGTTTGGTGCTCTCGACGAATGCCCGTATCGAGCCGCAAAGCCCCGTCGAGTTGTTGTCAGCCCAAGCGGAGACATGGTGCTCGCTGTTTCGCGCCCACGGTGTTGCACTGTGGCTGAAAGGCAGCGTTTACGCGGACGGTCATACGCCTGACGCCGCAGTCGTCGCTCAGTTCGTCAAACGGCTCGACCAAGCGCATCGACACAGCGGGCCTTGGTGTACCCGTGGCGTGGCCAGCGAGCCCTTGACCGAATCCCTGAACATGCCGGACCAATGCGGCATTCTGGCCGTGCCGCTGCCCATGAGCGCGGCTCAGCGCGGCTGGCTGATCTTCTTTCGCCCCGAGCAGGTAGAAACGCTTTACTGGGCGATGCAACCGACCTCGGCACCGCTACCCCCGGTGTTGGTGGCGCCGTCGGCGGCCTGGTGCGAAGAGGTAGTGGGCAAAAGCGAGGCGTGGCAGCGCGTCGAGCGCCTGGCGGTGATGGACCTGGGAGAAGACCTGACGCTGGCGATCTCCGCTTACGAGATTAGCACGCTGAACATGCATTTAGAGCGTGAGCGTAAGGCGCTTGCCGCTGCTAATCAGCGCTTGGAGCAGCTCGCCCACTTCGATCCGCTCACTCATGTGTGGAACCGCTACCGTATCGAACAGGCCATCGATGCCGAACTGGTCGCGGCCAAACGGTACGGTGCTGCCTTTGCGCTGCTGCTATTCGATGTGGATCACTTCAAGCAGATCAACGATACCCACGGACACAGCGTGGGCGACGACGTGCTGGTGTCGCTGGCGCGCCTGGTGGAAACCTCGCTACGCGGCTGTGACCACCTGGGCCGCTGGGGCGGCGAAGAGTTCGTGGTGCTCGCCACGCACTCGGACATGGACGCCGCGGTCGGCTTGGCCGAGCGGCTGCGTAGCCTGGTGGCGACACTGCACGTCAGCGGCCTGGACCAGCCCATCACGGTGAGCATCGGTGTCGCCATTTGGCAGCCCGGCGATAGCTGTAAAACGTTGATGGCCCGGGCCGACGCTGCCATGTATCGAGCCAAGCGTAGCGGCCGTAACCGCGTAGAACTCGCCGAAGAGCGCGTGACTTAAGGCGTGCGGGCCGTCTCGGCGGCCGCACTGCACAACGCTTGCATGCGCGAGATGGCCGCATCTGCACCCGCCAGGCTAAAGGTCATGTACCAAGGCTCCCGCTCGTTCTGATCGAAGCCAAGAAAGAGCTGTTCCCCCGACTGCATTTCCTCGATCAGCGTCTCCATATCTTGCAAATAGAAATGGGCATAAAAGCCGTCATCGCCGCGCTCGGTAATGAACTCCGCCATGGTGTCGATGATCGGCTGGTCGTCGATGCGTAGCCGCGTCGGCACGAGGTTCACCGCACGGCTTTCGCCTTGCTGTTGCGCCAGCGTCACTCGCATCTCGAGCCAAGGTAGGTCGCAGACACCCTGGGTCGTGTTCACGCTGAGCGTAGCGTCTGAGTAGCTGTGGGTCTCCACGGCGCGGAAGTGGCGTTCGTCGCCAAGGCTAAGGGCCATCGACTGCCAGTGCCCGTGGGGTTCGGTAGAACTCACGTTGAACGTGGCCGCCAGCGCCGGGTTCGCCAGCAGGAGCGTGGACAACGCGTAGGAAGAGAGTGCGCGAGTGGGGCTCATAGATCGTATCGTCATCGAAAACCCTAAGCCTATAGCGTGTTGAGAATAATCAAAAGGGTAAGGTGCTGTTTTTTCTATATCTAGTGGGTTTGATTCAAAAAAGCAGCCGATATAGTAGAAAGTCGGGGCTATACTCTCTGGCGATGCCTTGTATCATCGGGCCGTTTTAGCCTCTATTGATCCCTCGTGAAGGAGTTTCGTGACATGAACACCGCAGCCAAGGCGATGAAGACATCCAGTGAGGTCCCTCTGCAGGCCCCCTCAAGAGAGATCTGGGATGCCAAATATCGGTTGAAAGATCGCCATGGCCAGCCGGTAGATCAGGATGTCTCGGCGACGTTCGAACGCGTGGCGCGCGCGCTAGCGGCCGTCGAGGGCGAGCACGCTGACGAGTGGCTGCCCAAGTTCCGCTGGGCGTTGGAGAACGGCGCGATTCCCGCCGGCCGTATTCTCTCCAATGCCGGTGCCGACGCCTACAAACCCGCCGTCAGTCTGATCAATTGCACCGTCTCGCGTACCATCCATGACTCCATGCGCGATATTCTCGATTCCGTGGTCGATGCTGGGATGACCTTGAAATCGGGCGCGGGCATTGGCTACGACTTTTCGACGCTGCGACACAAAGGCGCTTTCGTGTTTGGCGCAGGCGCGGGCACCAATGGCCCGCTGGCCTTCATGGATATCTATGACAAGATGTGTTTCACCGTGGCATCCGCCGGGGGACGTCGCGGTGCCCAGATGGGGACCTTCGATGTCGGTCACCCCGACGTGCGCGACTTCATCCAGGCCAAACGTGAAGCCGGGCGGCTGCGCCAGTTTAACCTTAGCCTGCTGATCACCGACGAGTTCATGGAAGCAGTGAAGCACAACGCCGACTGGCCGCTGGCCTTTCCGCTGCATCCAGGTGAAAAAGAGGACGTTAGTGATGACGACATCATTTACCGCGACTGGCCGGTGATCGAAGAGGGCTACACGGTGGATGATCAGGGGCGCGTGGCCTGCCGCATTGTCGAAGTGATCAAGGCCCGCGAGCTGTGGGACACGATCATGGCCTCCACCTACGACTACGCCGAGCCAGGCTTCATCTTGATCGATCAGGTCAACCGTATGAACAACAACTGGTTCTGTGAAGATATTCGCGCGACCAACCCGTGTGGTGAACAACCGCTCCCACCAGAAGGGGCCTGCCTACTGGGATCGGTCAACTTGACCAAGTTCGTGATCGAACCATTTAGCGCCGAGCCGCGCTTCGACTGGGAGCGCTATCGTAACGTCGTGGCGATCTTTACCCGAATGCTCGATAACGTAGTGGAAATCGCCGGACTGCCGCTTCCCCAACAGCAGCGCGAAATCGAAGCCAAGCGCCGCCACGGCATGGGCTTTTTAGGGCTCGGTTCGACACTGACCATGTTGAAGATACCCTACGGTTCTCAGGCATCGCTGACGTTCACTGAGGAAGTGAGTCGTCACCTCGCGTTGGAAGGGTGGAAGCAAGCGCTGGAGCTCTCTAAAGAGAAGGGCATGGCGCCGGTGCTCGAAGAGGAGCACACCATCACGCCAAAAATGATGCGCGAGCGCCCACAGCTGGCCAGCGACGGTTACGAGGTCGGTGACAAAGTGCCGGGCCGCATTCTGCATGCCCGCTATAGCCAATACATGGCCAAAGTGGCCGAGCTGGAGCCGGACTTGGTGGCGCAGCTCGCCGAGCACGGCGCGCGGTTCACTCATCACAGCTCGATTGCCCCGACGGGCACTATTTCGCTCTCCATGGGCAACAACGCCTCGAATGGTATCGAGCCGTCGTTCTCACATCGCTATTTCCGCAACATCATTCAGTCCGGCAAAAAGACAAAGGAGCAGGTGGAAGTGGTCTCCTTCGAGCTGGCCGCCTATCGCCACTTCATCGCTGCCGATGCGGTAGAAAGCGATCTGCCGGATTACTTCATCACCGCCGACTCGGTGTCGCCCGAACAGCACGTCGCCGTGCAGGCCGCCGCGCAGCAGTGGGTAGATTCTGCCATTTCCAAAACGGTCAACGTGCCGACCGAGTTCCCGTTCGAGCAGTTCCAAGACCTCTATTTGCAGGCGTATGAGAGCCGTTTGAAAGGCTGCACGACCTTCCGCTTCAATCCAGAAGCGTTTCAAGGGGTGCTGGTGCGGGAAGACGATCTCAAGAACACCACCTACGTCTTCGAACTAGAGAGTGGCGAAACGCTGGAACTGACGGGCGATGAAAAAGTGCTCTATGACGGTGAGGAGCACAACGCGGCCAACCTGTTCGATGCCTTGAAAGAGGGCACTTACGGTAAGTGGTAACCAGCGCACGCGTAGGCTTGAGCAACGGTCAAACATTGGGAGAGAGCGTTATGGCGGTCGAAATCACGTCGAAAATTGTCGGTTACCGAATCAAACAGCCGGAACGGCCTACCCCCGAGCCCGTGTTGGCCGAGGAGGACCCGCTGACGGTCCGTATCCCCTCGCGTCCGGAGGGGACGCTGGAGGCGGTGTCGGAGAAGATCTCCTACGTGGGGGCCGAAGGGCGTAAGAAGGTCTATTTGCTGGTGTCGTTCATGCCGGTGGAGGGGGTGGTCGGTGGTCAGCGCGTGGTGATCGAGCGCCCGGTGGAGTTTTTCTTTCCGTCGGGCCAGCTCTCCAGCGAGCATCAGTGGATCACTGCCACGATGCGTAGCCTGTCGCTAGCGGCGCGGGGCGGCTATGTCACGCAGGCCGTGGCGGATCTTCGCAAGGTGGCCTGGGATAAGGGGTTGGTGCGCTGTGGCATGAATCGCTGGGATAAGCCCATGTTTCACGATTCTGAAGTGGCGGCGATTGCTTGGTCGATTCAGCAGATTCTCTATCGGCGTGGCTTTCTGGATCAGGACGGCCACCAAGTGCCGGTCGAGACGCTGGTTGCCCGCTACGCCCACCGAATGCAGCATGGCCATGCTTGGCAGCCCGAGGAGCGTCCAACTGTCGATGAGGCCTCAGGCGCGCCTGTATCCGCCAGCGGCGCGCCGGCCACCGTGGGCACCTGCCCCGAGTGCCGAGGGGACTTGATCATGATGGATGGCTGTCCTACCTGCTACGCCGGATGCGGCTGGTCCAAGTGTGGCTGACGCGCCCCCTTTGCTAAGTGCTGCGCGCTGGGCCAGCGGGCGGCACACGTCGCATCAGCCGTCATCGGAGGATCAACCGTCGAGCAGGGGGCGGACGTTATCGGTCAGGTAGCAGTCATCGAACTCTCCTTCCGTGGCCAGCGCATCCAGGTCGGGAATCGACACGTGGTGGCGGTCGCGGAAGACCAAACCATCCTCGCTGAGCGCGCTGAACGTGCGGCTGACATGCACCGGGCTCAGCCCCAGAATATCGGCCAGCTGCTCTTGGGAGAGCGGGAGACGGAACTGCCCACTAATATCGTCATTGGTTTGGCGTAGGCGCAGGTACATTTCATGGAGGAAGTGGGCCATCTTTTGGCGCGCGCTGCGCCGTGCGAGGTTCACCAACCGTTCGGTGAGCAGCGCCTGCTGACGGCTGCCGATGGCGAACATCACCGAGGTGAGCGGCAGCGACTCACGAAAGAGATCGAGCATCCGTTTATGGGGGAAATGGCAGACCACTCCGTCCGTAATCATGCGCACGTTCTCGAGACGCTGAGAAAACGCAAACTCCCGCAGGCCGATGATGTCCCCAGGGAGGAAAACTTCGAGAATCTGCCGATCACCATTTTCTAGGTGACGGTAAGAGTAAGCCCAGCCGCTGCGCAGCGTGCAAAACTCGTTGGCAGGGGCGCCCATCTCCCATAGTAGCGAACCAGCCTTGATGTCGTCAGGGCTCTCTTCGAGTGAATTGAGCAACTGCTTTTCGTCGTCTGTCAGCGTACAGTAGTGGCTAAAGTGGCGAATAATGCAGCTCTTATCCTGTTCCACGCGTGCTTCTCCTCGTGCAAACCACCTTTGTTAAACGGCGTCGTTACTTACTATAAGCAGTCGTCACGCGGCATGCTCGCTCTTTTGCGTCTCCCGGCGCGTTTGCGCCGGGACGGCCGCTTAAGAGGTGGTTGACGCGCGGTGTCCCCGCTCGAGAAGCGGGGCCAAAAAGCGCCCTGTATGCGAGACGTGCTGCTTGGCAAGCTGCTCCGGGGTGCCTTCGGCAATGATTTGTCCGCCACCCGAGCCGCCTTCCGGGCCCAGGTCGATTAGCCAGTCAGCGGTCTTGATCACATCCAGATTGTGCTCGATCACCACGATGGTATTGCCGTGATCTCGCAGGCGATGCAAGACCGTGAGCAGTTGGCGAATATCCTCGAAATGCAGTCCCGTGGTGGGCTCATCCAGAATATAGAGCGTTTTCCCGGTGTCGCGCTTGGCGAGTTCGCGGGCGAGCTTCACTCGCTGGGCTTCACCGCCAGAGAGGGTGGTCGCGCTCTGGCCCAAGCGAATGTACGAAAGCCCAACGTCCATCAGCGTTTGTAGGCGGCGGGCAATGGCTGGCACTGGGCTGAAAAATGCCAGGGCGTCCTCCACGGTCATCTCCAGCACTTCGTGGATGGTTTTACCCTTGTAATGAATATTCAGCGTTTCGCGATTATAGCGCTTCCCTTTGCACACGTCGCAAGGCACGTAGATATCCGGCAGAAAGTGCATCTCGACCTTGATCATGCCTTCGCCCTGGCACGCCTCGCAGCGCCCACCTTTGACGTTGAAGCTGAAGCGGCCCGGTTTGTAGCCCCGTGAACGTGCCTCTTGGGTGCCCGCAAACAGCTCACGAATGGGCGTGAAAATGCCGGTGTAGGTGGCCGGATTAGAGCGCGGCGTGCGACCAATCGGACTCTGGTCGATATCGATCACTTTATCGAGCTGATCGAGGCCCTCGACCTTCTCATATGGCGCGGGAGTGAGCGTGGTGGCACGGTTGAGCTCGCGGGCCGCAATCGGCATCAGGGTGCCGTTGATCAGCGTCGACTTGCCCGAACCGGATACTCCGGTGACGGCAATGAAGAGCCCGAGCGGCAGGCTGAGGGTGACGTTTTGCAGATTATTGCCCGTCGCGCCGTGTACCACTAGCTGCTTATCGGGATTGCCGGGAATGCGATAGGGCGGCACGGCAATTTCGCGGGTGCCAGAGAGATATTGACCGGTCAGTGAGTGAGGGTTGTCCATCACCTGCTGAGGCGTGCCTTGGGCGACGATTTCACCGCCGTGCACCCCGGCACCGGGGCCAATGTCCAGCACATGGTCCGCCGCGCGAATGGCGTCCTCGTCGTGTTCGACCACGATCACGGTGTTGCCCAGGTCGCGCAGCCGCTCCAGGGTTTTCAACAGGCGATCGTTATCCCGCTGGTGCAGGCCGATGGAGGGCTCGTCCAGGATGTACATGACGCCTACCAGCCCCGCGCCGATCTGGCTGGCCAGACGAATGCGCTGGGCTTCGCCGCCCGAGAGGGTGTCGGCGCTGCGCTCCAGGTTCAGGTAGTCCAGGCCCACGTTGACCAAGAACTCCAGGCGCGCGTGGATCTCGTTGACGATCTTGGCGGCGATCTCGCCTTTACGACCGGGTAAGTCGAGCTCGGCAAAGTAGTTCCACGCCTCGCCAATCGGCAGGTGGACGATATCGGCAATGTTGTGTTCGTCCACGTAGACATGACGCGACTCTTTGCGTAGCCGCGAGCCGCCGCAGGTCGTACACGGCTGGACGGCGATATACTTGGCGAGATCGTCGCGCACCATGTTGGACTCGGTTTCGCGATAGCGGCGCTGCATATTGGGCAAGACACCCTCGAACGCATGTTCCCGAGTGACTTTGCGGCCGCGATCCCCCACGTACACGAACGGAATTTGCTCATTACCGCTGCCGTTGAGAATGATGTCGCGCTCGTGTCGCGCTAAGTCCTGCCAGGGCGTTTCCAGCTCGAAGCGGTAGTGCTTGGCCAGTGCTTGTAACTGGGTGAAGTAATAAATGTTGCGCCGATCCCACCCTTTAATGACGCCTTCCGCCAGAGAGAGCTCCGGGTGGCTGATGAGCTTGTCGGGGTCGAAGTATTGTTGAACGCCCAAGCCATCGCAGGTCGGGCAGGCCCCCGCCGGGTTGTTGAAAGAGAACATGCGCGGCTCGAGTTCGGAGAGCGAGTAGCCACACACCGGACAGGCAAAGCGCGATGAAAAGGCGAGATCCTCCTGCTCGCCATCCATGAAGTGAATCATCGCCGTGCCGTCGGCCAGGTTCAGCGCCGTCTCGAACGACTCTGCCAGCCGCTGGGCAATGTCGTCGCGTACTTTGAAGCGGTCGACCACCACGCTGATATCGTGTTTTTTACGCTTATCCAACGGTGCGATGTCGTCGAGTTCGAGCACTTGACCGTCGATCTGCACCCGCACGAACCCCTGGGCACGCAGCTCGCTGAGCAATTGTAAATGCTCGCCTTTGCGACCCTTCACCACTGGGGCCAGCAGCATTAGCTTGGTGCCTTCGGCGAGATTCATGACTTGGTCGACCATTTGCGAGATGGTCTGGGCTTCTAGGTCTTCCCCGTGCTCGGGGCAGCGCGGTGTGCCGGCGCGGGCAAACAGCAGGCGCAGGTAGTCGTAAATTTCGGTGATCGTACCGACCGTCGAGCGAGGGTTATGCGAGGTGGACTTCTGCTCGATGGAAATGGCCGGAGAGAGTCCCTCGATGTGATCCACATCGGGTTTTTCCATCATCGACAGGAACTGTCGCGCGTAGGTGGAAAGCGACTCCACGTAGCGACGCTGCCCCTCCGCGTAGAGCGTATCGAACGCCAGCGATGACTTGCCGGAGCCGGAGAGCCCGGTAATGACAATCAGTTTGTCACGGGGCAGCTCCACATCGATCTGCTTGAGGTTGTGGGTGCGGGCACCCCTGACCAGAATGCTGTCCATCAACACCTCGAATCGCGTGGCAAAAGCGTAATTATACGTTTGCTGTACCCTTCCCGGCAAAACTGTCTCTGCTGTCGCCACCGCGCTGGCGTTTCCAGCGTGGTGACAAAGCGCTAGAATGGTCGGTTATCTCAGGCCGTTCTGGCCCATCCACCATACACAAGGGCACTATGCGCAAGGTTTCCGCACTGCTGCTGGCCGCTGAACGCCGTGCAATCAGCGGCTTGGCTGGCCTTTACGCGTCTCGTATGCTGGGACTCTTCATGGTTCTGCCGGTACTCGCGCTCTATGCTGATACGTTGGCAGGTGCAACGCCGCTGCTCGTGGGGGTCGCGTTAGGCATCTATGGCCTTACCCAGGCGTCGCTGCAAATTCCGTTTGGCCTGCTCTCTGATCGTATCGGGCGCAAGCGAGTGATTGCCATGGGGCTTGTGATTTTCGCCGTCGGTAGTGTGATCGCTGCAATGGCGGATACGATTGTCGGCGTGATCGCCGGGCGCGCGCTGCAGGGCGGTGGCGCCGTGGCGGCGGCCATCATGGCGCTACTGGCCGATCAAACCCGCGAGCAGGTTCGCACTGCCGCCATGGCCACCATCGGTCTTTCGATCGGCGTGTCGTTTGCCATTGCCATGGTGCTTGGTCCCTGGCTGGCCGCCTGGGCCGGTCTCTCCGGCGTGTTTTGGTTTACCGCCCTGTTGACGCTGGTGGGACTGGTGGTGCTATGGCGCTGGGTGCCGCCCGCTCCGCGCCGGTTGCGCCACCGCGACGTTGGGCTGGATCGCAAACAGTTCAAGAGCGTGATGACTCGACCCGATTTGTGGCGACTGGATCTATCGATTTTTGCGCTGCATTTGGTACTGATGGCCATTTTCGTCGCCATTCCGTTTCGCTTGCTCAATGCAGGCGTAGCAGCGGAGTACCATGGGCTTGCCTATCTCGGCATCATGGCACTGTCATTCGTCGCCATGGTGCCGCTGGTCATCGTCGCGGAAAAACGTCAGCGGATGAAGCTGATGTGCCTGCTGGCCATTGGGGCCATTGCCTTGAGCCTGGCGAGCCTGGGGATGCCGCTCTCGCAAGGACGTTGGCTGTTCGTTTGGTTGTTCGTGTTTTTCACCGGATTTAATTTGCTGGAGGCGACGCTGCCCTCCATGCTCAGTAAGCTGGCCCCAGCGGGTGCCAAGGGGACGGCCATGGGGGTGTACTCCACCAGCCAGTTTTTAGGCGCCTTTTTAGGCGGCACGCTGGGCGGCTTGTTAGCCAACGTTTGGGGGTTGAACGCCGTCTTCATAGGCTGTGCCTTGTTGGCGCTAGGGTGGTGGACGGCCATGTGGCGTATGCCGTCGCCGCCGCCGCTCTCGAGTGAAGTGATGGCGCTGCACGAAACGCAGCCCGATGCGATGAACCTGTTGATGGAGCATCTTGCCGACGTGGTCGGCGTAGAAGATGTGATGGTCGTGCCAGAAGAGCGTTTGGTCTACTTGAAGGTCAATCGCGACGCATTGGACCAGGCGGCGTTGTCGAGACTGATGTCGCCGCCACGAACCTAATGACTCACCGCTGGCTTAGCTGTGACCAGCTGTCAGTGACCGCTAATGTACACGATGAATGATGAGGAGCGACCTTATGGCGCGCGGGATTAATAAAGTTATTTTGATTGGCAACTTAGGCCAGGATCCGGATGTCCGTTTCACTCCCTCCGGTACCGCGGTGGCGAACCTGAACCTGGCCACCTCTGATACCTGGATGGATCGTCAAAGCGGCCAGCGTCAGGAGCGCACCGAATGGCATCGCGTGGTGCTGTTCAACAAAACGGCCGAAATTGCCCAGCAGTACCTGAAAAAGGGCTCGAAAGTCTATATCGAAGGCCGCCTGCAAACGCGCAAATGGCAGGATCAAAATGGCCAGGACCGCTACAGTACGGAGATCGTCGCCAACGACATGCAGATGCTCGATGGCCGCAGCGGTGACTACCAGGGCGGCGGTGCGCCGCAAGGTGGCTATGCCCAGCAGGCACCTGCTCAGCAGGCCCCGCCGCAGCAGAACTATGGCCAAAACTATGGTCAGCAGCAGCCACCCCAACAAGGCGGTTACCCCAATCAAGGCGCTCCGCAGCGCTCTGCGCCGCCCCAGCAGCCTGCGCCTAACCAGCAGAACAACAGCTACGGTGCGCCTGATCCGGGCAATTTCGACGACTTCGACGACGAAATTCCGTTCTAACGCTGGCAGGCGTTCGTCACCGCATGACGCACGAGTTTACGTTCTTGGGTTGAGGAAGAGGGTCTGTCTTGAAGCTGCTGATACTGGATGCCGGGCACTGCTTGAGTTTAGCATTGGCTCGGGAAGCGAGCCGGCGCACCGATACCGAGCTGGTAATCGAACAGGGCCTCGCCGTTTCGGCGAGCCAGCTGCAGGCCATCGCGCCCGATGCGGTGATCATTCCGCCGCTGGCGCATCCGCTGAGCATGACCCCTGCCGAGGTAAAAGCCCATGCGGACGCCGTGGAGCGCTGCGTGGATGCGTGTCAAACCCAAGGAGTGGCGCTGGTCTGGTGCGTGTCCGATCAGCTTTACGAAGAGGGATTCGATATCCCCATCGATGAGCACGTCGTGCCCGCCCCACGCGACGAGTGTTTGCGCCGCCTCGTCCAGACCGGCGACCGCATTCGCGCCGACTACCACCGACACCTGATCGTGCGCTTGGGGCCCCTGTTCGCGCTGGAAGGCAGCCACGCTTGGCTGAATGAAATCATTGATAGCTTGGTGACCGGGCAGGCGGTTCGGGCCGCCGAGGATGTCGTCTGTTGCCCAACATCGGCCGATGCAGTGGCGATGGCGCTCATCGGCATGCTGCAGCAGCAGGCCTGCGGGGCCGACGCTTGGGGGGCCTACCATTTGGCAGGGACGGAGCCGGTCAGTGCGTTCACCTTTACCTCGATGGTGCGCACGCAATTGGCGACGCACCTGGAGGGCCGAGGTGAGACGGTCGCGCTAGGTGAGGTGCAAGCACTGAACCATCACCACGATGCTAAATTACGCCGCGTATTGAACTGTCGCCGCGTGCTGGATGTGTTTGGCGTTCATCAAAAGCCATGGCGGCTGGAAGTTGGACGCATGCTGGATGCTTGGTGTCTCACCCGCGACCAGCAGCCCGATGACGTTGGGACAGGAGAGTCAGTTTGATCAATGTGGGTCGCAGCCTGCTGTTTTATGTAGGTTATTTCACTGCCATGCTGCTCATTGGGGTGCTTTTTTTACCCATCGCACCGTTTCTGCCACTGGCGGCTCGCTATCGGCTGTTGAATCTCTACAACTACTTCTTGATGGTGTGGTTCCGCATTGCCTGCGGTGTGCGCTATGAGATTCAGGGGCGGGAGAATATCCCGTCAGGGCCCTGCGTCATTCAAGCCAATCACCAGTGTGAGTGGGAGACGGTCTTTCTGCAGGTGATGAAGCCGCCGGTGTGCACCGTGCTCAAGCGCGAGCTGCTGCGCATTCCCGTTTTTGGGTGGGGGCTGCGCTTGCTACGCCCGATCAGTTTGGATCGCTCCAAGCCCGCGCGAGCCATGAAACAGGTGCTGACGCAGGGCGTCGAACGCCTGGGCACTGGCCTGTCTGTCCTGATTTTCCCAGAGGGCACGCGGGTGGATCCTGGCGTGCGCAAGCGCTATAACAAAAGCGGTAGCGTCGTTGCTTGCCGAGCCGGTGTGCCGGTGCTTCCCGTCGCTCACAATGCCGGTGAGCGCTGGCCTGGTCGTCACTGGGTCAAGCGCCCAGGGGTGCTTCGCGTGCGCATTGGACCGCCCATCGCGACCGAAGGGCGCACGCCCGACGAGGTGTTGGTGGATGTCGAAGCCTGGATCGAGGGGCAGCTGCAGGAGATTTCCGAGGTCCCAAGGCCCGTGGTTCGCTAAGCGCGCTGAGCAACTATCCACACATATTCACGCAAAAACGGCGCCCGAAGGCGCCGTTTTTGATGCCGTACATGGATATCAGTCGTCGTAGCGCTGGAACACCAAGCAGGCGTTGGTGCCGCCAAAGCCAAAGCTGTTGGAGAGCACGCGCTCGAGGGTGACGCCGTCGCGACGCTCGGTCACGATATCGAAACCGTCGGCCTGCTCGTCGAGCTGCTCGACGTTGGCAGAAGCGGCCACGAAGTCGTGCTGCATCATGAGCAGCGAGTAGATCGCTTCCTGTACGCCAGTGGCACCCAGCGAGTGGCCGGTGAGCGACTTGGTCGAGCTCATGGCGGGCGTTGAGTTGCCGAACACGCTGCGAATCGCTTTCAGTTCAGCGACATCGCCAACCGGTGTCGAGGTGCCATGGGTATTGATGTAGTCGATATCGCCCTGCACCGTGGCCATGGCCTGATGCATGCAGCGCATCGCGCCCTCACCAGAGGGGGCCACCATGTCATGGCCATCCGAGGTCGCGCCATAGCCGACGAGCTCGCCATAGATCTTGGCGCCGCGCGCTTTTGCATGTTCGAGCTCTTCCAGCACCAGCATGCCGCCACCACCGGCGATGACGAAACCATCGCGGGCCTGATCGTAAGGGCGAGAAGCTTTGTCCGGGGTGTCGTTATAGTGCGTAGAGAGAGCACCCATGGCGTCGAACAGACATGACAGCGTCCAGTGCTCCTCTTCGCCACCGCCAGCAAAGACTACGTCCTGCTTGCCGAGCTGGATCTGCTCCATGGCGCTACCAATGCAGTGGGCCGAGGTCGCACAGGCAGAAGAGATGGAGTAGTTCACGCCTTTGATCTTGAACGGCGTGGCCAAGCAGGCGGATACCGTGCTACCCATGGTGCGGGTCACGCGGTAAGGGCCAACGCGGCGCAGGCCTTTCTCGCGCATGAGATCGGCGGCTTCGACCTGATTGGCGCTAGACGCGCCGCCCGAACCTGCAATCAGGCCGGTGCGCTCGTTCGACACTTGCGCTTCGGTCAGACCAGCGTCTTCGATGGCTTGAGCCATGGAGACGTAGGCGTAAGCCGCTGCATCGCCCATGAAGCGGCGCAGCTTGCGGTCGATTAGCGTATCGAGATCGATATCGACACTGCCCGCCACATGGCTGCGGAAGCCGCGCTCGGCGTACTCTTCCTTGAAACGAATACCGCTGCGCCCGCTTTTGAGCGCGTCTAAGACCTGTTGCTGGTCGTTGCCTAAGCACGACACGATGCCAAGGCCGGTGACTACCACTCGTCGCATGGGAGCCTCCTGTTAGAAATTCGCAGTGGAGGTGAATAGGCCAACGCGCAGGTCATTAGCCTGGTAGATATCGCGCCCGTCGACGGACACGGTTCCGTCGGCGATGCCTAAAATGAGCCGACGGGTAATGACGCGCTTCATGTTGATGCGATACGTCACTTTTTGAGCGTCGGGCAAAATTTGGCCGCTGAATTTCACTTCGCCGCAGCCTAGCGCACGGCCTCGGCCAGGATGGCCAAGCCAGCCCAGATAAAAACCTACCAGCTGCCACATCGCGTCGAGACCCAAGCAGCCAGGCATCACCGGGTCGCCGGGGAAGTGGCAGTCGAAGAACCACAGATCCGGAGTGATATCCAGCTCGGCGATCAGTTCGCCTTTGCCGTGTTCACCGCCCTCTTCATGGATATGCGTGATACGGTCGAGCATCAGCATGTTGGGGGCTGGCAGCTGTGCATTGCCTGGGCCAAAAAGCTCGCCACGCGAGCAGGCCAGCAGTTCTTCGCGATCAAAGGAGTGTTGCTTGGTCACTGAATCGTTCCGAGTATGAAGATGGTTGTTGCGCCTAGTCTACTTCCCGAGACCACCGAATGCACGTCACGGGCGCCTTATCGTCACTTTCTAATGCTTTTTAATGATTTGCCAATACGGCAATCGTCATGAGTGTAACGTTTCACTTAGCGAATTCGCACAATAAACGGCCTATTGACGTAATATGCTCTATCCAAGTTTTGGGTTAGACGGCATGATGTCGTCGACCCTTGTTTTTAGTTAGTGATTGCTGATAGGACAACAAGACCCGCCATGTGGCTGCCTGTTTCTCTTAATCGTCCGCTGGTTTGGGTAGCGCTCATGGCGCTGCCTGCGTGTGTATGGATTCCTGATACCGCGCTGCGCATGGTGGCCGCCAGCTTGGTTACGTTGGGTTTATGGGATGCTTGGCACCAAGTTCGTCAGCAGCGGTTGCGCCTGCGGCTTGCCCAAGATGCCATGGGGTTGGCGGGGGATGCCATGGTCATCAGCGACGTGCAAAATCGCGTTCTGGCCGTCAATCCGGCCTTTACCGACATTACCGGCTACGAGAGTCAGGAGATGGTCGGCCGCAAGCTTGAAACCCTCGCGGCGCAGCGCCACGACAAAGCCTTCTATGAAAGCTTTTGGAGCACCCTCAAAGCCACGGGCCGTTGGGAAGGGGAAATGTGGAACCGCCGCAAACATGGCGATGAGTACCCCGAGTGGCTCAAGGTTCGTGCCGTGACCGACAAACGCGGCAAGATTACCCATTTCATCAGTCTGTTTACCGATATTTCGGCGCAAAAGGCTCGCGAGCGTGACCTGCGCCGCATCGGCTACGAGGACCCGCTGACCGGGCTACCTAATCGTCGCCGCCTGCATGACCTAATGGCCTCAAGGCTGCGCCACCTGCGCGCGGGTGAGAGTTTGGACATGGCGCTGATCGATATCGATGGTTTGAAGTCGGTCAATGACAGTCTGGGCGTCGAGCAGGGGGATCGGTTGCTTGCGCGGTTTGCTCAGCGGCTCACCAGCTACATGGCGGGCAGCGTCGTCGGCCGCCTGGGGGGTGATGAGTTTTTGGTGATTCGCACCACCACCTTCGATGATCACGACAAATGGATCATGACCCTGCGCGATCATATGTGCAGCCCTTTCGAGATCAATGAGCAGTCGCTGCGCCTAGGGCTGACCATTGGCAGCTGCCGCGCGCCCGAAGATGGCCGCGACTCCGGCGTGCTGTTTCAACGTTTGGAGTCCGCCCTGTATAGCGCCAAGCGATTGGGGCGTAACCATAGCCAGCGCTTTCGCCCAGCCTTGGACAAGCAGGATAATCCCCAGCTGGCGCTGGTCAGCGATCTGCGCGCCGCGCTGGTGTCCGGTGACCAGTTAGAGCTTCACTACCAAACTCAGCACCACCCAGGCAGCGGTGAGCTGATGGGCATGGAGGCATTGCTACGCTGGCGCCATCCACAGGATGGCATGATCTCGCCGGGCGAGTTCATTCCTCTGGCCGAGCGTCATGGTCTGATGGCCGAGCTAGGTAGCTGGGTGATCGAGAAAGCGTGTGCGCAGCAAGCACACTGGCAAAACAGCGGTATGCCCAAAGTGACCGTGTGGATCAACATCTCGGCGCTGCAGCTCTTTCAGGGCGATCTGGAAACCCAATTGGCGACCTGCTTGGAGCGCTATCAGCTCAAACCGTCGCAAATTGGTCTGGAGCTCACCGAGTCGGTGCTGCTGGACGAGCGTGCCGGCGACATGGGCCCCCGCCTACAGGCGCTTCGGGCGCTTGGCTACGCCATTGCCATCGACGACTTCGGTACCGGCTATTCATCGTTAGGCTATTTGAAACGACTGCCGGTGGATAAGATCAAACTGGACCGTGCGTTCATCCGCGAGCTTCCCAATGACCAAGCCGATGCGGCCATCGTCACGGCGGTGTTGGCCATGGCCGATGGGATGGGACTGGAAGTCGTGGCGGAGGGCGTTGAAACTCAAGCCCAGTGTCAGTTTTTGATCAAAGCGGGCTGTACGCTGGTGCAGGGATTTTACTTCGCCAAACCACTGCCTGCCTCCGAGCTAGAGCAGCGCTGGTCGCCGGTGGCGCTTGCCGAGGGTGTTCATTGAGTCGTTGCAGCGACCCGCCGTGCGTAGTAGCTAATGCCTAGGCAAAGCGCGGCCCAGATGACCGCTTGCACCGGCAAAAGCCACGCTGCCAAACTTACGTTGGCCAGCGCCGCGCCCCCCAAATAAGAGAGTGGGCCACTGATCGCGCCACACGCGGCGGCCATCAGAGGGTAGCGCCATAGCCAAACAAGCGAGTGAAAGACCAGCGTGGCGAACAGCGGCCAGAGCATCCATAGCCATACGGGCAGCAGTCCCGCAACGAGCGCTTGGTCGCCAAAATCGAAGCCGCCTGCCACATGTAGTCCGCCATCCATCGCCAGCCCCAATAGAGCGAATAGCCCGATGAAACGCCATTCGCCGGGTTTGGCCCAGTGCCAAAAGTGCCAGCCCAGCAGTGCCGCCCCGCTGATCGCGGCGATCCATGAGCCGCCCAGCACACATAGCAGCCAGCCCGCCTCGAAGCGCAGCGCATTGAATAACATCGCGCGTACTGGCATGGGGGAGGGCGACGCCATTTACAGCGCTCCGGTGAGCGGGGCCGGTTTGGCCGCCGGCTTGGCCAGCAAAAGGTGGCAGGTGCCGATGGAGCGCTCGATAAAGCCGCCTTCGCAGTAACACAGGTAGTAGCGCCACATACGAATGAAGCGCTCGTCATAGCCTTGGCTACGTACCTGGTCGAGACTCGCCTCGAAACGGTGGCGCCACTCCCGCAGCGTCCGTGCGTAGTGCTGGCCAATCTCATCGAGCGCCACGACGTTGAGAGACGTTTTACGCATTACGCTCGAGAGCATGGCGTGATGGGAGGGCAAAAAACCACCGGGGAAAATGTAGCGCTTGATGAAGTCCATGTCGCGTTTGGCCTCTTCGAAGCGCTGGTCGCGAATGGTGATCGCTTGCAGCATCACTTGACCATCATCGGTCAGCAGGCTGTCGATCTTTTCGAGATACGTATTGAGATACTGATGTCCCACCGCCTCGATCATTTCTACCGAGATCAGCCGATCGAAACGTCCGGTCAGCTCGCGATAATCCTGCTTCAGCAGTGTGATTTTATCTTCCAGCCCTTCTTCTTTGATGCGCAGGGCGGTATGTGCGTACTGCTCCTCGGAAATCGTCGTGGTGGTCACCCGGCAGCCGCGTGTCTTGGCAGCGTGAATGGCCAAGCCGCCCCAGCCCGTGCCAATTTCCAACAAGTGGTGCTCGGGGCGAACGTCCAGCTTCTCGAGCATGATGTCGAGCTTATAGGTCGAGGCCTCTTCCAAACTGGCTTCCGGGTAGGGGAAGACGGCGCTGGAGTACATCCAGTGGCGTGTATCCAGGAATGTCGCAAACAGATCGTTACCGATGTCATAGTGCGCGGCGATATTGCGCTTGGAACCGGACAGACTGTTGCGTTGGAAGCGGTAAGCCAGTCCCAGCAGCCAGCGGGTGAGGCGAGCGCTACCGTTCTCCATCTGGCCATTGACATGATCCAGATTGGCCGCGAACAGGCGGACCAACGCCACCAAGTCATCGGCGTCCCAATCGCCGTCCATATAGGATTCTGCGGCACCGACGGTGCCGCCAAAGGCGAGCCGCTTCCAGGCGCGTGAGTGACGGATCACCACGGTGACTTGTAGCGGGCCCTCCTGACCCAGGTGATGGCACTGGTTGCCCTCGATCAACGTGATGCGTCCGCCGCGAAAGGCATCCAACTGAGCCAGCAAACGGGGTTTTAGCCAGCGAGTGAAGCGGTCTTGGCGCGCTGGCTGGCTATTGGGAGGCGTGGTACGCAGGGTGGTCATTTTGAAGTCTCCTTGCGCTTAGGGTGGTTATAAACGGGGATGCGCTTGAGCCACAGGCGAAGCGCTTCAAAATGGATTCCCGCGACCGTTTTCAGACTCATCCAAGGGTGCTTGGCGAGGGTGGCCAGGAGCACGCCGCGCGTGGCGGGCGCTGCATCGAGCGTGAGCGTAGCGTCGAAATGGCGTTGTTCGTGCTGCCAGTTCTCCATATGCAGATAGAGCTGGTCGCCGGGCGAATTGAATTTCCAGCGATAGGTCATCTCCATGGGGTTGAAGGGCGACACGTGCATGGCTTTAGCAAAGCGTGCCTGATGCGCGTGGCGGTCGGTCTCGACATGGCAGGCGTAGCAAGTACGCTCGCGCCAGGGCATATTGGTGACTTCACCCAGCACGGCGGCTAGGCGTCCCAGCTCATCGTAGGCGTAGTACACGGTGATAGGGTTGAACATCGTGCCGAGGGTGCGCAGTTGGGTCAGCATGCAGATACGACCGTTAGGGGCGCTGCCTAGCTGGCGGGCCAACTCTTCCCGCACGGCGGTGCGCAGCGGGCGGTCCGTCGGGGCCAGATAATCTTCGCGACGAAAGCGCGCCAGCGCCGGGCGTCGCGCGCTGAATCCCGGCACGCCGTCGAAGAGCGTGGGGAGCTCATCGAGATCGAGCCACGCCATCCACATCTGATAGCTAAACGTGTGAACCTTGGGCGTAAAGCGGCGGTGGCGAAGCGTACCGCGATAGATGCGCGAGCGCGGCGCAGCGATCATCCCAGCCCCTCCCCAACGCTGTTGGGCATCAACTCATGCGCGGGCAGCGCCGTCGGCGTGGTGGGCGGCTCAGCGGCTTCGTCACAGCCCAGTGCCTGCGCCACACGTAGCGCGCTCCAAACGCCGTCCTCATGAAAACCGTTGCGCCAGTAGGCGCCGCAGAAGTGGGTGCGCCGTGCCACCGACGAGATCTCGTCGTGGCGCATTTGAGCGGCCTGACCTGCCAGCGTGAACTGGGGATGGGCATAGGTGTAGCGGCCAAGCACCTTGGTCGGATCGATACTGTCGGAATCGTTCAGCGTGACGCAAAACGTGGTGTCTGCTGCTAAACGCTGCAGGATGTTCATGTTGTAAGTGACCGATACTCGCTCGTCGGCGCCGCGGCCATCCAACCGGTAGTTCCAGCTTGCCCAGGCGCGCTGGCGGCGGGGCAGCAGCGAGGTGTCGGTGTGCAGCACGACCTCGTTGTCCTGGTAAGGCATTGCTCCCAGGATCTCGCGCTCGGCGGCAGAGGCATCTCCTAGCATGGCGAGCGCTTGGTCAGCGTGACAGGCCAGTACGACCTGGTCGAAGCGTTCGCTGCCCTGGGCCGTGGTCACCACGACACCCGTGTCGCTGCGAGTGATGTGGGTCACCGGGGTGTTGAGACGGATGCGCGACGCATAGGGCGCGGTCAAGCTAGGGATATAGCGCTTGGAGCCGCCCACGAGGGTATACCATTGGGGGCGGTGGTTGACCGATAGCAGTCCATGGTTGCGGAAAAAGCGAACGAAAAACGTCAGTGGGAAAGCGCGTAGATCACCAATGCTCGCCGACCAGATGGCGGCCCCCATGGGCAGCAGGTAACGACGCTGGAACGCGTCGCCGTAGCCGTGTCTATCGAGGTACTCACCCAGCGTCATGTCCGCCGGTAGCCGTTTGCTCTCTAGGTCGGCGGTGGCCTGTTTGTTAAAGCGTAAAATATCGCGTAGCAGACGATAGAACGAGGGATTGAGCAGATTGCGGCGCTGGGCGAAGAGCGACGTGAGCGTATGGCCGTTGTACTCGAAGTCGACGTCCGTCTCATGCACCGAAAAACTCATCTCGGTGGCTTGGCTGGGCACGCCGAGGGTCGCTAACAAGCGTTGAAAATGGGGGTAGGTCCAGTCATTGAAAACGATGAAGCCGGTATCGATGGCGTAGGGCTCGCCATTGACCTCGACGTCCATGGTGGCCGTATGGCCGCCTAGTCGACGATCGGCTTCGAACAGCGTCACCTCATGCTGTGAGGATAGGTACCATCCGGCGGCCATCCCGCTGATGCCGCTGCCAATAACCGCAATGCGCTGTGACGCTGTGACGCTCATGGTGACTCCTTGGTTTGCCGCGTCATGCGCAGGCCAATCCATCGCCGCAGGGCGGGGGGTAAAATGCCCAAACATTTGACGATATAGGTAAACCGCCGTGGGAAATGGATATCCAGGCGACCTTTGGCCAGCCCTGCAATGATCGCCTTGGCGGCTTCGTCGGCCGTGACCTGCATGGGCATAGGAAAGTCGTTGCGGTCGGTGAGCGGTGTTTTCACGAAGCCCGGGTGGATCAAGCTGACGTCGATGCCTTCCTGGTGCAGATCAAGACGCAGAGATTCAAGAAAGTAACTCACGGCGGCCTTCGACGCGCCGTAAGCCTCCGCGCGAGGCAGCGGCAAGTAGGCCGAGGCGCTCGATGTCGCGGCCAAGCGTGCTGGTTTGCCTTCCTGACGAGCAGCACGCAGCAGCGGAAGGGCGGCGTCGACGCCATACAGCGTGCCAAACAGGTTTGGAGTGAAAACACGTTCGACGAGCGCCATATCAAAGTGTCGCGCGTCGAGATACTCGCAGGTGCCCGCGTTGAATAGTGCAACGTCTAATGCGCCCAGCCATTCGCGAATCTGCTCACCGGCGGCTAATACGGCCTGATGGTCGCTGACGTCCAGGGGCAACGGATAAGCGTTGTCATGGCCATTGCAAAGCGCATGCAATGCCTCTTCGTTGCGGGCGCTCAATACCACGCGGTGTCCCTGTTCGATTAACTGTTTGGCCAGCGCTTCACCAATGCCGGAGGTCGCGCCGGTCAGCCAGATACGTTGGGACGTATTCCATGTGCTCATCCTGCTCTCCTGTAGCGGCCTGTTAGCACGCAGCCTGCGTGCGTATCAACGAGGTCACACGACTCAACCCAGGCGCTGCTTTAACCAGCGTATGACACGTCCCATGATGGGAAGGTGCTCGTACAGCATGGCCCCAGCATCGAAATAGTCGCGGTGACGCGACACTTTTCCGTCCTCGGTAAACGTCAGCGCACTGCAACCCTCCACACTCACTGGCCTTCCCCGGGCCAAGCGAGGGTGAACGAACTCCATGGTCCACGTCACGAACGCTTGATACCCCTGCATCTGCTGGGTATGGAACGTGAAGCGGCAGCGCTCAACGTTTTCGTACATCGTGGCGAAGTAGCGCTCTAGCGCCTTGCGACCCTCAATGTGATGTAGCGGATCGTTGAAAACAACTTCCTCAGTATATACCTCGTATAGTTTTTCTGTACAGGTGTTGTCTAGTTTGTTGAAGAAAGCACAAAACTTGGCCAAAGCGCGGTCGTCGGTCATCGCACACTCCTTGCAAGTGACAGGGCGTCATGATGAGAGAATGGTAGGTAGATAGGCAGCATAGCGGCACATGGCCGCCATGAAGAGGCGTATGTGGCGGCTACTTCGAGAGCGCTTTGAAGGCGTCGAGTGCCCGCTGGCGCGCCGCTTTGTGATCGACGATGGGCGCTGGGTAATCGATGGGATCGAGCATGTCTTTTGGTGGGGCGTGTCGCGCTTTGGCTGGCAGCGATGCAAGCTCGGGCAGCCATTGGGCGATGAACTCGCCGTCGGGGTCGAAGCGAGTCGATTGGGTGGTGGGGTTGAAAATGCGGAAATAGGGTGCCGCATCGGTTCCCGTCGAAGCGGCCCACTGCCAGCCGCCATTGTTGGCGCAGAACTCGCCATCCACCAAGTGGCGCATGAAAAAAGCCTCACCACGTCGCCAGTCGATCAGCAGGTGTTTGCTCAAGAACATGGCCGTGATCATGCGCAGACGGTTGTGCATCCAGCCGGTCGACACGAGTTGGTGCATGGCAGCGTCCACGATGGGGTAGCCGGTGCGGCCCTCGCACCAAGCGGCAAAGCCGTCGTCGTCATCGCGCCAGTCGAGCTGCTTGGTGTGTTCTTGAAACGGCTGGTAGCGGCACACCTGGGGGAAGCCGACCGCCACATGCTGATAAAACTCCCGCCACACCAGCTCGTTCACCCAGGCCGTCAAGCCCGCGTCGCCGTCGGCGAGGCTCCCGCCGTTTTCGCTCATCACGGCTTGTAGGCACTGGCGATACGAGATCATCCCCAGGGCTAAATAGGGTGACAGCTCGCTGGTTCCCCGCACCTTGGGAAAATCGCGCTGATCCTTGTAATGCCGCCCGCGAAAACGCAAGAAGCGCTCCAAGTTGTCGCTAGCGGCGTTTTCGCCTGCGGGCCACTGGCGGCCATCCAGCGGCTCGTCGTCGAGCGCGGGCAGAGACGGAAGCGAGTCGCTTTGGATCTCGAGGGGCGACTGGGCTTCTGGCGTGTCGCGCAGCGCAAGCTGATCCGCCGTTACCTGTTTGTGCCACGCTTTCGCAAAGGGTGTAAACACGCCGTAGTAATCGCATTTGCCGGTCAGCAAACTGCCTGGGGCAAAGGCAACGGCGTCATGGTGACCATGAGCAGTTATCTCTGCCTGTTGAAAGGCCTTCAGTACTGCCTGATCGCGGCGCTGCTCGTTGAGCGGATACTCGTAATTGAAGTGTAGCCGCTCGACGCCGTACTTCTGGGCAATCTCCAACAGCGCTTGAGGGGCGTCGTCGTAGCGTTCGATATCGCGGTGCAGAAGCGGGATGTTCAGACCGTTGAGCGACGTCTTCAGTGCACTGACGCCGCGCGCCCAAAAATCGAGCTTGTTCGCACCGTGACCGTGGTCACGCCACTGCTCGATGCTGCGTAAAAAAACCGCTACGACCGGCCCTTTGGCGGCAGCGGCGGCGAGTGCGGAATTGTCATGAATACGTAAATCGCTGCGAAACCAAACAAGCTGCAGGTTCATGCAAAATCCTTAGGTTAGCCGATGCCACCGCGTTTACAGGATACCGGATTCACGTAGCAGCGGGCGCAAACGAGCAATCGCTTGGGGAAGGTCGTCCCCCAGCATGTGAACGGCGCCGTCACGGAGGTCGTTCTCGCGCAGCCGCGCCACTTCGCCGCAAACGCCGAGGGGCACGCCGAGGGCTTCGGCGGCTTTGGGTAAATCGTCGCGAATATAGCGATCGTTTTCCCGCTGACCGCTGGAAAGCAGCACCATCGATGAATGTAGGCGAGATACCGCTTGCGGCAAATCGTCGAGTGGCAGCGAGTGATCGAAGAGTTGCACGCGGTAGCCTTGTTCGCTGGCCATGAGCGCGCACATCAACACCCAAAGCGGACCGGGGTCGTCAGGCATAGCGCTGAGTAGGATCAGCGGTCCCCGTGTCGCTTGGTTGGCGTAGTGCAAGCGAATACCTACTTGGCTGCGGAAAAACGCTTCGAACGTGCGGCGTACCAAGTCGTCGGGCTCGGCGGCCCACTTGGCTTCTAGGGTCAGAATGACCGGCTGCCAAAGCTCGTTGATCGCCACGCTCAGCGGATAAAGCGCCAGGCTCTGGTGATACAGGGCTTCTAACTTCGGCAAGTCGACCGCTTCGATGACCGCCTGAAGCTGCTGGCGTTGGCTGGCCCAGTCACCGGCATTCGGCGTTGGTGCCTCGACCGTTTCAGGTTGGTCGAGCAGGTCCGCCACTTGGCTGACCGGTACGCCGCGGTTTAGCCATTGAAGAATGCGCTCGATGCGGCTGATATCGTCCTGGGCGTAGAGCCTGTGGCCCTTGGGCGTGCGCTGTGGACGAATCAAACCGTAGCGTCGCTCCCAGGCGCGTAGAGTGACCGAGTTCACACCCGTCAAACGGGAAACTTCCCGGATCGGATAGAGGGGAGTATCGGGTGGGTGGGTCGCCTTGTTGCTCATGGGCGCCATTGCCTCTTGGTTGCCTGCAGCCAGCGCTGCAGGGGTCTGTCAATAATTGCGATAGCTATGTTGCCGCGCCAGCTCGGCGCAGGGCCATCTAGCCGTATAGCGATGTCGTATAGCGATTCGTTGAATAACACCTAATCGATGGAATAGGATCACGCTATTATAGGCACCTTTGTACAATTTGTGGCGACTGGGTACAACCTTTGCGGTGTCCATCTTGGTGCGCTGTTAGTCGGAGTATTATTAGACCGACCGGCCTAATAATGCCGCCCCCAGCTCGTTTCCAGAGAGCCAAGCATCCTCGACACGGCTACCGCGGAAGCTGTCACCGCACAGTGCTAAACCGCTCTCACTGTACAAGAACGACTGCCTGCCTGGCGAGGCAGGCTGGGCATAGCGCCAGCGGTGCGCCCCTACGTCAATAGGAGAGGGGAGCGATGTGTCGCTGGGCAGTGTGATGACGAATGCCTCCCATAGCTGCTGCGCCGCGGAGGCTGGTGTCGCGTCGATATGTGCATCGCTCCAGTCGAGTTGGGCCAGCAGGCTCAGGCTTTCCGGCTGGTGCTTTCGCCCTGGTTTGGTGTGGTTGCGAGAGACCAAGCGTAGAGCAGGATGCTCAAGATGCAGGCTCTGCCACTGGTCGCCGACGGGAAGTCTTGGAAGCGATTCGTCAAATATGGCCCATGCCGCCCAGCAGCTCCGCTGCGGTCTTTCTTCACAGGCGTCGGACAGCATCGGTTCCCAATCTGCCAGCAGCGCTTTCGCCTGGGGCGGCGGGGCGCTGATCACCACGCAATCGAAAAGACCGTACCGGTTGTCTTGAGCATCGCGAAGCTGCCAGCCTTTGGGCTGGCGCTCTAAGGCCGTGATGGTCGTTTCGAGCAAGAGCGTGGCATCAGCGAACGCGCTCAGCCCGTCGGCCAGGTAGCGAGTAATGGCGCTCATGCGCGGCGCTCCACAATAGCGTATCTGCCCATCGTCGTGTGTTTGCCAGCCGGATGCACTAGCCTGATAGCGATGTGTTGGCCAGATGTCCACACAACCGGCGTGTCGCCACTCGTCGACCTGACGCGCAAAACGCTCATCACGCACGGTAAAGGCTTGGGCGCCGAGGTCGAGCATGGCGGCAGGGCGCTGTTTACTGGACATTCGCCCGCCGGGACCGCGTGCCTTATCGAATAGCCGAACCTGGGTGCCCTGCTGCGCCAGTCGATGGGCGCAGGCCAGCCCAGACAGCCCGGCGCCCACGATGGCCACGCGAAGCGCAAAGGGTGATGGATAGCTCTCGTTTGCCGTTGCGGCCATACGTCCTCGCGGTATCAGTAGGCGGGTTCCATTTTATCGTAGCAGTTATGTATAAATATCGTACAATTAAATAAGTTGCAATGTGTATGAGTGACCGAACCTCGCCCACCGAGACCGCTCATCCGGCGGTGGCAGGCAACACTCTCCTGCACACCACGTTTAACGGCAAAGGAGTGACACCATGCGGGTATTAATCACCGGGGGCAGCGGTTTCGTGGGCCAGCGACTCAGCCAAGTGCTGATCGACCAAGGGCACGAGGTGCAGGTGGTGTCCCGAACGCCCCACAACGTGCGCGGTAAACTGCCCAAGACCTGCGATATCCGCGATAGCGCGCAAGCCTTCGTGGACACACCGCCAGACGCGCTGGTGAATTTGGCGGGGGAGCCCATTGCGGCAAAACGCTGGAACACCGAACAGAAAGAGCGACTCATCCGCTCACGGGTCGAGAGTACCCAGCAGCTCATTGCCCTCTGCGAGCAGCTGACGGCCAACGGCCAACCTTTACCGAGCGTCATGGTGAGCGGTTCGGCGATGGGCTATTACGGCGATCAGGGGGACAAGGTGGTGGACGAGACCACCACGCCCCACGACGAGTTCGCGCATCGGCTGTGCGCTCAGTGGGAAGCGGCGGCCAAGCCCGTGGAGACGATGGGCATCCGGCTGGCGATTCTGCGTATTGGGCTGGTGCTCGAAGCGGGGGGCGGGACGCTGCAAAAAATGCTGCCGCCGTTCAAACTCGGCCTAGGCGGGCGGTTTGGTGATGGTCAGCAGTTCATGCCCTGGATTCATCGAGATGACCTGGTGGCCGCGATCATCTATTTGATCACCCAGCCAGCCCTCTCTGGTGCGTTCAACGGCAGCGCACCGCATCCGGTGACCAACGCCGAATTCACCCAAACGCTGGCCAAGCAGCTGCATCGTCCGGCCATGTTTCCGGTGCCCGCGTTCGTGCTGAAAGCGGGCTTTGGGGAGATGTCGCGGCTGCTGTTGACCGGGGCAGACATGCGTCCCGAGCGGCTACGCGAAGCGGGCTTCGAGTTTCAGTACCCGACGCTCGACCAAGCACTGGCGGCCATCCTATAGCCGCCCGTCGTGAGCCTTAGTTCGCGTTGGAGTCGACGGTGATGATCACCCGCACCGAGTCGAGTCGTAGGCGAGTGTTTTCGATAGCGCTGCTCAGCGCCTGACGCTCCTGCTGCAGCGCTTCCAGCTCTTCACTACGCACCGCCGGATTGTGCTCCGCCAGCGCCGTCAGGCGGGCCAGCTCGGCGTCGAGCTGGGCGCGCATGCGGATTTCTGCGGCCTCTACGATACTCGGCAGTTCACGCTCGGCTTCGCCTTCTCCTTGGGTGAGCAGCTCGCGAAGCTGATCATGGCGGCTCTTGATCAAATCCCGCGCCAGCGACTTGTTCACCTTCTGCAGGTTTTTGCCCAACCCGGTGAACGAGATTTTGCTGGTCAAATTGGCGCCTGACTCATCCAGCAGTACGCGTACGGCGGTGGGCGGCAAGAAGCGGTTCAGGTGCAGCGATTTGGGGGCCGGGCAGTGGGTGCGAAACACCAGTTCGGCCATCAAACGCCCGCTGGGAATCGCTGGGTGGCGTAGCAGCGCCAGCGCGGTATTGCCCATGGTGCCATCGAGAACCCGGCCGATCATTTCGCGCACCAGCGGATGCTCCCAGGAGAGTCGCTGTACGTCATCCCGCGCCAGTGCCTGGGCGCGACTGTAAGTGGCAGAGAAGCCCTCTTCGCCTTTGACCAACCCGGGCAGGCCATCCAGCATGTGCTGGCTGGGCTGAAGGTGCAGCAGACCGTTGCCGATCTCCTGGCTGTCGACCCCGAAGATATCCAGCGCACGCTCCACGTAGCGAGGCAGCGCCGGATCCTCGTCCAGCTCGCGCACGGCATCGATCACCTGCTGCGCTCGCCCGGGGCGGCAGGCGTTGAGTTCCAGCAGGCGGTTGCGGCCTGCATCCCGTTCGGCGAGCTTGGCGATGAACATCTCTCGGGTCTCGTCGATGATCTCGTCGAGCATCTCGTCGTCGAGCAGCGCATCGGCCAGAGCATCGCCAAAGGCATCGAACAGGTCGCTGCCCACTCCATGGGGCGCGCTGAACGCGTCCATGCCTTCGTGGTACCAGCGCAGCAGGCGCTCGCCGGGGCTGCCGGTAAACGTAGGCACGTGCAGTTCGATGGCGTGGCGCTGGCCGATCCGGTCAAGGCGGCCAATACGCTGCTCTAGCTGGTCGGGGTGCTGCGGCATGTCGAACATGACCAAGTGGCGGCAGAACTGGAAGTTGCGCCCCTCGGAGCCGATCTCGGAACACACCAACACCTGGCAGCCATCCTCTTCATCGGCAAACGCGGCGGCGGCCCGGTCGCGCTCGACCAGCGACAGGCCTTCGTGGAAGACCGGCGCATGGTAGCCGCCCAAGACCCGCAGGCCCTCCGCGAGCCCTTCTGCGGTTTCCCGGTGGTGGGCAATGACCAGTACTTTGTCGTTGGCGAAGCCCGTCTCGCTGTCGTCGCTGAGTTTTTCGAGCAGCCAGTTGACGCGAGGGTCGATGTGCCACCAGGCCTCGGTGTTCAGCGGGTCGTTGCTGAGCTCGCGGTACATGGCGTCCGGGTAGATCAGTACGTCCGGATGGTCCATGCCGGTTTCGATCAGCAGCTCGTCCAAATAGTCGTCGTCGCGCTCCAGGCGGCGCAGCACGCGGCGGTAGGCCGACGGCAGTTCGAGCGGAGCTAAATGCAGGCGTCGCTCGGGGAAGCCACCTACGTGACGGCGGCTGTTGCGGAACATCACGCGGCCGGTGCCGTGGCGGTCGAGCAGTGCATCGCGCAGCTGGGCGCGTGCGGCGTCCTGCTGCTCCGGGCTGGCCTCTGGGTGGCACAGCGTGGCGAGCAGCGCCTGGCTGTCGCGGTCGTCGGCCACGGCGGCGACGCGTTCGCGGGCGCTCGCGGTGTGCGGCAGCTCCTCCAGGGCATCGATGGCGCCTGCCACCGCGACGTAGTGCTGCTCCTCCTCTTTGAAGCGCTCGATGTCGTGGTAGCGCTCGGCGTCTAGTAGCCGCAGGCGGGCGAAGTGGCTTTCCAGACCCATCTGCTCCGGCGTGGCGGTAAGCAGCAGCAGGCCGGGAATCTCGGCGGCGAGCTGTTCCACGCACTGGTAGCCGGGGCCGCTCTTCTCCGGGCTCCAATCCAGGTGGTGGGCCTCATCGACGATCAGCAGGTCGAAGCGGCTGGCCAGGGCTTGGTCCTGGCGATGAATGTTGGCGAACAGCCAGCCTTGGCTGGCCAGCACGAGCTGGGCGCTCTCGAACGGGTTGACGCTGCCGTGGGCCTGGCTCTGGTGCTCGTCCAGCAGAGTGACGTTCAGCGAGAAGCGGCGCAGCAGTTCGACCAACCACTGGTGGGTCAGGCTGTCGGGCACCAAAATCAGCGCGCGCTCTACCCGGCCAGCCAGCAGCAGGCGGTGCAGAATCAGGCCGGCTTCGATGGTTTTGCCCAGGCCCACTTCGTCGGCCAACAGAACCCGCGGCGCATGGCGTCCGGCGACTTCGTCGGCAATATAGAGCTGATGGGGTATGAGGTCGATGCGCGGCCCGGCAAAACCGAGGGCCCCGTGCTGCTCGATGCGCTGGAAGTGGTGAAGAGTGCGAAAGCGAAGATCAAACCAGTCGTTGCGGTCGACTTGACCGGTGAGCAAGCGGTCGCGGGCCTGATCGAACTGCATGGTATCGGCCAGCTTGGCCTCGGGCAGCTCGCGCAGAGTGCCGTCGCTGTCTTCACCGATGTAGGTGATCAGGCCGCGACTCTCTTTGCTGTCATCGACGATCATCTGCCAGCCATCGGCAGAGAGAACGCGGTCGCCGCTGCCGAACATCACGCGGGTGAGCGGCGCCTGGCGAGTGTTGTAGGTGCGGGTTTCCTGGCTGGCACTGAACAAAATGGTAACGCTACGGGCGTCGCAGTTAAGCACGGTGCCGAGTCCAAGCTCGGCTTCGCCGTCGCTAATCCAGCGCTGGCCGGGAGAAAAATCGCTCATGATGCCTCGAGGAAGTCGTCAAAATCGGGTCGTACGCCGCCGGGGCAGGTGACCGGCGGCTAACAGGGCGGGGGATTCTAACGCAAAGCAGCGGGGGGATTAAGGTCTATCGTGGTCAATCGCTCAACCAGCGCTCCAACTGCGCGCGGGTCAGTTCACCGACGTGCACGTCGAGGGTTCTGCCCGTCGTATCGAAGAGCACCGTCGTCGGAAGCCCCGGCGCTTGGAAGCGCGCCATCAGCGTCTGCTCGGGGTCGCGCAGCGGGTAACGGAAGCTGAGCGATTGCTCGTCCAAATAGCGGGCGATGGGCAGCAAGTCCTCGCCCTGATTCGCCACGATGACGGTGACGCCTTCGCGCTGGTCCGCCTCTTCCAGCAGCGGCATCTCGCGCAGGCAGGGCGGGCACCAGGTGGCCCACAGATTGACGATGATGCGTTCGCCTTGATGGGTCAGCGACGGCAGCGACACCGCGTTGCCGTCGAGATCGTCTAGCGTGACATCGGGTAGCGACGTGACGGCAAATGATTGACCCAGCGGTGATAGCGTGACCAGCACCAGCCAAAGGCTGGCGGCGCCTACCGTCATGGCCAGGCCGCCGATCATCGCCAATAGCCGCGCGCGCAGTGCCCAGACGGTCCAAAGCAAGCCAGCAAGCAGGCCGCCGAGGGCGTGATAGCCCGGCTGCCATACTTTCAGCGCGTCCAGCGGGGACGCAGCGTAGCTCTCCCAATGGAGGACGACGAACGTCACCCGCGCGCCGACGAGCCAGGCGAGCAACAAGCCGTTGAACCAGCGGCCATGGGGTCTGGCGGATAGCCCCAGCAGGTAGCGGCTGCTCAGCAGCAGCAGCAGCGCGCAGGCCAGCGCGTAAAGCCGTGGCGTCGAAATCAGCAGGGGGCCGAGGGCTATGGCATTCATCGTCATTCCGGTAAGCAGGTACACTAGGGCACCATACCATGCACGCTACTCACGATGGAGATGTCGATGCCGCAATCCTCTTTTGACACCCTGCGCGCTCTGGCCATAGGCAGTCAGGCGCTAGGCCTCGCGCTGATCATTACTCTCGAAACCGTGCTCGATGACGGTGCCCGCCCCTGGCAGGGCGCGGTACTGGCCGTCATGGTGGCGTGTGCGCTGCTCATTGCACTGGTGCGCATGTACCGCAACAAGCGCCGACAGAAGCGACTGGCTGAGCATTTAGAGGCATCAGAGCCGAAAAACCACGAGCGTTAGAAACCGTTGCTTGTGTTTTTGACGGGACGGTTCCAGATTATGGGTAGCCCTGCGCTGGACGGTCAGGGCACTCAATCTACTGGGAGCGACAAATAATATGATCAATAAGCGCGCACTAGCCATTGCCGTAGCGGCCTCATCACTTGCTTTAACCGGGATGGCCCAAGCGGAGGTCAAAGTTGGCTTCTTGGGCGGCTTTACGGGGGGGATCGAGAGTCTGACACCGCCGATCTTTGCTGGGGCTCAGCTGGCGGTCGAACAGGTCAACGCGCAGGGCGGTATCTTGGGGGGGCAAACCCTGGCCATGCCTTCGGGCGATACCACCTGTTCCGATGCGTCGGCCGCCTCCAACGCCGCCGACCGCATGGTGAACTCCGAGAACGTCACGGCCATCGTTGGGGCGTTATGCACCGGTGCCACGATTGCCGCCGCCAACAACGCCGCGATCCCTGGCGGTGTGCTGATGGTGTCGCCAGCATCGACCGCGCCTGCGGTATCGGAGCTGGACGACAACGATCTGGTCTTCCGTACCGTGCCGTCGGACGCCTTCCAGGGGGAAATGCTGGCCAAGCTGCTGCTGGATAAAGGCATCGACTATGTGGCCGTTACCTTCGTCAACAACGACTATGGACGTGGTCTGTCGGACGCCTTTAGCGCCGCGTTTACCGCCGGTGGCGGCGAAGTGGCCGAGAACCTCGCCCACGAAGATAACCGGGCCGATTACCGCTCCGAGCTGGGCTCACTCTCCGCCAGCGGTGCCGATACCCTGGTCGTCTTGGCCTACGCTGACACGTCTGGCCAAACGGTACTGCGTCAAGCCTATGAGAGTGGCATGTTCACCCAGTACGTGGGCGCTGACGGGATGGTGGGCGACAGCCTAGTCGAAGCGATCGGTGCCGACGTATTGGATGGCATGATTGCCACTCGCCCCGGCAGCCCAGAGCTACCCGGCACCGAAATATTTAACAACGCAGCGACTGAGGCGGATATCGATCCCAGCGCCGTGTTTGCGGCTCAGGCATACGATGCGGCCTTCCTGATTGCGCTAGCCATCGAGCAGAACGGCAGCGCCGACCGTGAAGGGCTCTCGGAAGCACTGCGCAGCGTATCGAGTGCGCCCGGTGAAGTGATCCTGCCCGGTGAGTGGGAGAAAGCCGTCGAGCTGATCGCTGCGGGTACGGACATCAACTACGAAGGCGCCTCCGGCTCCCACGAGTTCGATGACAACGGTGATGTACCGGGCGTGGTCGTCGAGATGGCTGTAGAAAACGGCACCTTTACCAGCAAAGGGCAAGTGGACCTGTAAGCCGTTACCATCGCTACATAACACAGCGCCCCGCTCATTGAGCGGGGCGCTTTTCGTTGGGCGATGCCTGTGTCATTAGCCGTGGCTTTTGATCTTTTCAGGCAGCAGCCCTTTGGGGGCAAAGCGCAGTACCAGGGTGATCAGCATGCCGATCACCAGGACGCGCGCTTGAAGCGCTCGACTGTCCATATTGCTGGGTGCCTCCCAGCCAAAGGCGTTCTCTCCGAGTGCGACGAACAGCTCCATCAAAAACAGCGCCAGCGGCTCGGACATGATCCAGATGATGTAGACGGCCACCGCACCAAAAATGGTGCCCAGGTTATTGCCGGGGCCGCCCAGGATGACCATCACCAGCACCAGAAAGGTGTGGTTCAGCGGTAGGTAGCCCTGCGGATCGAACAGGCTGTTGAACGTGCCCAACATGCCGCCCCCCAGGCCCATCAAAATGCAGCCCAGCACGAAAATCTCCAGGCGACGCTTGTTGATGTCCTTACCCATGGCCGCCGATGAGAGTTCGTTGTCGCGGATCGCGCGAATCATTCGCCCCCAAGGGGCGTGATAAGCACGGTGCAGCAGGAAGAAGATCACCGCAATGACCACCGCCGTCACCGATAGATAGATGGCGCGGGAGAGGGTAAAGCCGAGTTCGGCAGGGCCAGGCGTGGGCCAAGGCAGCGGCGAGACCGTGGCCGTGCCGCGGGTCAGCCAGTCGGAGTTTTTCAAAAACGCCTTGATGATCTCGGCAATACCCAGGGTGGCAATCGCCAAGTAGTCGCTGCGCAGCCCAAGACACACATGGCCGATGAAGTAGCCCACGCCACCGGCCAGCGCGCCGCCGACGATCCAGCCCACCCAAGGCGGCAGGCCAAATCCGCCCACAAAGCCCGCCTGGGACTGAATTTGGCTGGTGACATCGCGCAACAGACTGATCACGACGAGGTAGAGTACCACCGCCAGCACTACGGCGATCACGGTGCGCAGCGTTTTGGGTACACCCAAGCGGTCGAGTTTGGTGGCACCGATGACCACGACCGTGGCCGCAAGGCCATAGAGCAGCACTTGGCCTAGCTCGCCCGGCAGCTCGGTACCCCAAAAGGCGTCGTTGACCGGTACGCTAAACAGCATGGCGCAGAAGCCGCCGAGGGCGACGAAGCCCATAACCCCGGCATTGAACTGCCCGGCGTAGCCCCACTGAATCGTCAGGCCCAAAGCGAGAATGGCGTAACAGGCGGCTTCGACCAGCATGCGGGTGCTGTAGGCCGCACCCATCAGGGCATACACCGCCAAAACGGCGAGGAGCAGCGCACCAAACAGCACCAGCTCGCGCAGCGGGAAGCGGCGCTGCGGGGTGGCGTCTTTCGGCGTGTAGGCCGGATTGCGAGTATTGGTTGGATGGCTCATTAGATCACCTTGCCTTTGAACAGGCCGGTCGGGCGCCACACCAGGATGGCCACCAGAATGAAGAACGGCACCACGATTTTGTATTCAGTACCCACGAAGGCAAGATTCGACGGCAGCGCCAGCCACTCGGGAAAACTGTCTTGGAAAGGGCGTATCAACACGTTCCAGTTGAAGACGGCCAAGGTTTCGGCAAAGCCCACCACGAACCCACCGGCAATCGCGCCGTAAGGATGGCCCACTCCGCCGACGATGGCCGCCGCAAAGATCGGCAGCAGCAGGAAGAAGCTCAGGTCCGGTTTGAAGGTCACGTCCAACGAGAGCAGCGTGCCCGCAATCGCTGCGAGGCCGCCCGCAATCACCCAGGTGACCGCCACGATGGTATTGGTATTAATGCCCGATGCCTGGGCCAGCTCCGGATTATCCGACATGGCGCGCATGGCTTTGCCTAACCGTGAACGGTTGAGGAACAGGTGGAGCGCCATCACCGCAACGATGGTGATCACGAACAGATAGATCTGCGGTTCGGTGATCACGATCGGTGCCCGCGCGCCTTCGAACGGTAGCGCTAGACGAAAGATCTCTTTGCGGTCATCGACATACAGACTCTGCCCGCCGGTGCCCGAGAACAAACGAATCAAGCCCTGCAGCATCAGCGTGACCCCCAATGAGCCAATCACCATGACGATGGGCTTTACGCCATGGGCGCGCAGCGGCTTATAGAAGGCCTTATCGATACCGACGGCGAGCAGGGCGGTGAGCAGCATCGCCAGCGGCAGCATGATCAGCGCCGTGGGAACGCCAATGCTGGCCCCGACGGCAGGAAACGCCGTGGTGAGCAGCAGCACCATGAAGGCACCGAAGGTCATCATGTCGGCATGGGCAAAGTGGGCAAAACGCATGATGCTGAAAATCAGCGTCACGCCAATCGCGCCAATGGCATAAATCGAGCCGGTGACGCTGCCCGCAATCACCACATTATTAATGAAAAAAGCCAGTTCGTTCACGCGTTTCTCCCCCGGGCTAGCCGCCCAAAAAGCTTTTGGCGACATCGGGGTCGGCCAGCAGAGCCGCCCCGGTATCCGTAAAGCGGTTCTGGCCTGCTGCCAGGACAAAGCCTTTATCGGCAATCGCCAAGGCCTGCTTGGCGTTCTGCTCGACCATCAAGATGCCCACACCTGCGGCGTTGATCTTCTTCACGCGATCAAAGATCTCATTCATATAGAGTGGCGATAATCCGGCCGTGGGCTCGTCTAGCAGCAGCAGGCTGGGCTCTGCCATCAGTGCACGACCCATGGCCACCATCTGGCGCTGGCCGCCGGAGAGCTCGCCCGCCGGCTGGTGGCGCTTCTCGACCAGCGGCGGGAAGAAGTCGTACACCTGTTCCAGCATGCGCTTGACGTTCTGCGGCTTCAGGTAGGCGCCCATCTCCAGGTTCTCTTTCACCGAGAGGCTGGGGAAGACGTTTTTCTCCTGGGGGACGAAGCCCATGCCTCGCTCCACGAGTTGGTTGGGCGGTAAATTGTGGATGGGTTGGCCGTTGAGCAGGATTTCGCCCTGGTTGACGTTCAGAAGCCCAAATACGGCTTTGAGCATGGTGGATTTTCCCGCGCCGTTGGGGCCGACGATGACGCCGACCTCGTCGGCATACAGGGTCATATCGACCCCGTTTAAAATGTTCATACTGCCATAACCACCGTGCACGTCGCGTGCTTCAAGCAGTGGCTGGGGTGATGCCTGTGTCGATGACATAAACGCGTCTCAGCAAGCGTCGCGCTGGGGTCTCCAGACGCGATCATGTTGTTGTAGCCGTGGGTGGGCTGTTGGTCGTGACGGTGTGAAGCGTATTGCCGGGGTTAGGCGGCATCCGAGCCGAAGTAGGCCTCGATGACTGCCGGGTCGTTCTGTATCGCTTCGATGTGTCCTTCCACCATGACGCTGCCCTGGGCCAGTACGATGACCGGATCGCAGAGCCGCGAAATCATGTCCATGTCGTGCTCGATGACCAGGAAGGTGTAGCCCATCTCGCGGTTGAGCCGCTCGATGTTGCCCATCAAATCGCCGAGCAGGGTGCGGTTCACCCCGGCGGCGATTTCATCGAGCAGAACGACCTTGGCATCGGTCATCATGGTGCGGCCAAGCTCCAGAAGCTTCTTCTGTCCGCCGGAGAGATTGCCCGCAAGTTCGTTGCGCACATGGTGCAGGCCGACGAAGTCGATGACCTCCAGCGCGCGGCGGCGCACCTCGGCCTCTTGCTCGCGCACCAGCGATGGCTTGAACCAAGTATTGAACAGATTTTCACCGGCCTGTCGGGGGGGCACCATCATCAAATTTTCCAGCGCGCTCATCTGGCTGAACTCGTGGGCAATTTGAAAGGTGCGTAGCAGTCCTTTGTGGAAACGCTGGTCGGCGCTCAAGGTGGTGATGTCTTCGCCATCGAGCAGGATCTGCCCGCTGTCCGGCGTCAGCGCCCCGGCGATCAGGTTGAAGAGCGTCGATTTACCGGCTCCGTTAGGGCCGATCATGCCGGTGATCGACCCTTTCTCGACTTGGATCGAACAGTCGTTGATGACATGTAGCCCACCGAACGCTTTATTGACGTGTTGTACTTCGATAAGCGGTTGCATGGTGTCCTCGTAAGGCAGGCGGCCTCGTCACCGCCTGCAGCAGGGATATTGTTATCAAGGTTTAGAGTGGCGCAGACGCTGGGCAAGCGCAAAAGCCGCCACGATGAGCAGTGCGCCGAGCGTTGGAATCAGATACCCCTCAATGTGGGGTATCGTACGTAAAAAGACGAACGATACTGCCGCCGGCCCGACGAAACGCACTAAAAAGCGCCAGAAAGCGAACCAGGTGGCATTGGTGCCGAGCTCTTTCATGACTTCGCTCTGGGTCAGCGCCCAGCCGGCAAACAGGGCGATCAACAGGCCACCCAGCGGCATGAAGATATTGGTCAGCAGCTCGATGACATCGAAGGCGCTGCGTCCAAACAGCGTATGGAAAATCGTGCCTTCTGCCCAGACGTTGAAGCTGACCACCGTGAGTAGCCCCATGGCCCAAGCCGCAACGACCATGATGGTGACCGCCTGGGGACGCGTCATGTCGAAGCGCTCGACCAGAAACGCCGCGACCGGCTCGATCAGCGAAATGGAGGAGCTAATGGCGGCCCCCAATACCAGAATGAAGAACACACCACCGACCAAGGCACCAAACGGCATCTCGGCAAAGGCCAGCGGCAGCGTCACGAACATCAGCCCGGGGCCCTGGCCGGTTTCCAGGCCCGCGCCGAACACCAGCGAGAAAATGGCCAGGCCCGCGACCATGGCAACGGCGGTATCGACGAACGCGACGGCAATGGCCGTCCGTGTGAGCGACGCGTCGCTGGACATATAAGCGCCGTAAGCCATGATCGCGCCCATACCGAGGCTTAGGGTAAAGAACGATTGACCCATGGCCTGCAGCCAGCCTTCCAGGCTGAGATCGCCAATGTTGAAGGTGAACAGGAAGCTCGCTGCCGCGCCTACATCGCCATTGATGATGCCGTAAATCAGCACCACGATCAGAATGACGAACAGCGCAGGCATCATGATGCGCAGGCCCGACTCTATGCCTTTATGAATACCCATACCGACGATCAGCGCGGAGCCCACGATGAACAGCGTGTGGTACAGCGTCATTAATCCGGGCGAGGCGAGCAGCGCATTGAAGCCCTCGCTGATGGTTTGCGCGTCTGCGCCAACCAGCGAACCGGTGAGCATCAGCCAGGTGTAGTGCAGCGCCCAGCCCGCGATCACCGAGTAAAAGCTCAAAATCAAAAAAGCGGAGGCGGCGCCCAGCCAGCCTATCGACTCCCACGCCCGTGATGTGCGATGCGTTTTAGTCAAATGCCGCATACCCATGATAGGGCTTTGACGGCTGGTGCGCCCCAGCATGGTCTCGGCGATGAGGATAGGAATGCCCACGGCAAAAATGGTCAGCGCGTAAATAAGGATGAACGCCCCGCCCCCGTTTTCACCGGTGAGGTAGGGAAAGCGCCAGAGGTTGCCGAGGCCGACGGCAGAGCCCACCGCCGCCAATAAAAACGTGCCTTTGTGTGTCCAGACGTTATGACCGCTCATGTGAAGGAGTGTCCGTATAGGGGTGCCAGGATGGGGGTAAGTATCCAAACACTTGTATGAATTATGGCATGTCAGCACCCCGAGGGCGTGCTGAGAATAGCGCTACTTTGCGATAGAACGTCAGCGCTTTCCAGCGTACTAGCGTTTAGGGTGCGTTAACGAGCACGCTTGGCGATGAACCAAAACGCGCGGCCAGAGGGGCTGTCGTACGAAAAAGGTTGCTACGCTGAGAACTTACATAAAAAAGCCCGCGCGGCGGCGGGCTTTGTGTCGGCAGCGGTCAGCTTACTTTTTGCTGGAGCGCTTGCGCTCGTTCTCTTTGAGCAGTTTCTTACGTAGGCGGATAAAGCTCGGCGTTACTTCGACCAGTTCATCGGAATCGAGGAATTCGATGGCTTGCTCCAGAGTGAACTTCACTGGCGGGGTCAGTACGATGTTCTCGTCGTTGCCCGAGGCGCGCATGTTATCCAGCTTCTTACCTTTGGTGGGGTTGACCACTAGGTCGTTGGCACGGCTATGGATACCGATCAGCATACCTTCGTACACCTCGGTGCCGTGGTCGACGATCAGCTTGCCACGCTCTTGCAGCGTGTAAAGCGCGTAGGCCAGCGCTTTGCCGTCGACCATGGAGACCATGACGCCATTACGACGCTCGATGGCGGCGTCGGGCTTTAGCGGGCCGTAGTGGTCAAAGCGGCTGGTTAGAATGCCGGTACCAGACGTCAGGGTCAGGAACTGGCCGCGGAAACCGATCAAACCACGGGCGGGTATGATGAAGTCCAGACGAACACGGCCTTTACCGTCCGGGTTCATGTTGGTCATTTCGCCCTTGCGGTAGCCGAGCTCTTCCATGATCGAGCCTTGGTGCTGCTCTTCACAGTCGATGATGACTTCTTCGTAGGGCTCCTGCTTGACGCCGTCGATCTCTTTGATGATGACCTCCGGACGGCCAACGGCCAGCTCGAAGCCTTCACGGCGCATGGTTTCGATCAATACCGACAGGTGCAACTCGCCACGGCCAGAGACTTTGAACTTCTCGGGGGTTTCGCCCTGCTCGACGCGCAGCGCCACGTTGTGGATCAGTTCTTGATCCAGACGATCCTTGATATTGCGGCTGGTAACGAACTTGCCGTCTTTACCGGCAAACGGCGAGTCGTTGACCTGGAACGTCATGGAGACGGTCGGCTCATCGACGGTCAGCGGCGGCAGCGCTTCGACATTATTCACGTCGCACAGCGTGTCGGAGATCGCTAGATCTTCGATGCCGGTGATGCAGACGATATCGCCAGCGGTGGCTTCATCGGTCTGCACTCGCTCGAGGCCCATATGGGTCATCACCTGGCCGACCTTACCCTTACGGGTCTTGCCTTCTTTAGTGATCACGCTGATTTGCTGGTTCGGCTTGACGCTGCCGCGAGTGATGCGGCCCAGGCCGATGACGCCGACGTAGCTGTTGTAGTCCAGCGCTGAGATCTGCATCTGGAAGGGGCCGTCGACTTCGACCTTCGGCGGCTCGACGATGTCCACGATGGCTTGGAACATCGGGTCCATGTTGTCGGCCAGCTCTTCCGGATCCATGCCGGCAATACCGTTCAACGCCGAGCAGTAGATGATCGGGAAGTCGAGCTGCTCGTCGGTGGCGCCGAGGTTGTCGAATAGATCGAAAATTTGATCGATGACCCAGTCGGGGCGCGCGCCAGGACGGTCGATCTTGTTGACGACGACGATCGGCTTCAGGCCCTGGGAGAACGCTTTTTGGGTCACGAAGCGGGTCTGCGGCATCGGGCCGTCAACGGCGTCGACCAGTAGCAGTACCGAGTCCACCATGGACATGACGCGCTCGACTTCACCACCGAAGTCGGCGTGCCCAGGCGTGTCGACGATGTTGATGTGGTAACCCTTGCCATTACCATCCTGCCACTGAATAGCGGTGTTTTTGGCCAGGATGGTAATACCGCGCTCCTTTTCCTGGTCATTCGAGTCCATGATGCGCTCTTGGCCTTCGGCCTTGCGGTCGAGCGTTCCGGACTGGCTTAACAGTTTGTCTACCAAGGTAGTTTTACCGTGGTCTACGTGGGCGATGATGGCAATGTTGCGAAGATTCTCGATCACGACGCGATCCTGCTGGAAAAATAGGGCGGCATTATAGGGTCTGGGGATGGTCTACTACCAGCGCTGTCTTAAACAAAGCAGCAAGTCAATAACCTAAACGCGGCAGTTTTCGCTGTTGTGACGCTTCCGTTAAGATAGGCGTTTTCCCAGTTGGGGCAAGCACATGACCATCGGTAACCTGATGCGTTTGTTAAGCGATGGCGAGGTTCATTCCGGTGAACAATTAGGCGAAGCGCTGGGCGTTTCCCGAGCCGCCGTGTGGAAACAACTAAAAAAATTAGAGGTGCTGGGTGTCGAGCTGGTGGCCGTCAAAGGGCGCGGCTACCGGCTCGCCTACCCGTTAGAACCGCTGGAGGGCGCCAAGATCGTCGAACGGCTGCCCGCCGATGCCCGCCATTTGCTGACACGGCTATTCGTCGAAGATCAGCTGCCGTCCAGTAACGAATATCTGCGCGAACGCTTTTCGCAAGGGGCGGGGCATGGCGAGGTCTGCTTCGTCGAGCTGCAAACGGCTGGGCGTGGTCGCCGGGGGCGAGTGTGGTCGACTCCCTGGGGGCAGAGCCTAATGGTGTCGATGGGGTGGCGCTTCGAGTCCGGCATCAATGCGCTGGAGGGGCTTAGTCTGGCCGTCGGTGTGGTGGTCTCCCAAGTGCTCGAACGTTATGGTGTGTCGCCCAAGTTGAAGTGGCCCAACGATGTGCTGCTGGCCGAGCAGGGTGGTGAACTCGGTAAGCTGGCCGGTATTTTGATCGAGGTGACCGGCGACGCGGCTGGCCCCTGCGAAGTGGTCATCGGCATGGGCATGAATCTGTCATTGCCAGATAGCTTGCGCGCCACGATCGACCAGCCGGTGGCGGCGCTGTTCGATGCGCAGCCGGGCATTTCGCGTAATCAGCTAGCGGCAGACATGGTAGCAGGGCTTTTGAACATGCTGGCAGGGTTCGAAACCCGCGGGTTTGCTCCCTGGTTGAATGCCTGGAATCAGCGGCATGCCTACGCAGGCCTGCCCATCCGTGTGATTCAAGGCGAGCGTACCAGCGATGCCGTCGCCGGGGATGTCGATGAAAGTGGTAACCTATGGGTTACTGAAAATGGTTACTCGCGACGCCTGGTCGGCGGTGAGATTAGCGTACGTAGGCGCCTATGATTTTGGATTTGGATATCGGCAACACGCTGTCGAAGTGGCGGCTCAAGGATGCCGAGAGCAGCGAGATCCGTTCGCGAGGCGCCGTGTGGACGCGAGAGGAGTGGCGTCCCGGGGCAGACATTCCCGATTTGGACGTCGTGGAAGCGGTACGTATCTCCAGCGTGGCCAGGACGGCCGTGCTTGAAGAGACCGTCGCGCTGCTGCGGCGCCAGGTGCGCCATGTGTACGTGGCTCGCTCGACGTCAGAGGCGCTCGGTGTCGTCAACGGATATGAAGAGCCGGGGCGACTCGGCGTCGACCGCTGGATGGGGGCGCTGGCAGGCTACCAGCTGGCGGGGGGGTGCTGCGCGGTGGATTGCGGGAGTGCCATTACCATCGACTTCGTATTACCGGGCGGTATGCATCTAGGTGGTTTTATCATCCCAGGGCTGCGGCTGATGAAAGAGAGCCTGAAGCTGGGAACACGCAATGTCGCCATCGATCCGGAAAGCGAAGCCGATGCGCTACTAGAGCCGGGAAGGCGCACGGTGGATGCGGTGAACCATGGTATTTACATGGCCGCCGTTAGCGCCATCAACCGCATTTACAGTGAAGTATGCGATCAGCAGGGGGTGACACTACCGGTGCTGCTGACCGGCGGCGATGCCCGTGTGGTATCCCGTGGCGTGCAAGTGCCTCACGCGGTGTGGCCCGACATGGTCTATGGTGGGTTGGAGGCCTGCTATCCGCTCACGTTTGCCGAACGTGCTGGAAAGTTGTCGGGCGCGCCGCGAGTGCCAGAGCCGGTATCATTAGAAAAAATTCGTGCAGGCCTTGCATTCTCCATGCTGCTTTGACAGAATGCAGCGCGTTCCAGAGCGGATGCCGTGCTTTGAAAGTGCTGCTTCCAGCAAGCTTTGATAAATAAAGGGTTTGCAGGCTTGACACCGTTTTGGAGGCTGGCATAATGTGCCGCCACAGCTGGAGAGGTTCCCGAGTGGCCAAAGGGAGCAGACTGTAAATCTGCCGCGAAAGCTTCGAAGGTTCGAATCCTTCCCTCTCCACCAGATTGATCGAGCGCTGAGTTGTTCAGCGTTTGGGAATGAAAAGCCGGTAAGCGGGCATTAGCTACTGTTTCTCGTGCAACGGATTGTCATTCTACAGGCAAGTTCGGCGGGCGTAGTTCAATGGTAGAACCTCAGCCTTCCAAGCTGATGGTGCGGGTTCGATTCCCGCCGCCCGCTCCAGTTTGATGTGTTTGGCTCATGTAGCTCAGGGGTAGAGCACACCCTTGGTAAGGGTGAGGTCGACGGTTCAATTCCGTCCATGAGCTCCATATTGCAAAAAAAGCGAGCGAAGCTCGCTTTTTTTGTCTGTGCTCTCCCATTGGGTGGAGGGTAAAAGTAAGGGTTGTCAGGTGGGGGTTTCTCCGCTATCATGGCGCCCGCTGTTGCGTAGGCGTTTGCTTGCGCACGTGACGATACAGGCCAGTAGCTCAATTGGCAGAGCAGCGGTCTCCAAAACCGCAGGTTGGGGGTTCGATTCCCTCCTGGCCTGCCAGCCTTCCCCAGGTTGGTATGTCTTTTTCTAGAATTCCTTTGTCGCTCGCTGCACCCTTGGGAGTCTCGTTTTTATGAAGCCTAGTTCCGTAAAACATGGCGAAGAGGTGCAACAGACGCGCCATGACGGGCTCAAGTGGGCGGCGGTTGTGGCGCTGCTTGTCGTTGCAGTCGTTGGTAATACCTATTTCACCGATGTTGGCCTGCTCTACCGCGTCTTAGGTGTGGTGGTGTTGTGTGCGCTTGCGGGTTTGATCGCCTTAACAACCACCAAAGGCCGTGACTTGGTTGAGCTTGCCATCAGCGCCAAGAAAGAGATTCAGCGCGTTGTATGGCCGACCCGTCCTGAAACCATCCAAACCACGGCGATCGTGCTAGTGGCTGTGCTGGTGGTGGGTCTGATGCTGTGGTTGATCGATACTCTTCTTGGCTGGGCGATGTCCGGCGTCATTGGTTAGGAGTTTTCATGTCCAAACGTTGGTACGTCGTCCACGCTTATTCCGGCTTCGAAAAGCATGTCATGCGCTCGCTTATCGAGCGTGTGAAGATGTACGGCATGGAAGATCGCTTTGGCGAGATCCTGGTGCCGACGGAAGAAGTGGTTGAGATGCGTGACGGTAAGCGCCGCAAGAGTGAGCGCAAGTTCTATCCGGGCTACGTGTTAGTCGAGATGGAAATGGTGGATGAAACTTGGCACCTGGTGAATGAAACGCCGCGTGTCATGGGGTTCATTGGCGGCACCAAAGAGAAGCCCGCCGCGATTACCAGTCGCGAGGCGGAAGCCATTCTGCGTCGTGTGAAAGACGGCACCGACAAGCCGCGACCCAAAACCATGTTCGAGCCGGGTCAGTCCGTTCGTGTCATCGATGGTCCGTTTGCTGACTTCAACGGTGTCGTTGAAGAGGTGAACTACGACAAGAGCCGCCTGCAGGTCAGCGTGCTGATCTTTGGGCGTGCAACGCCTGTTGAGCTCGAGTTCTCGCAGGTAGAAAAAGAGTAATCTCAAAATGTTGCAGGCTGGTGTCCTATGCGCGCCAGTCTGGATTCATGTAAAGCAGCCCAGCGCTGCTTTACGCGTACCGGGGAGCCGTCAGGCGCTATCACCCAACTGGAGTATTTACCATGGCCAAGAAAGTACAGGCTTATATCAAGCTGCAGGTTGCTGCAGGTAAAGCCAACCCGAGTCCGCCCGTAGGCCCCGCGCTGGGTCAGCATGGCGTGAACATCATGGAATTCTGTAAGGCGTTCAACGCTGCGACTCAAGAAATTGAGCCGGGCCTGCCGACGCCTGTCGTGATCACTGTCTACTCTGACCGTAGCTTCACGTTCGTCACCAAAACACCGCCTGCGGCTGTTCTGCTCAAGAAAGCGGCTGGCATCAAGTCCGGTTCTGGTGAGCCGAACAAGAAGAAAGTCGGTACCGTGACTCGCGAGCAGCTCGAAGAGATCGCCAAGACCAAAGAGCCGGATATGACGGCTGCTGATCTCGACGCCGCGGTGCGCACCATCGCTGGTAGCGCTCGTAGCATGGGCTTAAACGTGGAGGGTCTCTGATCATGGCTAAATTGTCTAAGCGCGCGAAAGTCATCCGCGAGAAAGTAGACCCGAACAAAGCGTACTCTCTGGAAGAAGCCGTTGCGCTACTTTCCGAGCTGTCGACTGTCAAGTTCAAAGAGTCTCTGGATGTGGCGATCAACCTGGGTGTTGATCCGCGTAAATCCGATCAGGTCGTACGTGGCGCTACCGTCATGCCTAACGGTACTGGTAAAGACGTTCGCGTAGCCGTCTTCACCCAAGGTGCCAATGCTGATGCGGCTAAAGAAGCCGGTGCTGACATCGTGGGTATGGACGATCTGGCTGAGCAAGTCAAAAAAGGCCAAATGGACTTCGACGTGGTCATCGCCTCTCCGGATGCGATGCGCGTTGTCGGCCAGTTGGGCCAAATTCTTGGTCCGCGTGGCCTGATGCCGAACCCGAAAGTAGGCACCGTGACGCCTGACGTGGCGACGGCGGTCAAGAATGCCAAAGCGGGTCAGGTGCGTTTCCGTACCGATAAGAACGGCATCATCCACACGACCCTAGGTAAAGTGGATTTTGACGCGGCGTCCGTTCAGGGCAACTTGGAAGCACTGGTAGCTGACCTGAAGAAGCTCAAGCCGAGCTCTTCCAAAGGCATCTACTTTAAGAAAATTACCCTGTCCACTACCATGGGCCCGGGTTTGACCATCGACCACTCTGCGCTGGTATAAGCGAGTCGTCGGCAGGTTTTAGTAAGTACCGAGCAAGAACTTTGCGGTCCCTCGCTAGGCAGTCAGTCGAGCGAGGCGCCGTCAAAGACCGCAGGTGCCGCCTCGTCTTTTGAGACGGGGCGGCTTAATCGCCCTAGAGCGCCTGCGCAGATGGTGTGGCCGCCAGTTGGTTAACGCTTTTCGCAAGCCGCTTTCTGGTGAGCACCATCCCCCAAGGCTTCCAAGGCCAGCAGTATGCCTTGGAAGAGATGGTAACCACCGGAGCCTTGATGGGTTCCGGCACGAAGGAGTGATCACTGTGCCACTAGCACTTGAAGGCAAGAAAGCGATTGTTGCCGAGGTCAGTGAAGCGGCCAAGGGCGCACTCTCCGTCGTAGTTGCCGATTCTCGTGGCGTTACGGTCAGCAAAATGACCGATCTGCGTAAGCAGGCCCGCGAGAACGGTGTAGAGCTTCGCGTTGTTCGTAACACGCTGGCTCGCCGCGCACTCGAAGGCACTCAGTGGGAGTGCCTGAACGAGAGCTTTGTTGGTCCTACTCTGCTGGCTTTCTCTACTGAGCATCCGGGCGCTGCCGCTCGTCTGTTCAAGGATTTCGCCAAAGACGAGAAGAACTTCGAAGTCAAAGCGTTGGCCTACGAAGGTGAGCTGATTCCGGCTGCTGACATCGATCGTCTAGCAACCCTGCCGACCTACGACGAGGCGATTGCCAAGTTGATGTCGGTCATGAAAGAAGCCTCCGCTGGCAAGCTGGTTCGTACTCTGGCCGCACTGCGCGACCAAAAGCAAGAAGCCGAAGCTGCCTAAGCAGCGTTTCTTGCAGGCGGCGTGAACGATCGAGTCGTAGCGTTGCCTGAACCAAGCAATGAACCCTGAGTTCTCGGTCGACCGAGACTCCCGCAAAGTTAGGAATGAAACAATGGCACTGACCAAAGACGATATCATCAATGCTGTAGCCGACATGTCCGTCATGGAAGTTGTCGAGCTGATCGAAGCGATGGAAGAGAAGTTCGGCGTTTCTGCAGCGGCGGCCGTGATGGCTGGTCCGGCTGCTGGCGGCGAAGCAGCTGCTGAAGAGCAGACTGAATTTGACCTGGTGCTGGCATCTGCTGGTGACAAGAAAGTTAACGTCATCAAAGCCGTTCGTGAAATCACCGGTCTTGGCCTGAAAGAAGCCAAGGGTGCCGTTGACGGCGCGCCGGCGACCATCAAAGAAGCCATGTCTAAAGAAGACGCTGAAGCCGCTAAGAAGAAGCTGGAAGAAGCGGGCGCAACCGTCGAGCTCAAGTAATCCTTGTGCTGATGGCTTTACGCGCTGCGTAAGCTTCCACGGCTGGCGGCGGGCTATCCCGCTGCCGGCCTTTTTCTGTTGTAATATGCTGCAAGGCAACAGCAGAAGCGCTGCGGTAAAAAGCAGCAAAACAGTAAGACCGTTGTTGTGAAGCGTACGTTGTTGTGACGCGTCAGTTGTGAAGCGCGAGTGATGTTGGCAAGCGACAGCAAAGCGCGAACAGCACTACTGTAACACTGTTATCTATCAAGATTTTTGACGGCGAGCTACCGATTTAGGAGCTTGCTGTCTGCGTCTGAAACGCCCGCGGGGCAGATGACCACGCATCGGTCACCCATGGTGAACAAGCTGGGGAATACAGATGGCTTACTCATATACTGAGAAAAAACGCATCCGCAAGGATTTCGGCAAACTGCCCCAAGTGATGGATGTGCCTTACTTGCTGGCCATCCAGCTTGATTCCTACTACGACTTTCTCCAGCAGGATCGTTCGCCCGACGAGCGCCACGAGGTTGGCCTGCACGCGGCGTTCAAGTCCGTGTTCCCGATCGAGAGCTTCTCAGGCAATGCGGCCCTGGAGTACGTGAGCTACCGTTTCGGTACGCCAGCGTTCGATGTCAAAGAGTGTCAGCTGCGTGGCGTGACCTATTCCGCTCCGCTGCGTGTCAAGGTTCGCTTGATCATCTACGATCGCGACTCTTCGAACAAGGCCATCAAAGACATCAAAGAGCAGGAAGTCTACATGGGGGAGATCCCCCTGATGACCGAGAACGGTACCTTCGTCATCAACGGTACTGAGCGGGTTATCGTTTCTCAGCTCCACCGTTCGCCCGGTGTGTTCTTCGATCACGACAAAGGCAAGAGCCACTCCTCAGGGAAGTTGCTCTACTCTGCTCGCGTGATTCCTTACCGTGGCTCTTGGCTCGACTTCGAGTTCGACCCGAAAGACAACGTCTTCGTACGTATCGACCGCCGCCGCAAACTGCCGGCCTCGGTATTGATGCGTGCGCTGGGCATGAGCACCGAAGAGATCCTCGACGAATTCTTCGAAACCAGCAAGTTCCACATCGAGAAGAGCGGTTTCTCGGTGGAGCTGGTACCGTCACGTCTGCGCGGTGAAACGGCCACGTTCGACATCAAAGATGGCGAAGGCGGCGTCATCGTCGAAGAGGGCCGTCGGATCATTCAGAAGCACATTCGTCAGCTTGAAAAAGCCGGCCTTGAGCGTCTGGAAGTGCCGATGGAGTACCTGTTCGGCAAAACGCTGGCCAAAGACCAAATCGATACCAAAACCGGTGAGCTGATCTGCCCGTGTAACACGGAAATCACTCCGGAAGTCCTCGAGCGTATGGCGCAGGGCGGTATCACGCATATCGAAACCCTCTACACCAACGACCTCGACTGCGGTTCGTTCATTTCCGACACTCTGAAGCTGGATACCACCGGCTCTCAGTTGGAAGCGCTGGTCGAGATTTACCGCATGATGCGCCCCGGCGAGCCGCCCACCAAAGAGGCTGCCGAGACGCTGTTCCACAACCTGTTCTTCACCGAAGACCGCTACGACCTGTCGGGCGTTGGCCGGATGAAGTTCAACCGTCGCCTGCGCCGTGAATCCGACACGGGCTCTGGCGTATTGGATCGTAAAGACATCCTCGATGTCCTGCGTGAGCTGATCAATATCCGTAACGGCTTCGGCGACGTGGACGATATCGATCACCTGGGTAACCGTCGTATTCGCTGCGTGGGCGAAATGGCCGAGAACCAGTTCCGCGTCGGTCTGGTGCGCGTCGAGCGTGCGGTGAAAGAGCGCCTTTCCATGGCGGAAAGCGAAGGCCTGATGCCGCAAGACCTGATCAACGCCAAGCCGGTTGCGGCGGCGGTGAAAGAGTTCTTCGGCTCCAGTCAGCTGTCTCAGTTCATGGACCAGAACAACCCGCTCTCCGAGGTGACCCACAAGCGTCGTGTGTCGGCACTCGGCCCGGGTGGTCTAACCCGTGAGCGTGCAGGCTTCGAAGTGCGCGACGTACACGCCACGCACTATGGCCGTCTGTGCCCGATCGAGACGCCGGAAGGCCCGAACATTGGTCTGATCAACTCGCTGGCGACGTACAGCCACACCAATAGCTACGGCTTCCTGGAGACGCCTTACCGTAAGGTCGTCAATAGCCAGGTGACCGATGACGTGGTGCATCTCTCTGCCATCGAGGAGGGCGATTTCGTTATCGCCCAGGCCTCTGCTGCCGTAGATGAGTCTGGCAAGCTGAGCGATGACTTGGTGCAGGTGCGTCACCGTGGCGAGACGACCTTCATGCGTCCTGAACAGGTGACGCTGATGGACGTGTCTCCGCGTCAGGTCGTCTCCGTGGCCGCCGCGCTGATCCCGTTCCTCGAGCACGATGATGCCAACCGCGCCTTGATGGGGGCGAACATGCAGCGTCAGGCCGTTCCGACCCTGCGCGCCGACAAGCCGCTAGTAGGTACTGGCATGGAGCGCTTCGTGGCCCGTGACTCCGGCGTTTGTGCCGTGGCACGCCGCGGCGGCGTCATTGACTCCGTCGACGCGCGTCGTGTCGTGGTGCGGGTCAACGAAGACGAGATCATCGGCGGTGAAGCCGGTGTCGACATCTACAACCTGACCAAGTACACCCGTTCCAACCAGAACACCTGCATGAACCAGCGCCCCATCGTGCGCCCTGGTGACAACGTGGCGCGTGGTGACATCCTCGCCGACGGTCCGTCCGTCGACATGGGTGACCTCGCGCTTGGCCAGAACATGCGTATCGCGTTCATGCCCTGGAACGGCTACAACTTCGAGGACTCCATCCTCCTGTCCGAGCGTGTGGTTCAAGAAGACCGTTTCACCACGATCCACATCCAGGAGCTGACCTGTGTGTCCCGCGACACCAAGTTGGGGCCGGAAGAGATCACCTCCGATATTCCCAACGTCGGTGAATCGGCGCTGGGTAAATTGGACGAAGCGGGCGTTGTTTACATCGGTGCCGAAGTCGGCCCCGGCGATATTCTGGTCGGTAAGGTCACGCCCAAAGGCGAAACCCAGCTGACGCCCGAAGAGAAGCTGCTGCGCGCCATCTTCGGTGAGAAGGCGTCTGACGTAAAAGATACCTCTCTGCGTGCTCCTACCGGCATGAAAGGGACGGTCATCGACGTTCAGGTCTTCACCCGTGACGGCGTCGAAAAAGACTCCCGTGCACTCTCCATCGAGCAGATGCAGCTGGACGAAGTGCGTAAGGATCTTCAAGAGACCTACCGCATCGCCGAAGATGCCACCTTCGAGCGTCTGAAGCGTACGCTGGCCGGTCAAGCCGTCAACGGTGGACCGCAGCTGAAGAAAGGCGACGTGCTGGACGACGCGTACCTGGACGAACTGCCCCGTCAGCAGTGGTTCAAGTTGCGTATGCAGGACGAGTCGTACAACGAACTGCTGGCCCAGGCCGACGAACAGCTCGAAAACCGTCGGAAAGAGATGGACGAGCGTTTCGAAGACAAGAAGCGCAAGCTGACCCAGGGCGATGACCTCGCGCCGGGCGTGCTGAAAATCGTCAAGGTCTATATGGCGGTCAAGCGTCGTATTCAGCCCGGTGACAAGATGGCCGGTCGCCACGGTAACAAAGGTGTTATCTCTGCGATCATGCCCATCGAAGACATGCCGTTCGACGAGAAGGGCGAGCCGGTGGACGTGGTACTGAACCCGCTGGGTGTACCGTCGCGTATGAACGTCGGTCAGATTCTGGAAACCCACCTGGGTATGGCGGCACGCGGCTTGGGTGTCAAAATCGACGCCATGCTGCGCGACGCCCGCGGTCAGCAAGTCGCAGAAATTCGTGACTTCCTGGGTCAGGTGTATAACACGCCGGGTACTCGCGTCGAGGATATCGACTCCTTGACCGATGACGAAGTCATCGCGCTGGCGAAGAACCTAAAGGGCGGTGTGCCCATGGCCACGCCGGTGTTCGACGGTGCCAAAGAGCACGAAATCAAGCACCTGCTGAAGCTGGCGGACATTCCGGAGTCGGGCCAAATGACGCTGTACGATGGCCGTACCGGCGATGCGTTTGACCGCCCGGTGACCGTTGGCTACATGTACATGCTGAAGCTCAACCACTTGGTAGACGACAAGATGCACGCGCGTTCTACCGGTTCTTACTCGCTTGTTACGCAGCAGCCGCTGGGTGGTAAGGCGCAGTTCGGTGGTCAGCGCTTTGGTGAGATGGAAGTGTGGGCGCTGGAAGCCTATGGCGCCGCGTACACGCTGCAAGAGATGCTCACCGTCAAGTCGGACGACGTCGAAGGCCGCACCAAGATGTACAAGAACATCGTGGATGGCGACCACACCATGCAGGCAGGCATGCCGGAATCCTTCAACGTACTCGTGAAGGAAATCCGCTCGCTGGGCATCGATATCGAGTTAGAGAGCTAGGAGCCGTCCCATGAAAGATTTGGTGAAAGTACTCAAATCGCAATCTCAGTCCGAAGAGTTTGACGCGATCAAGATTACCCTGGCGTCGCCGGACATGATTCGCTCCTGGTCCTTCGGCGAGGTGAAGAAGCCTGAGACCATCAACTACCGTACCTTTAAACCGGAACGGGATGGTCTGTTCTGTGCCAAGATTTTCGGCCCGGTCAAAGACTACGAGTGCTTGTGCGGCAAATATAAGCGCATGAAGCACCGCGGTATCATCTGTGAGAAGTGTGGTGTCGAAGTCACCAAGGCGGCCGTGCGCCGTGAGCGCATGGGTCACATCGAACTGGCATCGCCGGTGGCTCACATTTGGTTTTTGAAATCCCTGCCGTCGCGTATCGGCATGTTCCTCGATATGACGCTGCGTGATATCGAGCGCGTGCTCTATTTCGAAAGCTTCGTGGTCATCGACCCCGGCATGACCACGCTGGAGCGTGGTCAGCTGCTCAACGACGAGCAGTACTTCGAAGCCTTGGAAGAGTTCGGCGACGACTTCGACGCCCGTATGGGGGCCGAAGCCGTTCAGGAGCTGCTCAAAGACATCGATCTGGAAGAAGAGATCAACACGCTGCGTGAAGAGATTCCGCAGACCAACTCTGAAACCAAGATCAAGAAGCTCTCCAAGCGCTTGAAGCTGCTGGAAGCGTTCTACCACTCCGGCAATGCGCCGGCGTGGATGGTCATGGAAGTGCTGCCCGTACTACCGCCGGACCTGCGTCCGCTGGTGCCGCTAGACGGTGGCCGTTTCGCGACCTCGGATCTCAACGACCTCTACCGTCGTGTGATCAACCGTAACAACCGTTTGAAGCGTCTGCTCGACCTCAATGCGCCCGACATCATCGTGCGTAACGAGAAGCGTATGCTGCAGGAAGCGGTCGACGCACTGCTGGATAACGGCCGCCGCGGCCGTGCCATCACGGGTTCCAACAAGCGTCCGCTGAAATCCTTGGCCGACATGATCAAGGGTAAGCAGGGGCGTTTCCGTCAGAACCTGCTGGGTAAGCGCGTCGACTACTCCGGCCGTTCGGTGATCACCGTGGGCCCGACCCTGCGTCTGCACCAGTGCGGTCTGCCGAAGAAAATGGCGCTCGAGCTGTTCAAGCCGTTCATCTACTCCAAGCTGCAGTCGCTGGGCCATGCGTCCACGATCAAAGCCGCGAAGAAGATGGTCGAGCGCGAGCTGCCGGAAGTATGGGACATCCTGGCCGACGTCATTCGCGAACACCCGGTACTGCTCAACCGCGCGCCGACGCTGCACCGTCTGGGTATCCAGGCGTTCGAGCCGCTGCTGATCGAAGGTAAGGCGATTCAGCTGCACCCGCTCGTCTGTGCGGCCTACAACGCTGACTTCGACGGTGACCAGATGGCGGTTCACGTACCGCTGACGCTGGAAGCCCAGCTCGAAGCCCGCGCGCTGATGATGGCGACCAACAACGTGCTGTCCCCGGCCAACGGCGAGCCGATCATCGTACCGTCGCAGGACGTTGTTCTGGGTCTGTATTACATGACCCGCGAAAAGATCAACGCCAAGGGCGAAGGCATGGTGTTCTCCGACCTCAATGAGGTAGAGCGCGCCTTCGGCACACAGTCCGTGTCGCTGCATGCCCGCGTCAAGGTGCGTCTGGACGAAGTGGACGTCGACGAAGAGACTGGCGAGCGCTCCGAGCACCGCCGTCTTTACGACACCACCGTCGGTCGTGCGCTGCTGTTCCGCATTCTGCCGGAAGGCGTTCCGTTCGCGCTGATCGATCAGCCGATGAAGAAGAAGGCGATTTCCAGCCTTATCAACGAGGTATACCGTCGTGCGGGGCTGAAGCCCACTGTCATCTTCGCTGACCAGCTGATGTACACCGGCTTCCGTCTGGCGACCTGGTCCGGTGCCTCGATCGGTGTTAACGACTTCGTTATCCCCGATGCCAAGACCGAGATCGTTGATGCCGCTGAAGCAGAAGTCAAAGAGATCGAAGACCAGTTCTCCTCTGGCCTGGTAACCGCAGGCGAGAAGTACAACAAAGTTATCGATATCTGGTCCAAGGCGAACGATAAAGTTGCCAAGGCGATGATGGTGGGTATCTCGAAAGAGACGGTCGTTGATCGTGATGGTAACGACGTCGAGCAAGACTCGTTCAACAGCGTCTTCATCATGGCCGACTCCGGTGCTCGTGGTAGTGCCGCTCAGATCCGTCAGTTGGCGGGTATGCGTGGCCTGATGGCCAAGCCGGATGGCTCGATCATCGAAACGCCGATCGTGGCCAACTTCCGTGAAGGTCTGAACGTACTTCAGTACTTCATCTCGACCCACGGCGCACGTAAAGGTCTGGCGGATACGGCACTGAAAACGGCCAACTCCGGTTATCTGACTCGTCGTCTGGTAGACGTTGCTCAGGACTTGGTGATTACCGAGACTGACTGTGGCACCGAAAACGGCCTGACGCTGCACCCGATCATCGAGGGTGGCGATATCATCGTACCGCTGTCTCAGCGCGTACTGGGTCGTGTCGTCGCGCAGGACGTGGTCGATCCGAGTACCGAAGAAGTACTGATTCCGCGTAATACGCTGCTCGACGAGAAGTGGTGTGCCTCGCTGGACACCATGGGCGTTGACGAAATCGTCGTACGCTCCACGATTACCTGTGATACCGCTCACGGCGTGTGTTCCGCCTGTTACGGACGTGACCTTGCCCGTGGCCACCAGGTCAACATCGGTGAGTCCGTCGGTGTCATCGCCGCACAGTCGATCGGTGAGCCGGGTACCCAGCTGACCATGCGTACGTTCCACATCGGTGGTGCAGCATCGCGTTCGTCTGCGGTCGACAGCGTTCAGGTCAAGCACGGCGGTAAAGTGCGCCTGCATAACATCAAGCACGTTGAGCGTGCCGACGGCAAACTGGTCGTGGTCTCTCGTTCGAGCGCCTTGGCGGTTGCCGACGATCACGGTCGTGAGCGTGAGTACTACAAGCTGCCCTATGGTGCCGAGCTCTCCGTGCGCGATGGCGACGTGGTCGATGCCGGTGCTGTCGTAGCCAAGTGGGATCCGCACACCCATCCGATCATTGCGGAAGTGGAAGGTAAGGCGCAATTCATCGACCTCGATGAAGGTGTCACCATGCACCGCAGTGTCGATGAGATGACCGGTCTGTCGTCCATCGAAGTGATCGAGTCGGCCGCACGCCCAATGGCGGGTCGTGACAAGCGCCCGATGGTGATGCTGAAAGATGCCGCTGGTGAGTACGTATCCGTGTCCGGTTCCAATACGCCGGTTCAATACCTGCTACCGGGTAACTCCATCATCTCGGTGGACGACGGTGCGACCATCGGTGTAGGTGAGGTCGTTGCGCGTATCCCGGTCGAGGCGTCGGGTAACAAGGACATCACCGGTGGTCTGCCCCGCGTGGCTGACTTGTTCGAAGCACGTAAACCCAAAGAGTCCGCTATTTTGGCGGAAATCAGCGGTGTGGTGAGCTTCGGTAAAGAGACCAAAGGTAAGCGTCGTTTGACGATTACGCCTGAGTCTGGCGATCCGTTCGAGGCGCTGATCCCGAAATGGCGTCAAATCGCCGTGTTCGAAGGCGAGACGGTCGAGAAGGGGGAGGTGATCTCCGATGGCCCAAGCAACCCGCACGATATCCTGCGTCTGCTGGGTGTCGCAGAGCTGGCCAAGTACATCACCGCCGAAGTACAGGACGTTTATCGTCTGCAGGGCGTAGGCATCAACGACAAGCACATTGAAGTCATCGTGCGTCAGATGCTGCGCAAGGTGGAGATCACCGATTCCGGCGACTCTGACTTCATTACCGGTGACCAGGCAGAACTGGTGCGCGTGCTGGAGCAGAACGAGCGTCTGGAGAAAGAAGGCAAGTTCCCGGCCAAGTATCAGCGCTTGCTGCTGGGTATCACCAAGGCCAGCTTGGCCACTGAGTCGTTCATCTCTGCCGCGTCGTTCCAGGAAACGACCCGCGTACTGACCGAAGCAGCGGTAACCGGCAAGCGCGACTACCTGCGCGGCCTGAAAGAAAACGTGGTGGTTGGACGTCTGATTCCGGCAGGTACCGGTCTGACCCATCACGCAGAGCGTCGTCGCAAGCGCGAAGACGTAGAGCGTCTGTTCAATCCCTCGGCCACCGAGGTAGAGCAGGAGCTTGGCGCTCAGTTGACCGCCCTGGATTCAGACGACGATCTGTAACCAACGGTAGACAACGAGCAACACGAGTAGCTGGCCCAAAGAGCAGGGTCTTGTCGGCGAATACGTCGGCAAGACTTGACGCCACCTGGGGTCAGCCTTTAGAATGCGCAGCCTTTAACAGTGGGGCGGGTGCGCCCGCATCCGCTGAAGGTACTTGTTAAAGGCTAAGGCAACCATTGGAGTCAGCTAAACACCATGGCAACGATTAATCAGCTAGTGCGCAAGCCGCGCAAGCGCCCCGTCACTAAAAGTGACGTGCCTGCGCTTCAGGCATGCCCGCAAAAGCGCGGCGTTTGTACGCGCGTTTACACCACCACCCCGAAGAAACCGAACTCGGCGCTGCGTAAGGTTTGCCGTGTGCGCCTGACCAACGGTTTTGAAGTCTCTTCTTACATCGGTGGTGAAGGTCACAACCTGCAAGAACACTCTGTTGTTCTGATCCGTGGCGGTCGTGTAAAGGATTTGCCCGGTGTGCGTTATCACACCGTTCGTGGCGCCCTGGACACCTCTGGCGTTCAGAACCGTAAGCAGGGTCGTTCTAAGTACGGTACTAAGCGTCCGAAGTCCTAAGACGTCTTATCGCAGCATCAAGGGCTGCGGCGTTACCTTTCACACGAATATATCGGTCTGATAAGAGTAAGGTCGGGCGGCGCAACGAGCGACGTGAGTCCCGGGTTTACCTGAAGGATCCTTAATTGAGGGCTTGTCATGCCTAGAAGAAGAGTTGTAGCTAAACGCGAAATCCTGCCGGATCCCAAGTTCGGAAGTGAGCGTCTGGCGAAGTTCATGAACCACCTGATGGTCAGCGGCAAGAAGTCCGTAGCTGAGCGCATCGTATACGGTGCGTTGGACAAGGTTGCCGAGCGTAGTAAAGAAGAGCCGCTGGAAATCTTCGACAAAGCGCTGGAAACCATCCAGCCGATGGTTGAAGTTAAGTCTCGCCGCGTAGGTGGTGCGACCTATCAGGTGCCGGTTGAAGTTCGTCCGTCACGCCGTCAAGCGCTGGCAATGCGCTGGTTGGTAGACGCTGCGCGTCGTCGCGGTGAAAAAACGATGGTTCAGCGTCTGGCAGGTGAAATGCTGGATGCCGCTGAAGGTAAAGGTTCTGCCGTTAAGAAGCGTGAAGACGTACACCGCATGGCAGAAGCCAACAAGGCCTTCTCTCACTATCGTTTCTAAGCTCGGCGCTTCTAAGTTTGTGTCGCTTTTTGCCAGTTGTAGTGTGATTGAAAAGATGTTCGTCATGTTGCAACACGCCGCCGCTATCGTTGTCGATGGCGGCGGTGGCATAAGCAAAAAGTACACCGCTGGATTAACGAGCATCGCCAACTAACGGGAGTTTCACCGTGGCACGCAAGACTCCACTTAAGCGTTATCGCAACATCGGTATCGTGGCACACGTCGATGCGGGTAAAACCACAACGACCGAGCGCGTACTGTTCTACACCGGCCTTTCCCACAAAGTGGGTGAAGTGCATGACGGTGCGGCGACCATGGACTGGATGGAGCAGGAGCAGGAGCGTGGTATCACTATCACCTCGGCTGCAACGACCTGTTTCTGGCAGGGCATGAGTAAGCAGTTCGACGAGCACCGCATCAACATCATCGATACGCCTGGGCACGTTGACTTCACTATCGAAGTCGAGCGTTCTCTGCGCGTTCTCGATGGCGCGGTCGTCGTGCTGTGCGGTTCCTCCGGCGTTCAGCCGCAGACCGAGACCGTATGGCGTCAGGCCAACAAATACGAAGTTCCGCGTATGGTATTCGTCAATAAGATGGACCGTACCGGCGCTGACTTCTTCATGGTTGTCAACCAGCTGAAAGAGCGTCTGGGTGCCAACGCTGTGCCGATCCAGATCAACTGGGGTACGGAAGAAGACTTCAAAGGCGTTATCGACCTGATCGAGATGAAAGCCATCTTGTGGGACGAAGAGAGCCTGGGCATGAACTTCGACCTCGTGGACATTCCGGCGGAGCTGCAAGAGACCGCTGAAGAGTACCGCGAGCAGATGGTCGAAGCGGCTGCCGAAGCCTCTGAAGAGCTGATGGACAAGTACCTTGAAGAAGGCGAGCTAACCGTCGCTGAAATCAAGGCGGGTCTGCGCGCTCGCACGCTGGCTAACGAGATCGTTCTGGTTACCTGTGGTTCTGCTTTCAAGAACAAAGGTGTTCAGGCGGTACTGGACGGCGTTATCGAGTACATGCCTTCGCCGACAGAAGTCAAGGCGATCGAAGGTGAGCTGGACGACAAAGACGGCACCGTCGCGACTCGTGAAGCAGACGATAGCGCTCCGTTCGCTGCACTAGCGTTCAAGATCGCCACCGACCCCTTCGTTGGTACGCTGACCTTCATTCGCGTCTACTCAGGCGTTCTGAAATCTGGTGACGGTGTCTACAACTCCGTGAAGCAGAAGAAAGAGCGCGTTGGTCGTATCGTTCAGATGCACGCCAACTCTCGCGAAGAGATCAAAGAAGTACTCGCAGGCGACATCGCTGCTTGTATCGGTCTGAAGGACGTCACTACAGGTGACACTCTGTGCGACATCGATAACAAAATCATTCTCGAGCGCATGGAGTTCCCGGATCCGGTCATCTCGGTTGCCGTTGAGCCGAAATCCAAGGCCGACCAAGAGAAGATGGGCGTTGCGCTGGGTAAACTGGCTCAGGAAGACCCCTCTTTCCAGGTCAAGACCGACGAAGAGACCGGCCAGACCATCATCTCGGGTATGGGCGAGCTGCACCTGGACATCATCGTTGACCGTATGCGTCGCGAGTTCAAGGTAGAAGCGAACATCGGTAAGCCGCAGGTTGCCTACCGTGAAACGATTCGTGGCAGCGTCGAGCAGGAAGGTAAATTCGTACGTCAGTCCGGTGGTCGTGGTCAGTACGGTCACGTGTGGCTGCGTATCGAGCCGCTGACTGCAGAAGAGAAGGGTGAAGGCGAAGAAGAGATCTTCTTCAAGTTCAACTCTGAGATCGTAGGTGGTGTGGTTCCGAAGGAATACGTACCTGCGGTTGAGAAAGGTGCTTTCGAGCAGCTGCAAAATGGTGTCATCGCGGGTTACCCGATGATCGACGTCAAAGTATCGCTGTTCGATGGTTCCTACCATGACGTGGACTCTAACGAGACTGCGTTCAAGATTGCTTCTTCTATGGCAGTGAAAGAAGGTGCCAGGAAGGCCAAGGCCGTGCTGCTGGAGCCGGTGATGAAGGTCGAAGTCGTGACCCCCGAAGAGTTTATGGGTGACGTCATGGGCGACCTGAACCGTCGTCGCGGCCTGGTGCAGGGCATGGATGACTCTTCCTCTGGTAAAGTCATTCGTGCAACGGTGCCACTGGGTGAGATGTTCGGTTACGCAACCGATCTGCGCTCACAGACCCAGGGCCGTGCGAGCTACTCTATGGAGTTCGCGAAGTACGAGGAGGCGCCCTCCAGCGTCGTTGAAGCCGTCATCAACCAAAACGGTTAACCGTTAGCTAACGTAAAGAGGTTATAGCAGTGGCTAAGGAAAAATTTGAACGTTCCAAACCGCACGTCAACGTCGGCACCATCGGTCACGTCGACCACGGTAAAACGACTCTGACAGCGGCCCTGACCCGCGTGTCTGCTGAGGTTTTCGGCGGCGACTGGCGTGAATTCGATACCATCGATAACGCTCCGGAAGAGCGTGAGCGTGGTATCACCATCGCGACATCTCACGTTGAATACCAGTCTGAAGTGCGTCACTACGCACACGTTGACTGCCCGGGACACGCTGACTACGTCAAGAACATGATCACCGGTGCTGCCCAGATGGACGGCGCGATTCTGGTATGTTCTGCCGCTGACGGCCCCATGCCGCAGACGCGTGAGCACATCCTGCTGTCTCGTCAGGTTGGCGTTCCGTTCATCGTCGTGTTCCTGAACAAAGCGGACATGGTCGATGACGAAGAGCTGCTCGAGCTGGTCGAAATGGAAGTTCGTGAACTTCTGTCCGAGTACGACTTCCCGGGTGACGATACGCCGATCATCACTGGTTCTGCCCTGATGGCACTGAACGGTGAAGACGAGAACGGCATGGGTACTACTGCGGTAGCTAACCTGATCAAAGCTCTGGATGACTACATCCCCGAGCCGGAGCGTGCGATCGACCAGCCGTTCCTGATGCCGATCGAAGACGTATTCTCTATCTCTGGCCGTGGTACCGTTGTTACCGGTCGTGTAGAGCGCGGTATCGTTAAAGCTGGTGAAGAAGTGGAAATCGTGGGTATCCGCGACACCACCAAAACCACCGTTACTGGCGTAGAAATGTTCCGTAAGCTGCTCGACGAAGGTCGTGCAGGTGAGAACGTTGGTGCGCTGCTGCGTGGTACTAAGCGTGATGACGTTGAGCGTGGTCAGGTACTGGCGAAGCCGGGCACCATCAACCCGCACACTGTCTTCGAAGCCGAAGTCTACGTACTGTCCAAAGAAGAAGGTGGTCGTCACACCCCGTTCTTCAAAGGCTACCGTCCGCAGTTCTACTTCCGTACCACTGACGTTACCGGTACTTGTGAACTGCCGGAAGGCGTTGAAATGGTCATGCCGGGCGACAACGTGAAAATGGTTGTTACCCTGATCGCTCCGATCGCTATGGACGACGGTCTGCGCTTCGCGATCCGCGAAGGTGGTCGTACCGTTGGTGCTGGCGTTGTGGCCAAAATCGTTAAGTAATCTGATTACTTGATGATAAGAGGGGGCTCTAGTGAGCCCCCTTTTCTGCGCACCAATCGCAAATGTTTGACATGTGCTGTTGGCGTGCCTATAATGCGCATCCTTTGAATGCGTGGGTAGACGGCTCGCGCCGTCGACATCCATTGGAGTTTAGGGCAAATGCAGAACCAAAAGATTCGCATTCGGTTGAAAGCGTTCGACCATCGCCTGATCGATCAGTCCACAGCGGAGATCGTTGAAACCGCTAAGCGTACTGGTGCTCAGGTTCGTGGTCCGATTCCGCTGCCGACCAACCGCGAGCGCTACACCATCCTGATTTCACCGCACGTCAACAAAGATGCGCGTGATCAGTATGAGATTCGTACTCACAAGCGTGTGCTCGATATCGTCGAGCCGACCGAGAAAACCGTTGATGCGCTGATGAAGCTCGATCTCGCCGCTGGCGTAGACGTGCAAATCAAGCTCGACTAATACACTAGACACTTTGCGGCCCAGCGCTCATCGATCATGTTTGAGCAGCAGCCGCCGCGCCGTGAGGCGCCACACAATGTGCTAGTGGAATGCTCTGGAAAGGGCAGCCATAGCGGGTGATAGCCCCGTACACTATAGGAGACTGAGTATGACTATCGGTTTAGTCGGTAAAAAGGCCGGGATGACCCGTGTCTTTACCGAAGATGGCGCATCCGTGCCCGTGACCGTTATTGAAGTTGATCCTAACCGTGTAACACGCGTCAAGACCATTGAGTCTGACGGTTACGCAGCGGTTCAGGTGACTACAGGTTCTCGTAAAGCCAAGCACCTCACCAAAGCGCAAGCGGGTCAGTTTGCCAAGGCGGGTGTTGAGGCTGGTCGTTCACTGATGGAATTCCGCCTTGCAGAAGGCGAAGAAGCTCCTGAAGTGGGTGGCGAACTCACCGTATCCCTCTTCGAAGCTGGTCAAATGATCGATGTGACCGGCACCTCTAAGGGTAAAGGCTTCCAGGGTGCTGTTAAGCGCTGGAACTTCCGTACCCAAGACAACAGCCATGGTAACTCCCTGTCGCACCGCGCGCCGGGTTCTATCGGCATGTGTCAGACACCGGGTCGTGTATTCAAAGGCAAGAAAATGGCCGGTCAAATGGGTAACACCCGTTGCACCGTACAGAGCCTTGAGATCGTCCGTGTCGACGCCGAGCGTAACCTGCTGCTGATCAAGGGCGCAGTGCCGGGTGCTACCGGTAGCGACGTTATCGTTCGCAGCGCCGTGAAAGCTGGCTGAAGGGGATAATTACCAATGAATCTGAATCTTGCTGCAGGCACGGGTACCGTTGAAGTAGCCGACGCCACTTTTGGCAAAGAATTCAACGAGGCGCTGGTGCACCAGGTCGTTACCGCCTATTTGGCTGGTGGCCGTCAGGGCACGCGCGCTCAAAAGAACCGTTCCGACGTACGTGGTGGTGGTAAGAAGCCGTGGCGTCAGAAGGGTACCGGTCGTGCACGTGCCGGTACTATCCGCTCTCCGCTGTGGCGCAGCGGCGGTGTCACTTTCGCGGCGCGTCCACAGGACTACACCCAGAAAGTTAACCGCAAAATGTACCGCGCGGCGATGCGTTCCATCCTGTCTGAGCTGGTACGTCAAGAGCGCTTGGTCGCTGTTGAAGAGTTCAGCGTAGAAGCGCCGAAGACCAAGCAGGTCGCTGCCAAGCTGAAAGAGCTCAACCTTGAGAAAGTGTTGATCGTCACTGAAGAAGTCGATGAAACGCTCTATCTGGCCGCACGCAACCTTCCCCACGTTGACGTGGTGGATGTCGCTGCAGCTGATCCGGTGAGCCTGGTTGCCTTTGATAAGGTCCTGGTCACCGTCTCCGCCCTGCGTAAATTCGAGGAGAAGCTGGCATGAACCAGGAACGCGTATTCAAGGTTCTGCTTGGACCGCACGTGACCGAAAAGGCCGCGATGGCAGCCGAGCGCAACCAGTACGTTTTCAAGGTGGCAAGCGATGCTACCAAGCCCGAGATCAAAAAAGCCGTTGAAGCACTGTTCGGCAAGAAGGTCGGCAGCGTTCAGGTGCTGAACGTCAAGGGTAAAACTAAGCGTACTGCTCACGGCGTTGGCCTGCGTAAGGGTTACCGCAAAGCGTATGTGACCCTGGCTGCGGGTGAAACGCTCGAAGACTTCTCTGGCGCCGAATAAGGGCAGGAGTACGGATAATGGCAATCGTCAAGACCAAACCCACATCCGCCGGTCGTCGCCACGTCGTCAAGATCGTTGGTGAGGAACTGTACAAAGGCCGTGCCTATGCACCGCTTTTGGAAAAGCAGTCCAAGTCCGGTGGCCGTAACAACTACGGTCGCATCACCACCCGCCACGTGGGCGGTGGGCACCGTCATCACTATCGGTTGATCGACTTCAAACGCACCAAAGATGGCATTCCGGCCACCGTTGAGCGTTTGGAGCACGACCCGAACCGCAGTGCGCACATTGCACTGCTGAAGTATGCCGATGGCGAGCGTCGTTACATCATTGCACCGAAAGGTGTCAGCGCGGGTGACGTGCTGGAGTCTGGTGTCAACGCGCCCATCAAGAAAGGCAATGCCTTGCCGCTGCGCAACATCCCGTTGGGTTCTACCGTTCACGGTATCGAACTGAAGCCGGGTAAAGGCGCGCAGATTGCTCGCAGTGCCGGTACTAGCGCTCAGTTGGTTGCTCGTGAAGGTAACTACGCCACCCTGCGTCTTCGCTCTGGCGAAATGCGCAAAGTGTTGGCAGAGTGCCGCGCAACCTTGGGTGAAGTGAGCAACTCCGAGCACAGCCTGCGTCAACTTGGCAAGGCCGGTGCGAAGCGCTGGAGAGGTGTGCGTCCGACTGTTCGCGGTGTCGCGATGAACCCGGTGGATCACCCGCACGGTGGTGGTGAAGGCCGCACCAGTGGTGGTCGTCACCCGGTATCCCCGTGGGGCGTACCGACTAAGGGTCATAAGACGCGTAAGAACAAGCGCACCGACAAGCTGATCGTTCGTCGTCGTAATAAGACACGTTGATCTAAATTGCCAAGACATTAAGAGGTAACGGCTGTGCCACGTTCACTTAAGAAAGGTCCCTTCATTGACCTTCATCTTTTGAAGAAGGTAGAGGCTGCAGTGGAGAAGAACGACCGCAAACCGATCAAGACTTGGTCGCGTCGTTCGATGATCCTGCCAAACATGGTAGGCCTCACCATTGCTGTCCATAACGGTCGCCAGCACGTCCCGGTGCATGTTTCCGAGGAAATGGTTGGCCACAAACTGGGCGAATTCGCTGCCACTCGCACGTATCGCGGGCATGCGGCGGACAAGAAAGCCAAACGGTAAGCCAGAGAGGATTAAGAGATGGAAGTCACAGCTAAGCTGAGTGGCGCTGCTTTATCCGCACAGAAGGCCCGTTTGGTGGCTGACCAGGTGCGCGGTAAACCGGTCGCCGAAGCGCTTGATCTGCTGACCTTCTCCCCGAAGAAGGCTGCCAAACTGGTCAAGAAAGTGCTTCAGTCCGCCATCGCGAATGCGGAAGAAAACAACGGCATGGACATCGACGAGCTGCGTGTCTCGACCATCTGCGTCGATGAGGGCATGACGCTCAAGCGTATCAAGCCGCGCGCCAAAGGCCGTGCGGACCGTATCTTGAAGCGCACCTGCCACATCACCGTCAAGGTAGCCGAGAAGTAGGAGTCGACCAGATGGGTCAGAAAGTCAATCCAACAGGCATTCGACTGGGCATCGTCAAAGACCATGCTTCTGTCTGGTATGCCGAGCGCGGCGCCTATGCCGATAAGCTCAACAACGATCTCGAAGTGCGCAGCTTCCTGGAAGAGCGTCTGAAAAACGCTTCCGTAAGCCGCATCCACATCGAGCGTCCGGCTAACAACGCCCGCATCACCATTCACACTGCCCGCCCGGGTATCGTGATTGGTAAAAAAGGTGAAGATGTCGACCGTCTGCGTCGCGATCTGACCGAGATGATGGGTGTTCCGGTTCATGTGAACATCGAAGAAGTTCGCAAGCCGGAGCTGGATGCCAAGCTGGTCGCTGCCAACGTAGCGGGTCAGCTGGAGCGTCGCGTCATGTTCCGTCGTGCCATGAAGCGCGCGGTACAGAACGCAATGCGTCTTGGCGCTGGCGGCATCAAGATTCAGCTGTCAGGTCGTCTGGGTGGTGCCGAAATCGCACGTACCGAATGGTACCGCGAAGGTCGCGTTCCGCTGCACACTCTGCGTGCGGACATCGACTACGCCACTTACGAAGCTCACACCACCTACGGCGTCATCGGCGTCAAAGTGTGGATCTTCAAGGGTGAAATCCTCGGCGGTATCGAGGAAGTACGTGCCAAGGCGAAGCAACAGCAGCCTGCCGGCAACGCGCCCAAGAAGAAAGGTTCCAGGTAAGGGGAGAGCGAGTCGATGTTACAGCCCAAGCGTATGAAATTCCGCAAGATGATGAAAGGCCGCAACCGTGGCCTGGCGCATCGCGGAAGCAAGATCAGCTTCGGGGAGTACGGTCTCAAAGCAACCGGTCGTGGCCGCATCACTGCGCGTCAGATCGAAGCTGGCCGTCGTGCGATCACACGTCACGTCAAACGTGGCGGTAAGATTTGGATCCGCGTATTCCCGGACAAGCCGATCTCCAAGAAGCCGCTCGAAGTTCGTATGGGTAAGGGTAAAGGTTCAGTTGAGTACTGGGTAGCCCAGATCCAGCCGGGTCGGGTCCTGTACGAAATTGAAGGTGTGTCCGAAGAGCTGGCCCGTGAAGCATTCGAGCTGGCCGCCCAGAAGATGCCCCTGTCCACCACCTTTGCGAAACGGACGGTGATGTGATGAAAGCCCAGGAAATTCGTGAAAAGTCCGCAGGAGAGCTCAAAGAGCAGCTCCTCGAGCTCCTCCGCGAGCAGTTTAACCTGCGCATGCAGAAGGCCACTGGCCAACTGAGCCAGACTCATCTGCTCAAGCAGGTCCGTCGGGATATCGCCCGCGTTAAGACTGTGCTCAACGAGAAGGCAGGTGATTGAGATGGCCGAAGAGAAAAAAACACGTACGCTGACCGGCAAGGTGGTCAGCGACAAGATGGACAAGTCCATCGTCGTTATGATCGAGCGTCGTGAGCGTCACCCGATCTACGGAAAATACGTTAAGCGCTCCACCAAGCTGCACGCCCATGATGAGGCGAACCAGGCAAAGGCAGGCGATACGGTTTCCATTCAGGAGTGCCGTCCGCTTTCCAAGAAGAAAGCCTGGACGCTGGTCGAGGTGGTCGAGCAGGCCAAAGGTTAACCCCTGCGTCTGTCCAACCAGTGCAGTCAGATTAGGTTTGGAGAAAACCGATGATTCAGACTCAGACAATGCTGGATGTCGCCGACAACAGCGGAGCGCGCCGGGTGCAATGCATCAAGGTGCTAGGCGGTTCTCACCGTCGTTACGCCCGCGTTGGTGACGTCATTAAGGTAACGGTGAAAGAAGCGATTCCGCGCGGTAAGGTCAAAAAAGGCCAAGTGCTGAAAGCGGTGGTCGTTCGCACCCGTAGTGGCGTCCGTCGTAGTGACGGTTCGCTGATCCGTTTCGATGGAAATGCGGCAGTTTTGTTGAACAACACCAACGAACAGCCGATCGGCACGCGTATCTTCGGGCCGGTAACTCGTGAACTTCGTAACGAGAAGTTCATGAAGATCATTTCCCTAGCGCCTGAAGTGCTGTAAGGAGCGAGGCGGATATGCAAAAGATCAAACGTGACGATGAAGTCATCGTCATCGCCGGGAAGGATAAGGGCAAGCGCGGCACCGTTAAGCGGGTACTAGAAAACCGCTTCGTGGTGTCTGGTGTGAACATGATCAAACGTCACACCAAGCCCAATCCCATGGCGGGTAATCAGGGCGGTATCGTCGAGCGTGAGGCTCCGATTCACGCGTCCAACGTAGCCATCTTCAATTCGGAGACCGGTAAGGCGGATCGCGTCGGCTTCCAAGTTAAGGAAGACGGTACCAAGGTACGTATCTACAAGTCGACGCAGACGCAGATCGACGCCTAACGCGAGTCGGGTAGCAAAATGGCGAACTTGAAAGAACGTTATCAAAACGAGGTGGTAGCTCAACTCAAAGAGCAGTTCAGCTACGCCAACGTAATGCAGGTACCCCGGATCACGAAAGTGACTCTGAACATGGGTATCGGCGAAGCGGTCAGTGATAAAAAGCTGATCGACAACGCCATCGGCGACCTGGAGAAACTCTCTGGTCAGAAGCCGCTGGTGACCAAGGCACGCAAGTCCATCGCGGGCTTCAAGGTGCGCGAAGGTTGGCCGATCGGTATCAAAGTGACACTGCGCGCAGAGCGTATGTGGGACTTCCTGGACCGCCTGGTAAACATTGCGATTCCCCGCGTGCGTGACTTCCGTGGTCTTAACCCGAAGTCTTTTGACGGTCGCGGCAATTACTCTATGGGTGTGCGTGAGCAGATCATCTTCCCGGAGATCGAGTATGATAAGATCGATCGCGTTCGGGGGCTGGACGTCACTATCACTACTACCGCCAACACCGACGAGGAAGGCCGTGCGCTGCTAGCTGCACTGAACTTCCCGTTCAAGAAATAAGGGTTGGATCATGGCTAAGAAAAGTATGGTAGAGCGTGAGCTCAAGCGTACTCAGCTAGTCGAGAAGTATGCGGCTAAGCGCGCAGAGCTCAAGAAAATCATCTCGGACGTGAACGCTTCTGAAGAAGATCGTTTCGAGGCGACGCTGAAGCTGCAGCAACTGCCGCGCGACTCAAGCCCGGTGCGTCAGCGTAACCGCTGCCGCGTGACTGGCCGTCCGCACGGTTTTTACAACAAGTTCGGTCTCGGCCGTAACAAGCTGCGTGAAGCCGCCATGCGTGGCGACGTCCCTGGTCTGAAGAAGTCCAGCTGGTAACGCCACGTAGAATCATCAGGAGCGCACATTAAATGAGCATGCAAGACACTCTGGCGGATATGTTCACCCGTATCCGCAATGCGCAGATGGCCACCAAGGAGACGGCTACCATGCCGTCCTCCAAGCTGAAAGTCGAAGTGGCCCGCGTGCTAAAGGAAGAAGGCTACATTACCGACTTTACGGTGGCTGAAGGCGTTAAACCCGAGCTGACCGTTACTCTCAAGTACTTTGAGGGTAAGCCGGTTATCGAGCACATTCAGCGGGTTTCCAAGCCGTCTCTGCGCCAGTACAAAGGCAAAGACAACCTGCCTAAGGTCGCCGATGGTCTGGGTATCGCGATTGTCACCACCTCTAATGGTGTCATGACCGATCGTGCCGCGCGCCAAGCAGGCGTCGGTGGCGAAGTCATCTGCACCGTATTCTAGGAGGCTGGAATGTCCCGCATAGCGAAATATCCGGTTAAAGTGCCTGCTGGTGTCGACATCAAAATCGACGCTGGCCAGCTGACCGCCAAAGGCGGCCAGGGCACGCTGTCTATGACCGTTCACCAAGACGTGGTGATCGCTCAAGAAGACGGCCAGCTGACCTTCGCCCCGAGTGAGTCTGCCAAGAGCTGGGCAATGGCCGGTACTACCCGCGCCTTGGTTCAGAACCTGGTCACGGGCGTATCTGAGGGTTTCACAAAAACTCTCGAAATTGTTGGCGTCGGTTATCGTGCCCAAGCTAAGGGCCAGACGCTCAATCTTTCACTGGGCTTCTCGCACCCGGTCGACTACGAACTGCCTAAGGGTGTTACGGCGGAAACGCCGAAAAACACCGTGATCGTGCTGAAAAGCGCGGACAAGCAGATGCTCGGTCAGTGCGCCGCGGAAATCCGCGCCTTCCGTCCGCCTGAGCCGTATAAAGGCAAGGGTGTACGGTACGCCGACGAGCAGGTGCGTCGCAAAGAAGCCAAGAAGAAGTAAGGCAGGGTTATGAACGCGAAGAAAGAATCTCGTCTCCGTCGTGCCCGCCGCGCTCGCGCCAAGATCCGCGAGCTGGGCGTGTATCGCCTGTGCGTCAACCGTACCCCGCGTCACATCTACGCGCAGATTATCTCGCCGGATGGTGGCAAAGTGCTGGCCAGTGCTTCTACGCTGGACAAGGCACTGCGCGAGGGTGCGACCGGCAACACAGACGCGGCTACTAAGGTCGGTGCTCTGATTGCCGAGCGCGCTAAAGAAGCAGGCATCACCCAGGTGGCCTTCGACCGTGCTGGCTTTAAGTATCACGGTCGCGTCAAGGCTCTGGCCGACGCCGCTCGTGAAGGCGGCCTGGAATTCTAAAGGGTTTTACGATGGCGAAGAACGAACAGCAAAGCGGCGATCTGCAAGAGAAGTTAGTGCAGGTCAACCGCGTCGCCAAGGTGGTCAAGGGTGGTCGTATTTTCGGCTTCACCGCACTGACCGTCGTTGGTGATGGTAAAGGTCGTGTCGGTTTCGGTCGTGGCAAGGCGCGTGAAGTGCCGGTCGCAATCCAGAAAGCGATGGATCAAGCTCGTCGCAACATGGTCAAGGTCAACCTTGCAGGCAACACGCTGCAGTACCCGGTCAAAGCCCGTCACGGCGCTTCCAAGGTGTACATGCAGCCAGCCTCCGAAGGTACCGGTATCATCGCCGGTGGCGCCATGCGCTCTGTACTAGAGCTGGCCGGTGTCCACGATGTACTGGCCAAGTGCTACGGTTCCACCAACCCGGTTAACGTGGTGCGGGCGACTGTCAAAGGTCTCTCCTCCATGCAAGCACCGGAAGACGTGGCCGCCAAACGCGGTCTGTCTGTCGAAGCGATCACGGGGTAAGGCACCATGGCAGCAACGATCAAGGTTACCCAGATCCGCAGCACCATCGGCGTTTTGCCCAAGCACAAGGCTACTATGAAGGGCCTGGGCCTGCGTCGCATCGGTCATACGGTTGAGCTGGAAGACACCCCTGCCGTACGCGGCATGATCCACAAGGTGACCTACCTTGTGCGCGTTGAGGGAGAGTAATCCATGAAACTCAATACCCTGAGCCCGGCACCGGGCTCCAAGCACGCTGAAAAGCGCGTTGGTCGTGGTATCGGTTCCGGTCTTGGTAAGACCGGTGGCCGTGGCCACAAAGGTCAGAAATCTCGCAGTGGCGGTAGCGTCAAGCCAGGTTTCGAAGGCGGTCAGATGCCGCTGCAGCGTCGTCTGCCGAAGTTCGGCTTCACGTCCGCTAAATCGCTGGTATCTGAAGAAGTCCGCCTGGCCGAGCTTGCCAAGGTTGCCGGTGACGAGGTCACCATGGAAACCTTAAAGCAAGCCAACGTGCTGAAGGATGCAACGCAACACGCGAAAATCATCCTTTCTGGCGAACTGAACAAGGCGGTTACCGTTCGTGGTATCAAGGTCACCAAAGGTGCCCGTGAAGCGATCGAAGCCGCTGGCGGCAAGGTAGAGGACTAAATGGCCAAGTCAGGAAATATGCCGGCGATGGGCAGCGGTCTGAGTGAACTGTGGGCGCGTTTGCGCTTCGTGCTCCTCGCCATCGTGGTGTACCGTATCGGTGCCCACATTCCCGTTCCCGGTATCAATCCTGACCAGCTTGCTGCCTTGTTTAGGGAGCAACAGGGCACCATCCTAGGCATGTTCAACATGTTCTCGGGTGGCGCCCTGGAGCGCATGAGCGTCCTCGCCTTGGGCATTATGCCCTACATATCGGCGTCGATTATCATGCAGCTCATGACTGCGGTCTCCCCTCATCTTGAACAGCTCAAGAAAGAGGGCGAGGCTGGCCGCCGCAAGATCAGCCAGTACACCCGCTACGGCACGGTGATACTGGCACTTGTCCAGGCTACCGGCATGTCCGTGGGTCTGGCTAGCCAAGGCATCGCTTACAGCGCTGACTTCAGCTTCTATTTCACTGCGATCATCACGTTCGTGTCGGGCGCGGTGTTTATGATGTGGCTAGGTGAGCAGATCACCGAGAAGGGCATTGGCAACGGTATTTCGCTGCTGATCTTCGCGGGGATCGTCGCTGGGCTGCCCAGTGCCGTGGGGCAAGCGTTCGAGCTTGCTCGCAATGAAGGGGCCTGGAATGTTCTTCCGCTGTTAGCGCTGTCAGTGCTAGGTATTGCCACCGTTGCGTTCGTGGTGTTCATCGAGCGCGGTCAACGCCGCCTCAAAGTGAACTATCCGCGACGCCAAGTCGGCAATAAGATGTATGCAGGCCAAAGCAGCTACTTGCCTTTGAAGGTGAACATGGCCGGTGTTATTCCAGCCATCTTTGCTTCTAGCATCCTCCTCTTTCCGGCTTCGATCGGTCAGTGGGTAGGGGCTGGCGAAGGGATGGAGTGGTTGCAGCGTGCATCACAAGCGTTAGGCCCTGGCCAACCGCTTTACATCTTGCTTTTCGCGGCGGCAGTGGTATTCTTCTGCTTCTTTTACACAGCGCTGGTCTTCAATCCCAAGGATGTGGCTGACAATTTGAAAAAGTCAGGCGCCTTCCTGCCGGGCATTCGCCCCGGCGAGCAGACCGCTCGCTATATCGACAAAGTGATGACGCGTCTCACTCTGTTCGGTGCCTTGTATATCACTGCGGTTTCCCTGATGCCCCAGTTCCTGATCGTAGCGTGGAACGTCCCGTTCTTCTTTGGCGGTACGTCGCTGCTGATCGTGGTAGTGGTCATCATGGACTTCATGGCCCAGGTGCAGTCGCATCTCATGTCGCATCAATATGACTCAGTGATGAAGAAGTCCAACCTGAAAGGCTACGGTAGCGGCGGCATCATGCGCTGAGGCGCGCCGTTGCGAATTGGAGAGAACGATGAAAGTTCGAGCTTCCGTAAAGAAGATGTGCCGTAACTGCAAGATCATTCGTCGCAATGGCGCTGTTCGCGTCATTTGCATCGAACCGCGGCACAAACAGCGTCAGGGCTAAACCTGGGCTGTATTAAGCGGGTGCCGGCATACCCCTTGCCTTAGGGCTTATAAAGGGGTATGCTGTTGCGCCTTTTGTAGATGATTAAACGAGCAAGCCGCTCAAATTTCGGAGTAAGCTGATGGCCCGTATTGCAGGCGTCAATATCCCGGACAACAAGCATGCGGCGATCTCGCTGACCTATATCTTCGGGATTGGCCGTACTCGCGCTAAGCACATTTGTGCTGCTGCCGGTATCGCGCCGACTGCCAAGATCGTAGACCTGTCCAGCGATGAGCTGGATACCCTGCGTTCTGAAGTTGGTAAGTTCACCGTAGAAGGCGACCTTCGTCGTGATGTCACGCTTAACATCAAGCGTCTCATGGACTTAGGCTGCTACCGTGGTCTGCGTCATCGTCGTAGTCTTCCGCTGCGTGGTCAGCGGACCAAGACTAACGCGCGTACCCGTAAGGGCCCGCGTAAGCCGATCCGCAAATAACACGCAGGCTCTTTCATAGAGAGCCAGCGTATAGACAGGAATAGACATCAACATGGCTAACCCGCGTAGTAACCGTAAAAAGGTTAAAAAGCAGGTAGTGGATGCCGTTGCGCATATCCATGCCTCTTTTAACAACACGATCGTGACGATCACAGACCGCCAGGGCAATGCTCTCTCTTGGGCAACTGCCGGTGGTTCGGGTTTTCGTGGTTCTCGTAAGAGCACCCCGTTCGCTGCGCAAGTAGCAAGCGAACGTGCAGCGACTGCTGCAGCCGAGTATGGTGTGAAAAACGTAGACGTGCTGGTCAAAGGCCCCGGTCCCGGCCGTGAATCCGCCGTGCGCGCACTGAATGCCGCCGGCTTCCGCGTGCAAAGCATCGTAGACGCGACGCCCATTCCCCACAATGGCTGCCGTCCGCCTAAGAAACGCCGCGTTTAAGGAGACAGATTCATGGCTCGTTATATTGGACCTAAGTGCAAATTGTCTCGTCGTGAAGGCACCGATCTCTTCTTGAAGAGTGGCGTGACTCCCTTCGAGAAGAAGTGTAAATCCGAGCAGATCCCGGGTGTACACGGCCAGCGTCGTCAGCGTCTTTCCGACTACGGCTTGCAGCTTCGTGAGAAGCAGAAAGTACGCCGTATGTATGGCGTACTCGAAAAGCAGTTCCGCAACTACTACAAAGAAGCCGCTCGCCTGAAAGGTGCGACCGGTGAAGTATTGTTGCAGCTGCTCGAATCCCGACTGGACAACGTCGTCTACCGCATGGGCTTCGGCTCGACTCGCTCTGAAGCGCGTCAGCTGGTCAGCCACAAGGCGATTTCCGTGAATGGCCGCACCGTTAACGTTGCTTCCTACCAAGTGAAGCCCGGTGACGTGGTCGCTATCCGTGAAAAGGCGAAGAACCAAGCCCGTATTCAAAACGCGTTGACCATTGCGGCCAACCGTGGCGACATCGCTTGGATTGACATCGACGCCAAGAAGATGGAAGGCACTTTCAAGGCTCTGCCTGAACGCGGTGACCTGACTGCCGACATCAACGAAAACCTGATCGTCGAGCTGTACTCCAAGTAAGCAGTTTGATGTACGTTTCTGCTTCTTGAGGCCTGGGCGGGATAGCAAAGCTAACCGCCCAGATGCTCTTGAGTATTGTGCTTTAGAGTACTCAGTATCCGTTTGGCAGCCTGAAAGGTGTTCATATGCAGCGTTCAGTGACAGAGTTTCTTCGTCCTCGCGACATCAAGGTCGAAGAAATCAGCGCACATCATGCCAAAATCGTCCTCGAACCGTTCGAGCGCGGCTTTGGTCACACCCTGGGGAATGCACTTCGTCGCATTCTGCTTTCATCCATGCCCGGCGCCGCTGTGGTAGAGGCTGAAATTGCCGGTGTAGAGCACGAATACAGTGCGCTCGAAGGGGTGCAGGAAGATGTCATCGAAATCCTCCTGAACTTGAAAGATGTTGCGATCAAGATGCACAGCCGCGATGAGGCGGTGCTCTCGCTGAACAAGCAGGGCCCAGCCGTCGTCACCGCTGGCGACATTGCGCTTGATCATAGCGTCGAAATCGTCAACCCGGACCATGTCATTGCACACGTCAATGAAGGTGCCGAGCTGAAAATTCAGCTTAAGGTCGCGCTGGGTCGTGGTTACGAACCGGCTGACGCTCGTGGCTCTGATGAAGAGACCCGTGCGATTGGACGCTTGCAGCTGGATGCCACCTTCAGCCCTGTTCGCCGTGTTTCCTACTCGGTCGAAGCCGCTCGTGTCGAGCAGCGTACCGACCTCGATAAGCTGATTATCGACCTGGAAACCGACGGTACCCTGGATCCGGAAGAGGCTATCCGTCGCAGTGCGACCATTCTGCAAGAGCAGCTGGCCGCCTTCGTCGACCTGGAAGCTGATAAAGAGCAGGAAGTCGAAGAGGAAGAGGATCACGTCGATCCGATCCTATTGCGCCCCGTAGACGATCTCGAGTTGACCGTACGCAGCGCTAACTGCCTCAAAGCCGAGAATATCTACTACATCGGTGATCTGATTCAGCGCACGGAAGTGGAGCTGCTGAAGACTCCGAACCTCGGTAAGAAGTCCTTGAATGAAATCAAGGATGTATTGGCAGCGCGCGGCTTGTCCCTCGGCATGCGGCTGGAAAATTGGCCACCCGCTAGCCTGAAGGACGACAAGGCTTCCGCGTAAGCGTCGACTTGAGTCCCAGTTTGGTAAGGAATCACAACCATGCGTCATCGTAAGAGTGGTCGTCATCTGAATCGTACCAGCTCGCACCGTCAGGCCATGTTCAAGAACATGTCTGTCTCGCTGGTCGAACATGAAGTCATCAAGACAACCCTGCCCAAGGCCAAGGAACTGCGTCGCGTTATCGAGCCGCTGATCACCCTGGCAAAGCAGGATAGCGTTGCAAACCGCCGTTTGGCGTTTGCTCGTACGCGCTCCAAAGAAGCCGTCGGCAAACTGTTCAACGAGCTGGGTCCGCGTTACGCCGAGCGTCCGGGTGGTTACATCCGTATTCTCAAGTGCGGTTACCGCACCGGCGACAACGCGCCCATGGCGTACGTTGAGCTCGTAGACCGCCCGGTGGCTGAAGAAGAAGCCGTCGCTGAATAAGCGCTGCTCCTTCTGGTAGGCACAATGAAAACCGACCCTTTTGGGTCGGTTTTTTTATATCTGCGCTTTTTCCGCTGCTTTATCGAGATGAATGCTCTAAGGGAAGATCAATTTAACGATAAGGCATGCTAGGCTAATGCAGCAGCCGTATGAACGGCCAAGCGTCGGGCAGTGTGATCAATCAGTAAGAGGTCGGTATGGCAACAACACGAGGAGTGAGCACAGCGGTTTGGGCGGCGCACTGGCTACTGGTCATGCTGATGATGATGCTGATGGGTAGCGCCAACGCCCAGGCGAATCCTCGTTATGCAGGCATCGTTGTGGATCTCGAAAACGGCGAAGTGCTATACGCTGAAAATGCTGACGAGCCACGCTATCCTGCGTCGCTCACGAAAATGATGACGCTCTACCTAACATTCGAAGCGCTGGAGGAGGGAAGACTAAGCCTCGATCAGCCGTTGCCCGTTTCTGCTCAGGCGGCTGCCATGCCGGCGACCAAACTATGGCTGTCGGCCGGTAGCTCCATTCCTGTGGATACGGCGATTCGTGCGCTAGCCGTGCGCTCTGCCAACGATGTGGCCGTGGTCGTGGCGGAAGCATTAGGTGGCAGCGAGCAGCGCTTTGCTAACCTGATGACGGTGAAAGCCCGTGAACTGGGGATGAACGCCACCACCTTCCGCAACGCCTCTGGGCTGCCCGATGACCAGCAAAGGACGACCGCGCGTGACATGCTGACGCTCTCGGTACGAGTCATGCAGGACTTTCCTCAATACTATCACTACTTCGGGTTGCAGGAGTTCACCTATCGTGGCACGCGCCATACCAGCCACAATCGCTTGGTGCGCGACTACCCCGGTGCCGACGGCTTGAAAACCGGCTTCATTCGCGCGTCGGGCTTTAACGTAGCCACCACCGCCGTTCACAACGGTCGGCGGATGGTGGCCGTGGTGATGGGCGGATTTAGCTCCTCCTCGCGAGATACCCACATGGCGGATCTGCTGGACCGTAGCTTTATGCGCGCCTCGCTCAGAGATCGGCGCACCTGGTTGGCGAACACGAGCTTTTCCAGTGAGTTCATGGGCTTTGCCGGGCCTGCGCAACCGCTGCGACAGTCAATGCCTGTTCGACCCTCTAACCAGCCGATGGTAGCCAATGTCTCGGCAACGTCCCTCTCCCCGACACCGAGCGCTACACGCACAACGCCCGCGCAGGCAGTCGAATCTCAACTCATCGATGCTGCTGAGGCAGACCGTACGCCGCCCTCCGCGTCTCCAGATCCGCTGCAGGCCTTTATCGAGCGGGAGCAGGTACTGGCCAGTGCGTCGCCTGAGGGGCAAGCAGCCTCGGCGAGTTGGGGCATACAAGTCGGAGCATTTAGCCAAGCGGCACAGGCAGAGCAGTTTGCTCGCCAAGCCGCACAGCGGCTGCCAACGAGCGTGGGAGGCCGCGTTGCCATCGATCCGCTTCAGGGGCCCACGACAGTGTTTCGCGCCCGTGTCGTCTCATTGAACGAATCGCAGGCACGCCAAGCGTGCCAAGCGCTACAGGCGCAGGGCATGGACTGCATGGTGGTCAACGCGAGTCTTTGAGCCGCATGATATCGCTGCCCCGCCAATCCCCGGTTGGCGGGGCTTTTTTATGCTGTGCGTCTGGGTGCGCAGCCACAATAATAAACGTAGAAGAGGAGACAACGGATGACGCCCTCGCTAAAAGGCATTTTATTCATGTGCTTAGGCGTGCTGTTTTTGGCGCTTGGCGATGCGGTCTCTAAATGGCTGGGAGCCGTCCACTCGCCCTTACAGATCATCTTTTTCCGCACATTGGTATCGCTGCCGCTGATTGCCCTGTTGGCTTACGTAAGCGGCGGATTACGCAAGCTGCGTACTCGGCGTCCAGGCGTGCATCTGCTGCGCGGTTTGATTTACACCGCCACGATGGTCTGCTTCGTGTGGGGCTTGACCCTGCTGCCCTTGGCCGAGGCCACGGCGATTGCCTTCGTCGCGCCGCTGTTCGTGACGCTACTCTCCGTACCGCTGCTGGGTGAGCGTATCGACCCGCCGGTGCTGGTGGCGTCGCTGCTAGGCTTCTTAGGAGTGCTGATCGTCGTGCGCCCTGGCGGTGATGCTTTCCAGCTGGGCGCAATGATCGTTCTTGCGGCGGCGGTGTTCTATGCGCTCATGATGGTGACGGCGCGGCGCTATGGCGCCAACGAGCACCTATGGGCGATGGTGTTCTATATGACCATGGTGCCGCTGGTCGTGACGGCCGTGAGTTTGCCCTGGGTATGGCAAACCCCACAGCCGTGGCATTGGCTTGGATTTTTGGTATCTGGGGTGTTGGGTGTCGGTGCCACGGCATTCATTACTCTGGCCTTTCGCTATGCGCCTGCGGCCATTGCAGCCCCTTTCGATTATACGGCCATGCTCTGGGCGGTGCTGTTGGGTTGGTGGTTCTGGGGAGAGCTGCCGGACCTTTGGGTATGGGTCGGCAGCGCGCTGATCATGTTGAGCGGCTTAGCTATCGCTTACCACGATCGACGCACTACCTTGAAACGCCGCCCAACGGCGTAGACGTTAGGCAAACTGATAGACATCCATGGCCAGCACGCCGTGTTCGACGCTGTGATGACGCAGTGTTGCCTGTCCGCCCGCCCCCATGGCTACCAGAAGCGGCTGAAAGTGCTCGGGTGTGGGGTGATTACGTTCAGCATCGGGGCCGCGTTGCCAGTGGATGAGTGCATCGCGGTCATCTTCTCGCAGCCTTGCATGCACCCACTCGGCGAAACGCTCGACCCAAGCCGGCACTTGACTGCCCTGAGCCTGCAGCTCGTAGAGATTGTGGGTCAAGCTGCCCGAACCGATCACCAGGATACCCTCCTGACGCAGCGGTGCGAGCTGCTCGCCCAGGGCGATCAACTCGCTAGCACCCCAGCGGCTGGGCAGTGATAGCGACACCACCGGTATATCGGCATCCGGATGCATCAGTGACAGTGGCACCCACGCGCCGTGATCCAGTCCGCGCTCCGTCTCCGTGGCGCCTAGCTGTTGGGCCAAACGTTTGGCCAAGACGGGTTCCCCAGGCGCTGGGTACTGCACGGCAAACAGGGCGTCGGGAAAACCGCCAAAATCGTGGATAGTCGTAGGTGTCGCGCTACGGCTCACCTGCAACCGTTCGGTCTCCCAGTGTGCTGAAACCACCACGACGGCCTTGGGTCGCAGAGTGCGGCCCAGCTTCCTCAAGAAGTGATGGGCTGGCGTGGGGGTGAGCGCCAGCATGGGAGAGCCGTGGGAGATGAAGAGACTCGGTAACATAGGATGCGCTCCAGTCAATGGGCCTGCCAACGTGTGATTCTCGGCAGGCCATTGGATTATGCCAGTCGGCGGCTGATGACGAAGCTACCGCTGCCCAGGCCGGCTTGCACCAGGAGGGCCACGGCCCAGAACACTGGGAACTCCCAGCCGCCGCCGGGATTGGAGAAGACCCAGCCGTTACCGAGGTGTACCCAGGCGGCGCCGAGCAGCACCGGTACTAGCGCCAGACTCACCCAGCGGGTGTATAGGCCCAGCATCAGGGCCAAGCCTCCGCCGACTTCGGCGGCAATGGTCAAGTAAGCCATGAAACCGGGCAGGCCAAGCGATTCGAAGTAGCCCACCGTGCCAGGAAGAGTAAACACGAACACTTTCATCAGGCCGTGAGCCAGGGCCATCACACCTAGGCTAACGCGCAGTAGGGCGGTTGCATGAAGGGTTGTCGTCGGGGTAGGTAACGTCGTCATAGCACTCTCTCGCGTTTTGGGCATCACCATGGATGCGATGATGCTACTGTAGGCTAGCGAGAGGAGAAGATAATCTAACCGATGAGCACTTTACTGTTGCGATATACGCGATAATCCAAGCCCCTGTTCCCATATGGGTGGGTCGCCCCAGGCATCGGCCAACTGATCGATGAAGTGCGCTACCTTGGCGGGTAGAAAACGCCGTGCGGGGTAGAGGGCGTGTATGTCTAGGTAGGTCGGCGGTAGGTCTAATAGAAGCGGCACCAAGTGTCCCCGCTGTACGCTCTCATGAATCAGAAAACTGGGTTGTTGGGCGATGCCTAATCCCGCTTCTGCGGCATGGGTCAACATATCCCCATTATTGCTCTCCAGCGGCCCCGTGACGCTAACGTACTGCTGGCCGAAGCGCCAGTCGCCGCTGTTCTGCCCGCTGCGGTAGCGTAGGCAGTGGTGCTGGGTAAGGTCTTCGATGCGCAAAGGCGTACCATGCTGCGCTAAATAGCCGGGTGACGCGCACAGCACGAGCTGGCAGCGGGCTAGCCGTCTGGCGATCAGGCTGGAGTCGGGCAGGCTGCCGATGCGGATGGCGACATCATAGCCCTCCTCCAACAAATCTACGCGGCGGTCGTTGAGATCGAGGCGTACATCGAGTGCGGGGTGCGCCTGCATGAACTGCGCTACCTGAGGCGCGAGATAGCGCGTGCCGAAACTCATGGGACCATTGATGCGCAGCCGCCCACTCACAGTGTGAGTGCCACTGCCGACATCGGCAGCGGCCTCCTCCAACGCCAGCAAAATGGCCTGGGCATGGGCTAAATAGCGCTCTCCCGCATCGGTAAGATGCAGCCGCCGCGTCGTGCGCTGAATCAAGCGAGCGCCCAGCGTCTCCTCTAGCGCCATGACCTGCCGCGACACCCGCGTACGTGAAAGATCCAATGCCTCGGCAGCGCGGGTATAGCTGCCAAGCTCCGCCACTTTGACGAAGGCGGTCAGCTGGTCGAGTCGACTCATGGGGCGCGAAACGCCAGCGCCGCCCGGTAAGGGTCGGGCTGGCCGCAGATCGCAGAAATCACCGCCATCCCTTGGGCGCCGGCGGCACTCACTTGGGTGGCGTGCTGCGCCTTTAAGCCGCCAATCGCCACGCTGGGCAACGGGCAGGCGCGCACCAGCTCGGCTAAGCCCTCGAAGCCGATGGGCCGAGCATGATCCTGCTTGCTGGCAGTGGCGAAAATGGGGCCTAACCCGACGTAGTCCAACAGCGCGATGGGCGCGTCACGAAGCTGCGCGAGGGTGTTGATCGACAGTCCTAGAATGGCCTGCGGCCCCAGCGCCTCCCGCGCCTCTGGAACCGCGGTATCGCTCTGGCCAACATGCAGGCCGTCGGCACCGCTGGCGATGGCCACGGCGAGTCTGTCGTTGATGATCAGCGGCACATGGGTGCCCGCCAGCAGCCTTTTGAGGCGCTTGGCTTGTTCGATCATCGCCTCGTCGCTGGCATGCTTGTCGCGTAGCTGCACCACGGTGACTCCGCCTTTGACGGCGGCTTCCACCGTCGCTTCGAGGCCCGCTTCCGCGCACAGAGCGGCATCGGTCACCAAATAGAGCGAAAGATCACACGGCATGCAGCGTCTCCACTTGGCTTTGCGACGAAAGATCCTCTGGAGTGAGCTGGTACAGTGCATCCAGAAACGCGACCTGAAAGCTGCCCGGCCCCTTGGCCTGCTGACCCGCACGATGACCGGCGATGCCAAAGCACGCCAAGGCGGCCAGCGTCGCGGCCAGCGGGTGCTCGCGGTTGGCGGCAACGAACCCGGCCACCAAGGCGCTCAAGCCACAGCCGAGCGTCGTGACGCGGGGCATCAGCGGGTGGCCCCCGGTTAACCGTACGTGGTGGATGCCATCGGTGATGACATCGGTTTCGCCGGTCATGGCGACGATGCAGCGTTGCCGCTGGGCGAGCGTCATGGCGGCGTGAGTGGCGTCATCGGTGGTGGCGGTCGCATCGACCCCACGCCCTTGGCTGGCCAAGCCGGCCAGAGCCATCACTTCCGAGGCATTGGCGCGAATGACGCTGGGGCGATGGGACAGCAGCGCCTGGCACACCCGCTGGCGGAACTCGGTGGCCCCGACGGCGACGGGGTCCAGCACCCAGGGGGTGTCGGTCGTGTCGGCCGTGCGCGCCGCCAGCTGCATCGACTCAGCCCAGGGGGCAGAGAGCGTGCCGATATTGATGGAGAGCGCGTCTGCCATCGTGGTAAATTCAGCGACCTCTTCTGCGGCGTGCAGCATGGCAGGCGATGCGCCCGTGGCCAGCAGCAGGTTGGCGGTACTGTTCATGGCCACGTAATTGGTCATGCAGTGAACGAGCGGCGTGGACTCGCGCAGGGCAGCGAGCATATCGCCAAGTGGGGGGTAAGTCATGGTTTCCTCCCGGGTAAGGAGGTGGTGGTAAGCACCACGACTCCCTACGCCGGCGTTATCCGGTTCAGGTTCAAAGGGTGCTTCTCAGCCGCTGAGCGGCGCCCCTGTCGTTGGTGGGTACTATCCTAGCCTTGGGCGGCGCTGTAAAGCCCGCAACGAGTTAACGAAACGCGATGCGGGTCCCGTACGTGAGCATTTCGTCAGGGGTGATGGCTCGGCCCTGCACGCCAATCATTTCGTCGCCGCACTGATCGGCAAAGGTCAGCACGCCATGGGTTAAGCCGAGCTGGCCCAGAGCGTCGCGAATTTCACCGGTTCCCAGAAAGGTGCTGACGCGACCTTGAGCGTCACAGAGGTCCGAGACGCCATTAGCATGGTGGAAACGCACTTTGTAGATACCGTCCATGGATTCGACTTCGACGATGGGGGAGAAGCCGTTTTGAATCGCATTACTCAGCTGCTTCAATGTCAGGCGATCGCCAAGGGTCATATCGATAGCGGTCATGACGTGCTCCTATCGGACGCCGTTCATGGGGCATCACGGGTCACTATGTAAAATTGTCGAAATAGAAGTGTAGAAGATTTGCATCATTTTTCCAGGGGCATTCGGGGGCGCCTTTGCCCAGGTATTAATGCACGGCATCTAGCGCATGCTGCTGGAGTTTGACCAGTGGAATGATGTCCAGCGTTCGCTCGTTCGTACCGGACAAAACGACCGGCGGCGCGAGTCCTACCTGTGCCGCTTCGGCCCAGCGGTGCGCGCAAAGACACCAGCGATCCCCGGGTTTCAAACCGGGAAAGCCAAACTCCGGCCGCGGTGTCACCAAGTCGTTGCCTTGCGCCTTGGAGAAGGCCAAAAACTCCTCGGTCACCATGGCGCACACCGAATGGATGCCGACATCGTCTGGCCCTACCCGGCAAAAACCATCGCGATAGAAACCGGTTTTCGGCGAGTGGCAGCAGGGCGTGAGCGGTTCACCCAATACGTTTAGATCACGGGACATAAAGACTCCTCGGGGGCAGGCTGGAATTCTGCGTTCCTCGCCCTCATAACATGGGAAATAACGCCTTCAAAGGCAGTGATGCACAGGCAGCGGGAAGCACGACGCTGTCGCCTAAGCCTTGTACAAAGTCATACGTCCGTCAAAGATTTTGCATCGCGTAAACACAAGCATCATCCAACCAGGAGAGTGTCATGTCGTATCAAGGTGAACAGCATCCGGGGGTGACCCCGGCCGCTTCGCAAACCCAGGGCTTTCGCTTGAACCACACCATGCTGCGGGTCAAAGACCCTGAGCGTGCGCTCGCGTTTTACTCCAAGGTGTTTGGCATGCAGGTGCTGCGCCGTCTGGACTTCGAGGAGATGCAGTTTTCGCTCTACTTTCTGGCCAATGTCGAGGAGAGCGATCACGTGCCGGAAGAGACCCAAGCGCGCACCGCCTGGACCTTCAGCCAGAAAGGCCTGCTAGAGCTGACCCACAACTGGGGCACCGAAAACGAGCAGGACTTTGCCTACCACGACGGTAATGCCGAGCCGCAAGGCTTCGGGCACATCTGTTTTAGCGTGCCGGACTTGGAAGCCGCCCAAGCGTGGTTCGATGAGCACGACGTCACCTTCGTGAAGCGTGCCGACCAAGGCAAAATGAAAGACGTGATCTTCGTCAAAGACGCCGATGGCTACTGGATCGAAGTGATTCAAGCCGACCGTATGGCAGGCATGGGCGATTAACGATGGCTCATCTGCTGTTTCGGTTGCACCACGTGACCGATGAAGAGGCCATGGAAGTCCGCCAACTGCTGGAAGAACATGGCTTCGACGTGTACGAAACCCAAGCGGGCTTTTTCCGCCTGGGAGTCGACGCCATCTGGTTGCGCGACCCAGCACAGCAAGACGATGCCGAGGCGGTGCTGGCGCGTTACCAGGCCGAGCGATTAGCCAAGGTGCGCCGTGAACACGAAGAGGCGCTGGCGCGTGATGATGCCCCTACGCTGTGGCGACGCTTCATGGCCCATCCGCTTCAAGTCACGCTAGTGATCGTGGCGGTGCTTATGATCGCTCTGCTGACCTTACTGCCGTTCGTAGGACTCGCCCGCTAAACGTCGCACAGCGCGTTAGATAGGTGTCCGCGTTTGATGTACATCATGACCCCTGAGGGTCCAGCGCTAAGCCGCGGGGCAGCCCCCGGGGGATAGCGGCACCAGCTACCTGCCGGGTACTCGGTGTCTGCGTCACGTAGCGAGCCCTCCAGTACGAACAGCTCCAAGCCGCCCGGCAGTGCCGGATAGTCGATAATGACCTCGCCTTCCCAACGCTCTAGGCTGACGCGTTCATGTTGATAGGTGTGCAGCATTTTGTAGGTGATGCCTGGCCGACGGTCGGGCTGCCAGGGCAGGCGGTGGGCGGGAATGGCGAGTTGGAGCAGGTCGTTTTTATCGAACTGATGAAGTTTCACCAGGATCAGCGCACCCTCGTCGCCAATGCGCGGCGTGTGCCCCGTGCCGATGGGGTTGCGTAGATAGCTGCCCGCTGGGTAACGGCCATGCTCATCGGCAAACACGCCTTCGAGTACCAAAATTTCCTCACCGCCTTCGTGGGTATGGCGGCTGAACTGGCTGTTGGGCGCGTAGCGCACCAGGCTCGTGGCGCGGGCCACCTCATCGCCAATGCGATCCAGCATCATACGTTCGACACCTGCGCTAGGCGAGGCCACCCAGTGATACTGTTCCGGCGTGACACAGGCAAAGTGGCTAAAGTCGGCGTTTAGGCGCATGGTCGTGGCTCTTTGCGGTGAAGTAAACAGTGAACAGTGGCAGCGGCGTTGTTAGTGTCAGTCTCCCCATCCCGACAGCAAAATGCAATGCAAAAAAATACCGCCCTAATGGGGCGGTATAGGGCCTTTCCGGCCTGGTCTAGTGGCGATGACCATGAGCTTCATGGCCCGGAGTAGCTAGGGCATCGTGCAGCACCCGGGCGTTATGGCGCATCATGCCAAGGTAGGTGCTGGCATCGCCTTCACTGGCCAGCGCATCGGCGTATAGCGTGCCAGCGATGGGCAGGCCGGTCTCTTCCGCTAGCTGCGTAATGATCGCTTGGTTGGTCATGTTCTCGTGGAACAGCGCCTGTACGTTCTCCTGCTCGATCACATCGATCAGTGCGGCCATGCTGGCACCGCTGGGATCGGCTTCGGTCGATAGACCAACCGGTGAAAGAAAATTCACGCCGTAGGCGCTGGAGAAGTAGCCAAAGGAGTCATGGCCGGTGATGACGCTGGCCGACGCAGGAATCTCGCTTAGCAGTTCACGAATCTCGGCATCAACGTTATCCAGCTCTGCCAGATAACGCTCGGCGTTGGCTTGGTAGCTCTGCGCATTGGCGCTATCCGCCTCGATCAAGCCATCGCGAATATTGGTGACGTAGACTTTCGCCTGCTGCAGATCTTGCCAAGCGTGAGGGTCGTCATCACCATGCTCGTGACCGCTATGGTCATCATGCGCATGATCGTCGTGACCGTGTTCATGATGGCTGTGCTTTTCATGTTCATGCTCTTCATGACCGTGTTCTTCATGCGCATGGTCGTGCTCGTCATGGTGCGCGTGGTCATCGTGGCCGTGCGACGCAAAAGCGCGGGGTGCGATGCCGTCGGTGGCGGTGACCAATGGGCCGTCGTAATCGCTGGAGTCAATCAGGCGCTCCATCCAGCCCTCGAACAGCAAACCGTTGAAGACCACTAGGTCTGCCCCTGCCAGTGCGCGGGCATCGCCGGGGCTTGGGGAGTAAACGTGAGCATCGCCATCCGGGCCAACCAGGGCGCTGACCTCCACATGCTCTCCGCCGACGTTCTCGACCATATCCGCCAAGATGGAGAAACTGGTGACGACTTGAACCCGCTCGTTCGCCATGGCCGCAGGCAACGCCAACATGGCCGACACGCCGACTAACCAACGCGATGAAGAGAAAAGCGACATAACATGCTCCTGATGATGTAAGAAAACGGATAACGACGACTCGCTAGTGAGAATGCTCCATCGCCAGCGGCGTGGTTTTACGGCGCAGCTTGGCGGCCAAACTGTGGTAGCGGCCAAACAGCGCCGAGAACAAATAGGCCACCCCAGCCAGCAAGATGATGCTCGGGCCCGAGGGCGTGTCCAAATGGAACGACAGCAGCAGCCCGCCGGTGCTGGCCAGCATCGCCAGCACGACGGCAATGCCCATCAACCCTTCCAGACGCTTGCTCCAAAACCGTGCCGCCGTGGCGGGCAGCATCATCAAGCCAACGGCCATCAGCGTGCCGAGCGTTTGGAAACCGGCGGTCAAGTTGAGCACCAACAGCCCTAAAAAGATGCTGTGCACCCAGCCGCTGCGGCGGTGTTGGCCGCGCAAAAATAGCGGATCCAGACACTCCACCACCAGGGCGCGGAAAATGATCGCCAGGGTGATGACGATCAGTGTGCTGATCGACGCAATCAACAGCAGCGCCGTGGAGTTGATCGCCAAAATGGAGCCAAACAGTACGTGGGTTAAATCCACGCTGCTGCCCCCCATGGAGATCAGCATGACCCCAGCAGCCAGGGAAATGATGAAAAAGCTCGCCATGGCGGCATCTTCCCGCTGGCCGCCCATTTTCGAGACCGCTCCCGCCAGCAAGGCCACCATCACCCCAAATAGCACGCCACCCACGCTCATCACCGGTAGCGAAAAGCCCGCCAGCAAAAAGCCCAGCGCCACGCCGGGCAGAATCGCATGGGCCATGGCATCGCCAATCAGACTCATGCCACGCAGCACCAAAAACACCCCCAGCGGCGGGGCGGCCAGTGAGAGCGCGAGCCCGCCGACCACGGCGCGGCGCATGAAACCGTAATCGAACGGGCTGACGAACCAGGTATTAAGCAGTTCCAGCATGACGCCCTCCCAGCGTAAACGGCACCACTTGGGCAGATGCATGCTGCTGATTGAGCGCGCTGGGGGCGACCCAGCGGCCGTGGCCAGCGCTCAGCATCAATACCTCATCGGCCAGGCGACGCAGGTGATCCATATCGTGCAGTACGATGATGATCGTGACGCCGTCGTCGGCCATTTGGCGCAGAATGCGAATCAAGATATCCACCGTGTCGCTGTCCACGTTGGCAAACGGCTCATCCAATAGCAGCAGTTCTGCCTCTTGCATCAGCGTTCGCCCAATCAGCGCCCGCTGGCGCTGGCCACCGGACAGCTCGCCCAGGGGGCGGTGCGCCAAGTGAGAAATGCCCAAGCGCGCCATGATCTCACGGCCCTTGCGGTAATGGGCGGCACAGTACCCTTTCAGCGCCCCGTGGCTTGGCCAACTGCCAGTCATCACCAGCTCTTCCACGCTCATCGGGAAGGTCAGATCCAGCGCCAACTGCTGGGGTAGCCAAGCGCGGCGAGCGTTATCCACCGTACACACCACCTTGCCACTAATAGGGCGAAGTTCGCCCATGATGGCCTGGATCAGCGTGCTTTTACCGGCCCCGTTCGCGCCGATGAGCGCGGTAATCGCACCGGGTTTGATATCGCCATCCACATGCTCGAGCACCGTGCGGCGACCCTGGGCCAAATGCAGATCGTGAAGCTGCAAGCGCGATGGTGAACGCTCGCTCATAGCGGCCACCCGCTGGCCCATACCACCAGCCCCCACAAGGCCAACAACGGCAGCGCCATCAGCCCGAGCCGCTTCGTGGCCGACAGCGACATCAATGAAAAATGACAAGGACCTTCCTTGTTATGGCGATGCATGTGCGCACTCATCGAGCAACCTCACTTACCAATAAATAAGTTATAACATAACGTTTTGTGAAACCAAAAAAGTGGCGAATATTTTACGCGCTCATCGCGTGCTGACAACGATGAGCGAGCTTATGTTTGAGAGATATACCAAGTGATCCTAGTAACGCCAAACGGCGCCAATCTGCTCAGGGGATACCAACAGCGCGTACTCGCCTTCCAGCGTGAGTGGGCCAAGCGATACGCGGGCGGGTTGGAAGCGATTGATAGCGCGGGTCGCCTGGCGGGGCTGCGTCCAAATTTGTAGCTCATTGATCAGCATGCCCGTCGCAAAGTTCATCGCGCCATCGCGCTCACGACCGTCGGCGGCAATGACCGCGCCCGCTACGGTATTCACCACCAACGAGCCAACCCGCGCCTCGAGCCCGCGGCGCTCCCGTTCCGCCTGGGCAAGCGACAGCCCTAGCGCCTGTACGCCGCTCAGATCGCCCTGCGCTTTCAAGCGTTCGTACTCCGCCAGCGCCGCCGGATGCGGTTGGCGGTCGGTCAGCATACCCCCTAGCGCTAACGCGGATTTCACCACGCCAACGCGAGCATCGAAACGGTCGTCCGGATCACTGGCCTCGCTCGATTGGTAGGCGTTATAGGCCAGGCTCGTGGCATAAACACCCGTCCATCCCCACTGCCAAACGTGGGCCTGTTGGGCACCGCTTTCGAATACCTCATCGTAAGCCGCCCAGTCATCCGCTGGCTGCGCCTGGGCGGGCAGTGCCAGCATCAGCGGAACTGCTGCGAAAAGCACGCGCAAATAAAGGGGTAATTGCATGGGGAACCGCCTGAAGGGCTGAGAAATGAGTGTTAAGCGTAGCATGGGGAGAGTACGCGTTTGTAAAAAGAGCGGGAGCAGGCAGCGTTCTGGCTAACCCCTGATGAGGGTCAATGGTGTTTCAAAGTAAAGAGTGCTTAGATGGTGGCAAGAACAATAGGAGAGCCGCCATGGATGACTTTTCACCTTCTGATCTTAAAACCATCCTGCACTCCAAGCGTGCGAACCTGTACTACCTCCAGCACTGCCGAGTGTTGGTGAACGGTGGGCGGGTAGAGTACGTCACCGATGAAGGGAGCAAGTCGCGCTACTGGAATATTCCCATTGCCAATACCACCTCGATACTGCTGGGCACAGGCACTTCGATTACCCAAGCGGCCATGCGCGAACTCGCCAAGGCAGGTGTACTGGTCGGGTTTTGTGGTGGCGGTGGCACACCGCTGTTTGCCGCCAATGAAGTGGATGTGGACGTTGCCTGGCTGACGCCACAAAGCGAGTACCGGCCCACGGAGTACCTCCAATACTGGGTACGCTTCTGGTTTGATGACGCCAAACGCCTGGATGCTGCGCGCGCCTTTCAGCAGGCGCGCTTAGCCCGTATCGATGCGCTGTGGACAAGCCGAGTGATGAAAGACGCAGGCTTTACGATTCCCACTGATCACCTACAGAGCGCACTCACCCATCATCGCGAAGCCATCAAGCAAGCCCCCAGCACGGTTGACCTGCTCACCCTGGAAGCGCGATTAACCAAAACGCTGTTCAAGCTAGCGGTGAACGCCGTTGATTACGGCGACTTCTCCCGCGCCAAGCGCGGCGCGGGTACCGACCCCGCCAACCGTTTTCTCGATCATGGCAACTACCTAGCCTATGGCTTGGCGGCGACCGCCACTTGGGTATTGGGCATTCCCCACGGCCTGGCGGTACTCCACGGTAAAACCCGCCGAGGTGGGCTAGTGTTCGATGTGGCGGACCTGGTGAAAGACGCGGTGATTCTGCCCCAAGCGTTCATTTCCGCCATGCGCGGCGATGAAGAGCAGGAGTTCCGCCAAGCCTGCATCGAACGCTTGACCCGCACCGAATCCCTCGACTTCATGATCGATACGCTCAAGGAAGTCGCCCAGGCGCTGGGGCAAGAACTGGGGAGCGGCGATTCATGAACGTGTTGCTGATTTCCCAGTGCAATAAAAATGCCCTGAAAGAGACGCGCCGCATTCTCGACCAGTTTGCCGAACGCCGGGGCGATCGCACGTGGCAAACACCGATTACCCAGGCCGGGCTGGATACGCTGCGTAAGCTGCTGCGCAAAACTGCCCGCAAGAACACGGCCGTTGCCTGCCACTGGATTCGTGGCCATGACCACAGTGAGTTGATGTGGGTGGTGGGGGATGCTGCCCAGTTCAATCTCAATGGCGCCGTACCGACCAACACCACCGCCCGAGATATCCTGCGACGCCGCGATGAAAATGACTGGCACAACGGTGAAGACATTCTTCTGCTCACCGCGATGGCCGCGTTACTGCACGACCTGGGAAAAGCCTGCGACGCCTTCCAGCAGCGGCTTAAAGGCACACTGGAAGGGCGTAACTTATACCGTCATGAGTGGATATCGCTGCGCCTGTTTCAAGCATTCGTGGGGAAAGATGACGACGCCACTTGGCTGGCGCGTCTGGCCGAAGGCAGCTATCAAGAGCAGGACTGGCTTGAGGGTTTGGAGCGCGACGGGATAGATGCCCCCACCTCATCGGTGTTTAGTCGCTTACCGCCGCTGGCTGCCGCGTTGGGTTGGCTAGTGCTTTGCCACCATCGGCTACCGCTAAAACCACCGGAAAAAGAAGGCAATACTGAAAGGCGCTGGGGCAGAGGCAAGGCGCCCCTTCAGGCGGAGCAACTGGGTGGACTGTTTGATTCTATCCATGCCGAGTGGAACGAGATTCCCGAGACGCAAGACCCTAAACGAATAGCGCCGTATTGGCAGTTCAGTAAGGGCTTGCCGGTCAGCACATCCCGCTGGCGCGAACGAGCGGTAAAGTTGGCCTCTCGGCTACAGGCGCGGCTTCAGAGTAATGGTGGTCGCTGGCTGGAAAGCCGCTACGTCATGCACTTGGCTCGGCTTAGCTTAATGCTGGCCGACCACCACTACTCAAGCCTTGAAGATCTCCAGCATCGCGTGCGCGGTGAGCCTAACTACCCGTTAATTGCCAATACCGTGCGCAAAACTGGCAAGCCCAACCAGCCATTGGATGAGCATATTCTGGGGGTTGAGAAACACGCGGCGGCGGTTGCTCGCGCGCTACCCAGCGTCGACAGCCACTTACCCCGTTTAGCGCGCCATAAAGGGTTCCGTAAGCGCAGTAGCCATCCGCGTTTTCGGTGGCAAGATAAAGCGTTTGACCTTGCCCAGTCGCTAAGGGAGCGCAGCCAGCGCCAAGGATTTTTTGGCATTAACATGGCGTCCACCGGGTGCGGTAAAACCCTCGCCAATGGGCGCATCATGTATGCGTTGGCTGACCCTCAGCAGGGCGCGCGGTTTAGCATTGCGCTGGGGCTACGCACCCTGACGCTTCAAACTGGCCAGGCTCTACGTGATCGTTTGAATTTGGGTGAAGACGAACTCGCCGTGCGCGTGGGGGGCAGCGCCAATAAAGCCCTGTTCGAACACTATGAGCAGCAGGCTGAAGCCCGAGGCTCGGCGTCGCAACAGGCGTTGATCGAAGAAGATGCCCACGTGGTGTTTGACGGCAATTTTGATAGCCACCCAGTACTGCGCCGCTTGAGCGATGAGCCGGGCACTCGCGCGCTGATCGCCGCGCCCATTTTGGTATGTACCGTTGACCATCTGGTGCCGGCTACGGAAAGCACACGCGGCGGGCGGCAGGTCGTGCCTATGCTGCGCCTAATGAGCAGCGATCTGGTGCTCGATGAAATAGACGATTTCGATATCAACGACCTGCCCGCGCTTACTCGATTAGTCAATTGGGCGGGGCTGCTAGGTTCAAGGGTACTGCTTTCATCGGCCACCTTGCCACCCGCATTGGTCGAGGGTTTGTATGAAGCTTACCGCAGCGGGCGCGAAGCCTTTCAGCGCCATCGTGGCGAGCCGGGCTTGGCGGTGGATATTTGCTGTGCCTGGTTCGACGAGCACGATCGTCAGCATGAAAACTGCGCCAGTCGCGAGGCCTTCAAGGCCGCACACAACGCTTTTGCCAAGCGCCGTTTAGAACGTTTGGCCAAAAGCCCGATACGCCGCCGCGCGGATATTTTAGCGGTGCCGCCGCTGGGCAAACGCCCTGAAGAGATAAGGCCAGCCATTGCGGCCCTACTGCGTGAGAATACGCTAGCGCTTCACCAGCAGCATCATTCCGTTGACCCGCATTCGGGCAAGCGCGTCAGCTTTGGCTTGGTTCGCATGGCGAATATCGACCCATTAGTGGATGTTGCCAGAGCGCTGTTTCAACAGGGCGCGCCGGAGGGGTTTCGCATTCACCTCTGCGTTTACCACTCCCGCCACCCGCTGGTCATGCGCTCGGAGATTGAGCGTCGGTTAGATAGAACGCTGCAACGGGCCGACCCTGAGCGCGTTTTTCAGCAGCCGGATATCCGCCGCCTATTGGATAGCAGTGAAGAAAGCGACCACCTATTCATTGTGCTGGGCTCGCCAGTCACTGAGGTGGGGCGCGACCACGATTACGACTGGGCGATAGTCGAGCCGTCTTCCATGCGCTCGATTATCCAGCTAGCAGGCCGGGTACGCCGTCACCGCGAGCAGGCGTGTGACTCGCCGAATATCTTATTGCTGGATACCAACCTCAAGCATCTGGAGCAGCCTGGAAAGCCTGCTTTCCACAAACCGGGCTTTGAAACAGATCTGCAATGGCGGCTAAGTAGCCACTTCCTTAGTGAGCTGTTAACGCAAGATGAGTACCAGGTGATCGATGCCCGCCCCCGCGTGCTGGCGCGGGAAGTGCTGCGCGCCAAAGATAGCCTTGTTGATCTAGAGCATGAGCGGCTGCATCAACTGATGGTCGAGCAGCCCGCCGAGCCATTGACCAAAAAAGAGCTACGGATCGGCAAAACGCCCAAACCACCGCCGTTAGGAGCCTACAGCTGGCATGTGATGCCGCAGCTGCATTTGACGGGTGTATTGATTCAGCGCGACCCATTTCGCCAACAGCTCGAACCTGAAATAACCCTAGCGCTGCTGCCGGATGAGGGCGGCGAAACCTGGAGGCTACATCGTGTCGACGACGGCGCAAGGCGAGGCGAAAAGCTCTACGTGCCGGTGGAAGAGAGCCTACTGGTGCGGGTAGACCTGGCAAAAGAGCAGGGCGAGCGGATACAGCCCTGGGGTGCAACCGACTATTTAACAGCCCTGGCCGACTTGGCCGAAGACCTGGATATCTCTCTGGATCGCGCCGCCCGATCCTTTGGTACGGTGACGGCGTCGGCTAGAAATCAGCGGTGGGGGTATCACCCGGTGCTGGGGTTTTGGCGGAGCAAATGAAGGCCGGTGATAGTCACCGGCCCGCTGCCTGTGCGGCAGTGTATCGTAGCTGGAGTACCCCATGGGGTAATTTTCTAAGCTGCCTATGCGGCATTCATGTGAAATTTTGTTTTTAACCATTACACCTTGAGGTGCGCTAGCAATCGTATCGGTTTGCTTTTGGGTAGAAACAAGTATAGGCTAGCCCTCAGAGTGCTGCAACACTCTACGGGCTAGCCTTCAGGGCTGCACTGTACTTTACCTAGAGAAGGAGGGACTCATCATGCCTAACTACGATTACCATATCGTCGTGGCGAACTATCTGATCGTCGTAGCAAATTTCATGATCGTGATCATGCAATAGCAAGCGTCGACTCCATCCACTCCCCCGAAGCACTGCAATGCTTCGGGGGATTATGGTTACATGAAGCGTACTCCGTTTCAACGCTGAGGTTAGCAATATGCCCAGTAATATAAGCCCCAATCATCAAGTTTTACGTAAGATAATCAATGATTTTTTGGAGGAGCGACTTGCATTAAAAACTGAAAAGCTAGCTCCCGATGATCCAAAATACCAGGCGCTGGTTGAGCAGTTTCACTTCGATACATGGATCAACGATGCAGCCAGGCGCGTTGGACAACTGCAAGTCGTCACCCATTCTCTCAAGCCGATTCACCCGGATGCCAAAGGCTCCAATCTTTACGCCCCACCTGAATCGCTAAATAACCATTCTCTGGTTGGCAGCCACACGCTATCCGCTGATTTTGCGGGCGATGTGGTGGGGAACGCTGCCGCCCTGGATGTTTATAAGTTCTTGAAGCTGCAATTCGAAGGGAAGTCACTGCTTGAGCGGGTGCTGGAAAACGACGCTGAGATGGCAAAGGCGTTAAGCGCCAATCCTGAGCAGGCTCAGTCGTGGATCAGTGCCTTTGCTGCGATTACCGAACCGCGTGGCGAGCACGCCTCACATACCCGAGGCAAACAGCTCTATTGGCTGGTGGGGGAGGATGCAGCAGACCTGGAAAAGGATGCTGAGAATTTTCATCTGCTCGCACCGCTTTACGCCACTTCGCTGGCGCACCGTGTATTCCAGACCATTAACCATGATCGATTTAGCGAAGAGGCCAAAGAGGCACGTAAGGCCAAGCGAGAAGGCAAGTACGCTGGGCAACCCGTGCACAGCTACCCCAACTTGGCTGTGCAGAAAATGGGCGGCACCAAGCCGCAGAATATCTCACAGCTGAATAGCGAGCGGGGTGGTAATAATTACTTATTGGCTTCAATGCCGCCTAGTTGGGGAAAACAACAGGTTAGCCCACCATATAATGTGGATTCTGTTTTTCATCGCTTTGAGAAATTAGATAATGTCAAGAGAGATCTAGGTAGGCTTGCTTGGTTCCTCTCAAGCGATCCTTCCCCGAATGTTCATACTCGCACTCGGGTGGATGATATACATGGCTCTCTCATAGATGAGTTGATGGCTTTCACAAGCCAGTTTCATGAGTTGCCAGCAGGTTGGAGCACTAGCGAAAAGTGTAACCTGCCTATTGAAGAAATTTATTGGCTTGATCCTGGACGCTCTGAGGGCGATGAGCAGTTTCGAAAAGAACGCGAGAACCTTGATTGGACTGCTGCTGTACGTCGTCGGTTTTCCAATTGGCTTAACGAAAAATTAAGCAAAAAACTTAGCGTAGGTGATGTTGAGTTTTTTTATTGGCAGAAAAAGCTGAAAGAGAACGCTACCCACCAGCGTGTTTTGGATCGTGATCGCCGCTGGTTGGCATCGCTTGAAAAAGAATTAGATGCATGGGAAGGAGCGCTAGACGATGAGTAAAGTAAAAAATATTCTGGTTCTGCCGCGCCTGCGAGTGCAAAACGCCAACGCGATTTCCAGCCCCATGACCTGGGGCTTTCCCGCCATGAGTGCATTTGTAGGCTTGATGCATGCTCTGGAGCGGAAGTTAGCAGAGGCGAGTCTTCCCGTTTCGTTAGGTCGCGTTGGGGTTATTTGCCATGACTTTGAAACCCAAGCCACAGAGGGTGGCTACATTCGTGGCTTTCACTTGACGCGCAACCCAGTGGACAAAACCGGCGGCACGGCAGCGATTGTAGAAGAAGGGCGTGTTCATCTGGATATCACGCTGATCTTCGCGATTGATACCGGCGCTGCAGAAAGCGAGCATGAGAATATCGCCCATCAAATCAGTGAGATGGTATCGGGCATGCGTATTGCCGGTGGCAGTGTGGTGCCCAATCGCAACGTGCCGAGCCATAAGCAGCGCCCGCAATGGGTCATGCTCGATGACAATGAAGATGAACGCTACAAGCAGTTCGCTCGACTGAAGCGCCGCTGGCTGCCGGGCTTTGCGCTGACCCTGCGCGATGACTACCTCACCGAACACCTTACAACGCTGCAACAACACAACCCTGAGGCCAGCTTACTAGATGCGTGGCTAGACCTCTCTCGTCTTAACCATGTTTGTACGCTAGAGAACGAAGGCGAACCCAACGAAAAGCCCGTTTGGCAGGCGCAGCGTCCCTATCGCGGCTGGTTGGTGCCGATTCCAGTTGGTTATGGCGCTATTTCCGACCTTTTCCAGCCCGGAGAAGTGGCTAATGCCCGCGATACCAAGACCCCGTTCCGCTTTGTCGAAAGCCTCTACTCCATTGGTGAATGGGTTAGCCCACACCGCATGAAGCAACCTGAAGACCTGCTTTGGTACGTGGATAACGACGAGGAAGCGGGCCTCTACCGTCTCAATAACGACTATCACCTTCGCACCTCAGCACAGTAAACAAGGAGCTTTATCATGGCTAAGAACGATACCCTTAAAACCGCTTCTGTCCTCGCTTTTGAGCGCAAGCTCGACCCTTCCGATGCGCTACTGTACGCCAGCAATTGGGATAAGCGGCAAGAAGAACAGCAATGGCAGTCGGTTAAGGTGCGCGAAAAATCGGTGCGCGGCACGATTTCCAATCGCTTGAAAGCCAAAGACCAGGACCCCGCCAAGCTAGATGCCGCGATTGAAAACCCCAACCTACAAACCGTCGATGTAGCCACACTGCCCCATGATGCAGATACCCTAGTTGCCCGCTTCACCCTGCGCGTATTATCTGGTGCGGGAACACCGTCAGCCTGTAATAACGCTGAGTACCAGGCCAAGTTGGAACAGGCAGTTGCCGAGTATAAGCACACTCAAGGCTTTGGCGAGCTGGCGCATCGTTACGCCAATAACCTCGCCAATGGCCGCTTTCTGTGGCGTAACCGCATGGGCGCAGAGCAAGTAGAAGTGAGTATTCGCCAGTTGGCCCAGGGTAAAGCCACCAAAGAGTGGACGTTTGATGCACTCTCCCTTTCGTTGCGTGCTTTCGAGGATACTGCCGAGCTTAAAGAGCTGGCGGGTGTCATCGCCGCTGCGTTGGCAGGCGAGCAGCACTTGCTGCTAGAAGTGGTGGCCTATGTCCGCATGGGCAGTGGTCAAGAAGTGTTCCCTTCTCAAGAGCTGATTCTTGATCGAGGCCGAGGCGACAAAAGCAAAACGCTATACCACGTCAGCGGTATTGCCGGTATTCACTCGCAGAAGCTGGGTAACGCTATCCGTACCATCGACACCTGGTACCCCAATGAAAACGATGAAGATCTTGGGCCTATTGCTGTCGAGCCTTATGGTTCAGTGACCACCCAAGGCAAAGCGTACCGCCAGCCCAAGCAGAAGGCCGACTTTTACTCACTGCTGGATAACTGGATGATCAAAGATCAAGTGCCTTCCAAGGAAAACCAGCACTTTGTGATGGCAACACTCATCCGTGGTGGCGTGTTCGGCGAAGCGGGGTAAGCCATGGATCATTACATCGATATCCGGCTAAGGCCGGACCCCGACTTTCCCGAAGCCATGCTGATGGGGGCGCTTTACAACAAGTTGCATCGAGCGCTATTCGACCTACAGGCAACGGATCTAGGCGTGAGCTTTCCAGTCCATAAACACGGTGTTCGTGCCCGCACGTTAGGCAGCCATTTGCGTTTGCATGGCACCCATGAGCGACTACAGCAGCTGATGGGTATGGATTGGCTGACAGGCATGCGGGATCACACGCAGGTAAGCGAAGTGTTGGAAGTGCCTGCGGGTGCTCAGCATATCAACGTGGCGCGGAAGCAGTTCAACACGGGCAGCGAGAGCCGCGCCAAGCGCTATGCCAAACGGCACAGCATTAGCGAAGAGGAGGCAAGGAGCATTTACGCCAAGGTGGCGGCTCGACGAATTGAGCTACCGTTTGTGCAGATCAATAGTCGATCTACTCAACAGCGCTTCAGCCTGTTTATTGAACATGGCAAACCTGCAGCGTCTTCATCGGAAGGCTCATTCAGCCATTACGGCTTGAGCCCCAGCGCCACCGTGCCCTGGTTTTGACCCTTTTTTCTGACATGAAAATAGGCAGCTAATAATCAATGACTTAGCGGTATTGCTCCTGAAAGGGTAATACCGCTTTTTTTGGTGAAAGCTCTTTAACAATCAGCACATTAATTTTGATATGCTCTAGTGCGCTGCCGCCCAGGCAGCTCAGAAACGCCAGTCGGATCTCGTCATTCTGCCCACCGCGTGCGCTGCCGCCCAGGCAGCTCAGAAATGCATGGCACTGCCGTGGTGTGGGGTCGCGCGGTGCGCTGCCGCCCAGGCAGCTCAGAAACGATCCGCTCCGAGCGTGAGCTATGGATTGAAGTGCGCTGCCGCCCAGGCAGCTCAGAAACTGAAACCGGCACTTGGCTGCTGGAAAAAGGGGTGCGCTGCCGCCCAGGCAGCTCAGAAACGAGCCAGCCTGTGTCTGGGCTGCCGTTCGCCGTGCGCTGCCGCCCAGGCAGCTCAGAAACACCCGCTTGGTGGTGTAGAAGCCAACGTACGGTGCGCTGCCGCCCAGGCAGCTCAGAAAGTGATAGCCCTGGGCGGTTTTGCTGTTGGTGCGTGCGCTGCCGCCCAGGCAGCTCAGAAACAGAACATGCGGGCCGATGCGCTGCTGTCCAAGTGCGCTGCCGCCCAGGCAGCTCAGAAAAGCCGATCATTGACCGGCACCACCACTCCACAGTGCGCTGCCGCCCAGGCAGCTCAGAAACCCACTCTCTCTGACGCAAGCGCGCCTGAGCCAGTGCGCTGCCGCCCAGGCAGCTCAGAAATGCAACGTGTGCAGGTAATGGAAAGCGCCGCCGTGCGCTGCCGCCCAGGCAGCTCAGAAATATCCACAGAAGCTAGGTAGGTGCCTGACGTCGTGCGCTGCCGCCCAGGCAGCTCAGAAAATCATCCAATGCCCCTTCAATATTTTATGCTGGTGCGCTGCCGCCCAGGCAGCTCAGAAAACCGCCCCACCAATGCTGGTGGTATCAATCCCGTGCGCTGCCGCCCAGGCAGCTCAGAAATTTGCTAGCGGTGTTGATCAGCGCGCCCCATAGTGCGCTGCCGCCCAGGCAGCTCAGAAAAGCCGCGACGATGCCGAAGCGCACTACCTGGCGTGCGCTGCCGCCCAGGCAGCTCAGAAATTAGCGCCCGCCTCCTCAAGGTCTGCCGCCGCGTGCGCTGCCGCCCAGGCAGCTCAGAAAAGCACCGACGGCTTGGTTGCGCAGGAGGACGGGTGCGCTGCCGCCCAGGCAGCTCAGAAAAGATGGAGATTCGCCGCCAGGAGTTGCTGCAAGTGCGCTGCCGCCCAGGCAGCTCAGAAAATAACGGCGACGGTAGGCCATGGCATAGTTGGGTGCGCTGCCGCCCAGGCAGCTCAGAAATGATGCGTGAGCGTGACGGTCGCACCGTCGAGGTGCGCTGCCGCCCAGGCAGCTCAGAAAGGTATCATTTACTTCGTGGCCGGGTAGCTGCTGTGCGCTGCCGCCCAGGCAGCTCAGAAAAGTGCCAGCAATTCGCTAAACGTGTCGCGGTAGTGCGCTGCCGCCCAGGCAGCTCAGAAAATCCTGTCACAGCAACGAGAAGCGCCGCGAATGTGCGCTGCCGCCCAGGCAGCTCAGAAATGCCTGCCCGCCACCATCCACCACGGCATCACGTGCGCTGCCGCCCAGGCAGCTCAGAAATCGACGGCCACAAATTGGGCGTGAACAAGCACGTGCGCTGCCGCCCAGGCAGCTCAGAAATCGCAAAGATCGCAATGAGCAATCGCCAGTCGGTGCGCTGCCGCCCAGGCAGCTCAGAAAACGCTCCCCAGCGAATTGGTGGGCTTTTTCGTGTGCGCTGCCGCCCAGGCAGCTCAGAAAACCACGAAGCGGAGGGAGATTGATCATGATCATGTGCGCTGCCGCCCAGGCAGCTCAGAAACAAACCTATGGCGACCCGGCATGGACGGTGAAGTGCGCTGCCGCCCAGGCAGCTCAGAAAGATGCAGCGGCCCGAGTACAGTTTGCCACGGTGTGCGCTGCCGCCCAGGCAGCTCAGAAAAAGCGGCAAAGATCACGGAGATCAACGACGCGGTGCGCTGCCGCCCAGGCAGCTCAGAAAAGCTCGTCCTTGGGCGCCGTCTCAATCGGCTGGTGCGCTGCCGCCCAGGCAGCTCAGAAATATAGACGGATTTCAGCCAAGCGTCGGTTAACGTGCGCTGCCGCCCAGGCAGCTCAGAAAGTGTACCAGCTCCACGACGCCCAAGCGATCGAGTGCGCTGCCGCCCAGGCAGCTCAGAAAACATGGGTTACCCATGCAGCGAAGCTGACAATGTGCGCTGCCGCCCAGGCAGCTCAGAAATTGCCGCCAGCGACCAGTGAGCGCTTGTCGTTGTGCGCTGCCGCCCAGGCAGCTCAGAAATGTTAGGCCAATCAGCTCTTTATGATCCGCATGTGCGCTGCCGCCCAGGCAGCTCAGAAAGAATGGTGGAGGGGACGCCCGTTCGACAGATCGTGCGCTGCCGCCCAGGCAGCTCAGAAATGCAGCGCTCGCTCTTGCTCGTCCCACTGCTCGTGCGCTGCCGCCCAGGCAGCTCAGAAATCTGGCGGGTACAACATGGGCGAGGCTGGTGCGTGCGCTGCCGCCCAGGCAGCTCAGAAATTTGGCCACCACCGCTTCGGCTACGTAGTATTGTGCGCTGCCGCCCAGGCAGCTCAGAAAATGCCGAGCATCACGTCGCTGCCCATGTACTCGTGCGCTGCCGCCCAGGCAGCTCAGAAAAGTCGAAATACGCGTTGATATTGGCAAATTCGGTGCGCTGCCGCCCAGGCAGCTCAGAAACTTGGCCTCGCTGCCCTCGCGGGCCTCGTTTTGTGCGCTGCCGCCCAGGCAGCTCAGAAAAGCTTCTTGACGCCGTACTCAAAGGCCGCTTCGTGCGCTGCCGCCCAGGCAGCTCAGAAAAGGACATACCGAGAGGTTAGCCCCTGGCGTAAGTGCGCTGCCGCCCAGGCAGCTCAGAAATGCTCAACAAGAAGGGCTACCGCTACGGGGGCGTGCGCTGCCGCCCAGGCAGCTCAGAAATGCCGGACGAAAGCCACGGCATGAGCCGCAAGGTGCGCTGCCGCCCAGGCAGCTCAGAAAGGAGAGCGGAAACAAAAAAGGCCGCCCGAAGGGTGCGCTGCCGCCCAGGCAGCTCAGAAAACCATCATGCAAGAACGCGGCTGGTCGACTGCGTGCGCTGCCGCCCAGGCAGCTCAGAAATGACTCGATCATCATTAGCAGCGACCTAGCATGTGCGCTGCCGCCCAGGCAGCTCAGAAATCTTGAGCAATGCGCCGTGATTCGCGGTCGTTGTGCGCTGCCGCCCAGGCAGCTCAGAAATTGTCCAGCACAAAGCCCAGGAGGCGCGGGTTGTGCGCTGCCGCCCAGGCAGCTCAGAAAAGGCAGCAAAAACGCCCTCCAGGTGAATCCTGGTGCGCTGCCGCCCAGGCAGCTCAGAAATTTTCGCCAACACTGGCCAAGAGAACGAGGAAGTGCGCTGCCGCCCAGGCAGCTCAGAAAATAAATCCAGGCTTGGCCATCGCTTTAAGGTCGTGCGCTGCCGCCCAGGCAGCTCAGAAAAGCAGCGCAGGCGAGGCAAACGCCTGGATGACGTGCGCTGCCGCCCAGGCAGCTCAGAAATGTGTTCAGGCCCAATAGAATGAAGTCTGCTAGCTCGCTGCCGTGCAGGCAGCTCAGAAAATCAAACTCGGTGATGCCAGTAAAGGCGGCAAGTTAGCTGCCGCCCAGGCAGCTTTAGTTGAAAGGCAAGGGCGGGACAAGTAAACCCCTACCCCGATGCCTTTCTTACTTACTCCTTCTCCTCATCCTCTTCCCAGCGCTCCATGGCGCGTTTGTCGTCGGGTAGGCGGACCATGTCACCGATGTTGAGCTTTTTGTGCGACTGAAAGCGGTGGCCGTGCTGGTCGAGAATGGCGGCGACGCTGCCGATGCTGACGGCGTCTTCTTCCCGGTAGGCTTCGACTTTGACTCGGACGATGCGGCCCTGATAGCGAGCGGAGAGAATCGCGCCGGGGTAAGGGGGCGTGTGGTCGGGGTCGTTTTTGAAAAAGGCGGCGACGCTTGCGCTACCGGGTTCATCCCATTCGACATGTTGATGCATGGTCAGTGTCCTTACAGGAGTCGTTAGAAAATAAGCCAGCACATTCAGTGTAGTGTGCGTTAGCAGCACTCGGCCAATGTGCGTGGACACGCCTAGTCGATGCGCTTAACTTACCCCTCTAGGGGAACGTGGGAGGAGAAGGCGCCATGCATCCGTACCGTGCGCTATTTGAGCAGTCGAGCACGCCTCTGTTCGTGGTGGAGCGTTCAGCGCACGAGGCGATGAACGTGTATGCAAACGCGGCCTTTCGGCACGCGGTGGGCTGGGTTGACGATAATAGCGACATGGCGCTGGCCAGCTGTTTTCCATTGGACGTGAATAACGTGCTGGCCGCCGTATATGCCTGCGATCAGCAACAGACCGTGCAGGAGCTGATGGTGACTTGGGCAGATGCCTCAAGGCGTTGGCAACTGCAGCTTTCTCCCGTGGTAGAGGGCGAGTATCGTGCAGTGTATGGGGCACTTCATGAGCTGGTTCTGCCATTTGGCGAATCTTTGGATGCGCTGCTGTCTCAGTTGCCGGGCTTCATCTACCAGTTGCACTACTCGCTGTCGGGTCACTGGCGTTACACCTACGTTGGCCAGCGGGTAGAAGAAATGTTTGGGGTGAGCGTCGAAGAGGCGCTGGCCGATGCGCAAACGTTGCTGGCCAACATTCATCCTGGAGACCGCGATACCGTCATCGCAAGCTCGCTGGAAAGCGCTCGCACGCTGACGCCAGGGAAACAGGAGTTTCGGATGTTTCATCGTCACGGCGAGATGCTGTGGGTGGAAGCCAGTGACCAACCCCGCCGCGAGCCCGATGGCAGCGTGCTGTGGACGGGGTATGCCAACGATATTACTCAGCGTAAAGCGCTCGAAGCGGCGCTGAAATCCAGCGAGCAGCGCTTTCGCCAACTGGTGGAGCAGGCGAACGACATCATTTACACCCTCGATGCCGATGGCATGCTGACCTATATCTCGCCTAACTGGCCGCGCATATTGGGGCACGAGGTGAACGAGGTGCTCGGGCGGCATATGAGCTTCGTTCTACATCCGGAGGACTTAGAGGCGTGCCGTCGTTATATCGAAAACGTGTTTGTGACGGCCGAGCCGCAAGGGCTGATCGAGTACCGTGTGCAGCATGCCAACGGCGAGTGGCGCTGGCACTTTACCAACGGTGCGCCGTTGTTGGATGAGCAGGGCAACGTGATCAGTTTTATGGGCATCTCTCACGATATTACGCCACGACACGAAATGGAGCAGCGGGTGCTGCATTTGGCACAGCACGATACGCTGACCGACCTGCCCAATCGAGCGATGTTTTTTGGCGAGCTGACCAAGGCGCTGCGCTCGGGGGGCCAGTTGGCCTTCTTGTTCATTGACCTGGACAACTTCAAGCCGGTGAACGATCGCTGGGGCCACGCCGTTGGCGACCAGTTGTTAAAAGCGGCGGCACAACGCATGCGCGCCCGGCTGCGGGGCACCGATATGGTAGGGCGAATCGGCGGCGATGAGTTCGTGGCGCTGCTGGGTGGTTCGGTCATGAAAGAGGACGCGTTAGCGGTCGCGCATCAGCTCTGTTCAGCGCTGGCCGAGCCGTTTGCGCTGTTGGTGGGCGAGGTATGCGTCTCCGCCAGTATTGGCGTGGCGCTCTTTCCACTACACGCAAAGGATGAGGCCACCCTGATTCACTGCGCGGATCAGGCGATGTATCGCGCCAAAGCGGAAGGGCGTAATCGCGCTATCCTTTACTCTGCTTGTGAGTCAGGCAAGACTGCGGGCGTTGCATCGACAGACTGAAACATGAAGTTTAGCGCCGCGGGTAGGCTGGCTCTCCATACGCGCCAAGTATGGCCACCAGGGTAGAGGTCGAGCCGTACGTCACCAGGTTGAATACGTTCTATGGCTTGGCGCAGCTGGCGTGCATGGAACTCGGCGTCATAGACATCACGGCGTCCGGCGCTGATATAGAACGGGACAGGGGGCGTGTCGCCTTGCTCTGCCTCTGGGCGCGGCGTGACGCGTAGGCGGTAGCTTTCTAAATGGGCTGTGTAGTTTAGCTGCTCCCAAAGCGCTTGATCGAACTCGCCCTGCGCATTCAAAAACGCTGGATGTCGGTGAGCGGAAGAGTTTTTGGGTGGCGCAGGGATATAGCTGGCGGGGCTGAGGGCAGCGGCAGCGGCAAACAGCTCTGGACGTTCGAGGGCGAAATTCACCGCGCCATAGCCACCAGCAGAGAGCCCCGCTACGCCACGTTGCTCGCGCGTCGTTCCCACATGATAGGTCGCTTCGATATGCGGCAGCAGGTCGTTGAAAAAAGCGCTACGGGCAGCTTCGTTATGCCCATCGACCCACCAACTGCGGCTGCCGGGCATGACGAATACCGCTGGAGGTAGATGCCCAGCCTCGATCAAACGATCAGCCGTTTGTGGCAAGTTGCCTTTGGTTGCCCAGTCAAACTCGTTACCAAATGACCCGTGTAGCAGGTATACCACTGGGTAAGGCGCCGAGGCCTGAGGGTCATAAGCGTCCGGTAAATAGATCGTATACGGGTAGTCATAACCCAGGGTGGGTGAAAAGAACTGTGCCCGTGAGACATCGCCCGCCAGGGCAGCGCTACTCAGTGCCAACCCACCCAAAACGACCATGATCGCGCGCATCCAGCCGGTGAGGCATTCAGAGACAGTGCGTCCGAGAGCGTGTAAAAGCGGGAATCTGAGCGACTGTTCGAACACGAGGCCTCCAGGAATTTACCGTCGTTTAAAAGGTCGGACAACGCTGTAAGCCAGCCTGTTCATTGTCGTAAGCCCCTACATCAGCTTAGCAGCGGGGCTTGGTGGAGGTTCGATGCAGAAAATCGAGGAAATTTACTGGCTGCGCGCGTACGGCTGTGTCGCCGTGTTTCTCTTTCATTGGCTAGATCACCTGAATCAGCGCGTGGACAACGTCGTTACCGATCTCATGCGCATACCGCTGGTGCTGGGCACGCCTGTATTCCTGTTCATTTCGGTCTTTGTGTTTGCCGTTCGCTATGACAAGCAAGTACCGCCAGGTTTTCTATGGCAGCGAGTGAAATACGTCATGCTGCCCTATTTAACGTACGGGTTCATCTATTCCACTGCCCAGTGGTGGCAACTGGCGGGCAGCGACAGCGCCGTGAATGTTTGGGAGAACGCAAAAGCCTACTTTATTTATGCGGGCTGGCATGGCTATTTTTTGATCATCGCCATGCAGTTCTATGCCGCTTATTGGGCCTTTACTCGTTGGCAGCTATGGCGCTTGCATCCGGTTCCTTGGCTATGGGGAGCTTGCTTGATGAGTATGGCATATTGGGGGTTGGCGTATGCGTTGGCTATTGAGCCGCCGGGTTATTTGCTTTGGGTGGCTCCGTTGGGTTGGATCTATCTGTTCTTCTTGGCGCTAGTGCTGGTGCGCTATTACCCCTTAACGCCTTCTAGCCAGTTGATCGAACGGCCCGTTTGGCTACAAACTCTCTCGCAACCACGTTGGCTCTTGTTGTTCGTTGGCTTGATCGTGCTGGCCACGTTCGAGTATCGGCTGTCGTTCTCCTCGAAAGAGGTGTGGGTCATTCCCTTTTTTGTGCTGTTCACGCTGGCATTGATGCGTGGCTTAAAAGGGCGTAAAGCGCCTGGATGGGTGCGCTATATCAATGCTTACTCGTTTGGTATTTATCTAGCGCATCCTATGTTTTTTACGCTCACCGATACGCTAGTGGGCATTTCTACGCTGCCCCTGGCGGTTTATGCGCTGTTGCTCATCATGGTGGGTAGTGTGGGATCGATTCTGCTCAACAAAGTAGCCAATACCACCACATTGGGTGCCATGTTGCTGGGTAAGCGTTTAAAAATATGAACGGTTCGACGGGTTGGTGAGCTGGCAGGTTGGCGTTAAGAGTCAAAGAGGGGCAGGCGCTAAGAGGAGGTGGGTGAGCGGCTTTGTGGCGAGCCTCGAGCAAGCCCAAGCGACTCGCCGCTTAGCGTTTTTAAACGCGTAGGGCAAGCGTATAGGCGCTGTAAAAAGTCGAGCAGTGCTGGCTCATCGAGCTCTGGATCGAAGCCTCCGATTCGCTCCAACCACGCACGGCGAATGGCAATGTAGGGGGGAACGGTCACCGCCGAGCTGAGAAAGTGCAGCAACAGACGTTCCGAAAAGCGGGGAGTGGCGGCGTTGATGAGCAGCGCATCCGTCGCCGTGTCTAGCTGTGGATAGAGTAGGTACCAAAGCTGCGCCGCCATGGGTTCTTTATGCAGCGCAATCAGCAGCCAGTCTGCCTGGCTAATATACGCCGCTTGGTTGAGGCGTGCACCTAGGGTATGGGCAGGTGTCACCAAGCCGTGCGCGTGGTAACGCTTTTCGAGATCGGTGAGCCGTTCATCCGAGTGAGCACAGGTCACGATAATGGGTAGGGCATGGTCAGCAAGACCGGATTGGCGAATCGAGCGCAGGTGGCGGGGTAGCAAAGCTCCTGTCACTGAAGCATCAACGATAAAGCAGACCGTACCCATGCACGCGGCTTCCTTTTGTTATGAAAGCATCTCTGTTTGTAATTGATTGTAGATGTGGGTTTCTTTACGTAGCAAGAGAAAGTTTTTTAACGAAAAAAACAGTGAGGCTGGCGAGTTATTCATTTTGGTGCGTCTTGAGTGTTATTTGCACCAAATGCGTGCAAGGAAATGACGGTCTAGGCGTTTGAAAAAGCAATTGCCACTCCCTTGCTGCATTAAGACGCATGGGATGAGTCATTTTTCATATTTTAAAACAAAGAGTTGTTGATATTTTTTTCCATTATGGTGCAGAGTTGGCATGCTCTGTGCTTGTAAGCCATAGGTAGTTTCATCAGCGGCTATTGAAGCGTAGGCAGACGCCTCCAGGCGTGCTACAACGATAGCCGGTCTGAAATGATCGCTGGGCGGTTTGTTATCCATCGTCGAACAAACGTTGAGCGAACAAAAAAGACAAACGCGCCACATGCAGCCGCGTGTTGAACGATTTGTTGAATAACACCTTTATCGATCGCTTACAGTTACACGCTTTAAGCCACGCTCATACCGGAGGACACTATGTCAGCCAAGACTCTCGCGCTAATCGAAGAACATGATGTTAAGTGGGTAGATCTGCGTTTCACCGACACGCGCGGTAAAGAGCAGCACGTCACCGTACCGGCACGCGACGTGAACGAAGAGTTTTTTGAAAACGGCCAGATGTTCGATGGTTCTTCCATCAACGGCTGGAAGGGCATCAACGAGTCTGACATGATCCTGCGTCCGGAAGACGGTACCGCCTTCCTCGACCCCTTCACCGAAGATGCCACACTGATTCTGCGTTGCGACATCATCGAGCCGGCCACTATGCAGGGCTACGATCGCGACCCGCGCTCCATCGCCAAGCGCGCCGAAGCCTACCTGCAGTCGACTGGCCTGGGTGACACTGCCTTCTTCGGTCCGGAGCCGGAATTCTTCATCTTCGATGAGGTGCACTGGAAAGCCGACATTCAAGGCGCCATGTACAAAATCACCTCTGACGAAGGCGCATGGGCGACCAGCAACCAGGTAGAAGGCGGCAACTTGGGCCACCGTCCGCGCGTGAAAGGCGGCTACTTCCCGGTACCCCCGGTCGACAGCTTCCACGATATCCGTGGTGCGATGTGTAACACCCTGGAAGCGATCGGTCAGACCGTCGAAGTTCACCACCACGAAGTGGCGAACGCCGGTCAGAACGAAATCGGCGTGAAGTTCAACACGCTGGTGAAGAAAGCCGACGAAGTTCAGGAAATGAAGTACGTGATCCACAACGTGGCGCACGCTTATGGCAAGACCGCGACCTTCATGCCGAAGCCGCTGGTGGGCGACAACGGCTCGGGCATGCACGTCCACCAGTCGTTCTGGAAAGATGGCCAGAACCAGTTCGCTGGCGACGAGTACGCGGGCCTGTCCGAAATGGCGCTGTACTACATTGGCGGTATCATCAAGCACGCTCGCGCGCTGAACGCCTTCACCAACGCCTCTACCAACTCGTACAAGCGTCTGGTGCCGGGTTTCGAAGCGCCGGTCATGCTGGCCTACAGCGCCCGTAACCGTTCTGCGTCCATCCGTATTCCGTACACCGCTAGCCCGAAAGGCAAGCGTGTCGAGACGCGCTTCCCCGACCCGACCGCCAACCCCTACCTGGCGTTCGCGGCGATGCTGATGGCGGGTATCGACGGTATCAAGAACAAGATCCATCCTGGCGATGCCATGGACAAGAACCTGTACGACCTGCCGCCCGAGGAAGGCAAGTCCGTCCCGACCGTGGCCAACAGCCTGGATCAAGCCCTGGAAGCGCTCGACGCTGACCGTGCGTTCTTGACCGAAGGCGGCGTGTTCACCGACGACATGATCGATGCCTACATCGAACTGAAGATGGAAGACGTCGAGCGTATTCGCATGACGACTCACCCGATCGAGTTCGACATGTACTACAGCTGCTAAGATCACCCTTGAGGTGTCGTTAGCCTGAAAACCCCGCCTCGGCGGGGTTTTTTCGTTGAGGCGAGGAAAGGAAAAGAAAAGGGAGGAAGACGTCATGATCCGTCGCTGGCACGTGCGCTATGCAAGAGGATTATCCACAGGTGCTGCGCTGCTATTGGGGCTGTGGGTAAGCGCGGCGCTGGGGCAAACGGTGTATCGCGTGGTGGACGCCCAGGGCAAGGTGACGTTTACCGACAACCCAGAACGTGGCGGTGAAGCCGTCACGTTGGCACCGCTGCCCAGCGTGACGACGGTGCGCTCTGCCCCACCTGACAGCCGAACCCCGGGCCGCACTCAGAGCCATCCCGGGCAACCGTTTATGCCTTATGACCGCTTTACCATCGTCAACCCGGCAAACAGCAGCGCCGTTCGGGGCGGCATGACGCCCGTGGAAGTGCAGGTGGTGCCGCCACTGCGGGACGACCACCAAATTCAACTGAGGGTGAATGGCGAACTGAGCCAATCCGCCCTGCATAGCGACGCCTTCTGGCTGGCGGGGTTACCTGTGGGAGCGCACCATATTCATGCGGAGTTGTTGGATAGCCAGGGCCGTGTGCAGCACCGCACCGATCCGGTGACTATTTTTATCACTGACTAATCGAGTGCACTATAATGGTGCAATGAGGCGGTGGGCTAGGCGGCTCATTGCGCTATTAAGGCTCGTCATCTCCCCGCTATCTGCCCACAAGCCGTGCATGCCGTCGCTTGCGCCGAATTGGCGCGCTTTTTGCAGATCCTCTCGCATACCTCTTTTGATGGATCAGTGCCATGTGTATTGATCGAAGCGACGTTTCAGGACACGCCATGTATCAGCGCTTGCTCGAACACCTCACCACAGCAGTCCTGTTGCTCGACGGTGAACTCCGCGTTCGCTGGATGAACCCGGCGGCGGAAGCGCTGCTGGCCGTGAGCTTTAGCCGCGTGCAGGGGATCAGCCTCGATACGCTGTTGGGCGGAGACGAGAGCATCGACGACGTACTGGCCAAAGCACGCGATGCGTTTCATCCCTATACACAGCGTGAAGCGCGTATCACGTCGCTCAATAGCGAGCCGCTGACCGTCGATTATACCGTGACACCGCTGTCGGCCGACGAGCTGCTGTTGGAAGTCGAGCCGCGGGATCGGTTGATGCAAATCTCCCGAGAGGAGGCCCTTACCACCCGCCAAGAAACCATCAAAGTGCTGGCGCGGGGGTTGGCCCACGAGGTGAAAAATCCGCTAGGGGGCATTCGCGGTGCCGCGCAGCTGTTAGAGCGAGATTTGGATGACCCGGCCCTGCGCGAGTTTACCCATATCATCGTGGAAGAGGTTGACCGCTTGCGTGACTTGGTCGACTCCATGCTAGGGCCGAACCGTATCGTCAAGCATGAGCCGGTCAACATTCATAAAGTGTTGGAGCGCGTAAGGGCGCTGCTGATCGCCGAGCATCCTCAGGTGGTCGTCAGCCGCGACTATGACCCGAGCCTACCGGACCTGTCCGGTGATGAGGCGCAGATGATCCAAGCAGTGCTCAACGTGGCCCGCAACGCGGTGCAAGCCATGAGCGATGCAGGTACGCCCGCGCCCGAACTGACACTGCGTACCCGTGCGCGCCGCCAATTCACTTTGGGAGCCGAGCGGCACCGCCTGGTGAGCGAAGTCGGCATCATCGATAACGGTCCTGGCATCCCCGAGTCGCTACGCGACACCCTTTTTTACCCGATGGTCTCCGGCCGCGCAGAAGGGAGCGGTCTGGGGCTATCGATTGCCCAGTCAATACTGCACCAACATCAAGGATTGATCGAATGCGACTCTCGTCCCGGACACACCGAATTTCGTTTACTGATTCCATTGGTCATTAATTGCACCGGAGAAGCGTCATGACTGAGGCGACACGTACCGATGTTGCACGAGTGGTTATTGTCGATGATGACCGCGCTATCCGCTGGGTATTGGAGCGCGCTCTGGCGCAACCCGATCTGGAGGTCGAGTGTATCGAGCGTGCCGATACGGCGCTCGCACGCTTGCTGGAGAGCCCGCCGGATGTGCTGGTCACCGATATCCGTATGCCGGGCATCGACGGGTTGGATTTAATGGCACGGGTGCGTGATGCCCATCCGGATTTGCCTGTGATCGTCATGACCGCGCACTCCGATCTCGACAGCGCTGTCGCCTCCTATCAAGGCGGGGCATTCGAGTACTTGCCCAAGCCGTTCGATGTGGATGAAGCGCTCGCGCTGGTGCGCCGGGCCGTGGCCCATGCGCGTGAACGGCAGCGGCCGGTGAGTGTGCCGGAAGGTCTTAGCGCCGAGATCATCGGTGAAGCGCCGGCTATGCAAGAGGTCTTCCGGGCGATTGGACGGCTCTCCCATTCGCATATCACGGTACTGATCAACGGTGAGTCGGGTACGGGCAAGGAGCGCGTGGCCCAGGCGCTGCATCAGCATAGTCCGCGCTCGGGAAAGCCGTTCATTGCCTTGAATATGGCGGCGATTCCGCGCGATTTGATCGAATCAGAACTGTTCGGCCACGAGAAAGGCGCGTTTACTGGTGCTGCGCAGCAGCGCCAGGGGCGTTTCGAGCAGGCCAATGGCGGCACGCTGTTTCTCGATGAGATCGGCGACATGCCCGCAGAAACGCAAACCCGCCTACTGCGCGTGCTGGCCGATGGCGAGTTTTATCGGGTGGGCGGGCATACGCCGGTGAACGTCGATGTACGGATCATCGCGGCAACGCACCAGAACCTTGAATCACTCGTCGACGATGGGCGCTTTCGTGAAGACTTGTTTCACCGCCTGAACGTGATTCGTGTCCATCTTCCGCGTTTGGCCGAGCGGCGCGAGGATATCCCACGCCTCACCCGGCACTTTTTGGCCGAAGCCGCCAAGGAGTTGTCCACCGACATTAAAGTATTGACCCCCGAAGCAGAAGCGCATCTGACCCGCCTGCCGTGGCCCGGTAACGTCCGTCAGCTCGAGAACATTTGCCGATGGCTAACGGTGATGGCTTCCGGTCGGGAGATTCTGGTCGAAGATTTGCCTCCGGAGCTACGCACCGTCGGCACGTCAGAGAGCAGCGTCCATGGCGACTGGCGCTCGGCGTTCCGTGATTGGGCCGATCATGCGCTGGCCGAAGGGCATACCCATTTGCTAGAAGAGGCCGTTCCTGACTTCGAGCGCATTTTGATCGAGACGGCGCTCAAGCACACCGGCGGGCGTAAAGGCGAAGCCGCCGAGCTGCTGGGCTGGGGGCGCAACACCTTGACACGCAAGCTTAAAACGCTGCTGCCTGCGTTGGCGGATGACGCCTAATTCGTGGGCTCGTGGGTAAGGGCTGGAGGTAGAACAAAGACGGCATCGGCAAGCGCGGGGTCTGGGAGGCGGCACTCTGCCTGATCCCACGGCAGTAGGCTGAGGGTGTGTCGAATCCCCATCCCTTCGAGCTGGTGCTCTACGCCGTGGCCATAGGTGACGTGACCAAGGCCCATTAAGCCAACGGCTAACGCACCCTCTTTGACGGCGCCTGCAAGCCCGTGGGCCATGGCGGTATCCCAGGTGAGCTGCGCTTGGGTGAAGCGGGCTAGCATGGCAGGGTCCCCTTGCCCCATGCCATGCTGCTCGAATACCTCGGTCAAACGCTGCTGATAGGCTGAACTGGCGGGTAGTGGGGTAGGAATCCCGTAGCGCTGGTCAGCGGGGACACGATCAAAGCCTTCTTGAACGAGCCGTTGGCGCAATTCTGGCGTGATGTTGAGAGCCACCAGCGGAATCGCTTGCAGTCGCGCGAAGTGAAGAATGGGCAAGTAGAGCTCGGCATCGAATCCCCACGCGTCATCCCAGCGGCTGTCGGCCAGCAGCTCTGTCTCGGTCAGCTCGCCCGCTACCCAGCGGTCTAACACCGGCTGAGCGCTTCTTGGCAGCATCTCCAAGCCAACCACCATATCTTCGCGGAGAGCATGTAGCCCTGCGAGCGTGTGCAGCTGCCAGCGGTGATGATCCTCGACGTCGTGCTGTTCGCCCAGTAGTACGACCTGCTGTCGAGCGGCCTGGGCAAGCAACGTTGGTGCGCCCACGGCACCGTCTGCTTGCCACCACTGCCCTGGTGACGGGCAATCGCCATAGGCGTGTCCCGTGGCAAGTGCCATCGTCAGCAGAATCCATGGCCACGTGGGGCGCATTGTGTTAGCCCTTCTGAGCTTTGAGCCGGTTGATCTCGGCCAAAAGTGCTTCTGCTTCTTCGGTCAGCGTGGCGTTGGCTCGCATATCACCGTTGCGGGACGCCTCCATCGCCGCTTGAAGCTTACGCTCATAGGCTTGCTGAAGCTTTTTTTGAGGGTCGCGATTAAATAGACCGAACATGATCACTCTCCTTTTTTGTGTACACTATTTGTATAGCCATGAGGTGACAATGTCGACTCTTAATCGTTCTTATTTTATGTAGCGCCGCGCTCACTCGTCGCGCATAGCGTTAAAAAACGACGAAAATCAACCAAGATCGTCTCCAAACTGTTATGCAGACGATGATCGTCGTCGATCATCCTGAGTGACAATCGCTGTGCCTGGGCGCGTTCAATAACGGGGCCAGGAGGTACCACATCATCCTGCCAACCGTGAATGATATGCGTGTGCCGCGCTTGAATGGTGGGGGATGTTTGGGGGTATTTGGGTAAGCCAAGCGCAGGGGCAAGCAAAAAACAGCCCAGGACTGGTGTCCGAGCACTGACGGCGGCGCTTAACCAGCCACCAAGGCTAGACCCTGCCATGACGCAACGTGAGGGATCATCGCCGCGCTTCTGAAGTGCCTGCTGTAGATGAGCCAGCCGCTGGGCTGGCTCGTCCATGCCCCGGTAATCCATGACGACTGGCTCACAGTCATCTAGCTGTTCGGCAATGCCCTTGAGCGCTTGCATCTTTAGTGCGCCCGGGCCACTTTCCAAGCCATGTGAAAGGTAGACAGTCATCATCATGGTCAATCCGCCGACCGCTGAATGGCTTCACCGCCTTGTTCGATATCTTGCCCCATTCCGCGAACGGTATTGCAGCCACTCAGCACCAACAGCGTTGCCAGCAGCAAAATGCCCAGTGCGACGGTACGTTTCATCGGCCTTTCCTCGTGCCTAAGTATGCCCATGCGAGCGTGAGAGTGTGATAAGTAACATAAGCGTTGTTGTCATCGACCGCTACCGTGAAACGAGGGATTTTGTCACGATGAGCCAACGTCTGATGTGCCAAAGGATGGGGGCGGCTCGTGCGAATTTGTCGCATGTGTCAGTTCGATACATAAAGATTCGCCCTAGTGGGCGCTTCTCTGCTTGACTTGGTAGTGAGTATTTTTTCTAAATTATTGTTTTATTTGTTTTTATTTTTGTTTTTTCGAACGATGGCCTAGAGTCTGCAATACATTGAGTGTTATGAAGAGTATGACGTCAGCACCACCCTTTAACAGCGTGAGCAGGCTGACAAGCAATCAAGGAGGGCAGGACGCCCAATCAGCACCAGGGAAGTGAAAGGACACTCAGCCTGCTCACTCTTATCAACACAGGATGTGTTGGTCATCGACGCCAGGGAGTGGCAGCGGTGCAAAACAGCCATCTCGCTTCGGCGGGATGGTTTTTTTGCGTCAATTTTTAACGAGTAACTCTCTGATTTGTCTATTTTTTAATATTTACAGCGTTATTTGAACAGCACTTGTACAGATGAAGAAGGGGTTTTGGTCTATCCTTTCGGTTAAACCAAAATTCAGCGGTTAGAAGACGTCAACGTAGCAACCGCGTACTTTCAGGGACAAGCGCTATGGCGATGGTACTGATGTTGGGCATGTTCGTCCTGTTTCTGGGATTTTCCGGGGTCGGCGTATACATGATGTTCAAGACATCCTTGATGGCGGCGACCGAAGAACGTGACGATATTCCGCCCGATAGGTAGTACCGCCACGTTGACCGTTCGCATCACAAAGCCGCGCGCTCCATCGCTATTTCATGAGCGATAGAGCGCGCGGCTTTTTTTGTGCGTAGCCCCAGAGCGGTGATGGCGTCTTGTCGTAGTACCGGCCGAGGCTAGCCCATCCAGTAAAGGCTCAACAGTGCAAAGCCATAGCCCATGACACCGCCGACCAGAACGTCACTGACGTAGTGCAGCCCAAGTCCTACGCGAGAAATGGCAATCAGCAGGCTGAGTGGTAAAACGATGGGCAGTAACCAGGGCGTATGGGCAGCCACCAAGACGCTAAACATGACGGCATGCATGGTGTGGCCGCTAGGAAAACTGTAGCGGTCTCGGGCAGGCTCACCGCAGTGCACGCCGCCCAAATACGTAATGAAAGGACGTTCGCGGCACAGTTTCGTTTTGACCAGTTTGTAGACTGTAATGGCTATGAGCGCGATCAGCGTGTACTGCAAAATGCGCCCCCATCCATCGGGTTGTAGCCAGGGCTGCGCTGTAATCAGTAGCACCCAAACGGGCCAGTCGCCCAGTTTACTGGCCGCTTGCAGGGTCAGCCGCCAGGGGCGATAGATCGAGAGGTGAGTGACTCGTTGGCAAAACCGCCACTCCCATAGATCAAGACGATCGAATACGACAAGCGGACGAGCTCGCATGATTAGCCTCCTGGGCCTCGTTGAGGTAGCGCAGAAATTGCTCCGCGATGCCCGACCAGCTCTGTTCTAGGGCGCGTAAACGGGCAATCCTTCCTAGTCGTGCGTATTCGGCGGGATGCTGGCAAAGCGCGACGGCCGCCTGTTGAAACGCCACGGCATCGTTGGGTTCGACCGTGATACCGTTGTGCCCGCTCTGGATCAGTTCGGCGCTGGCGGCATGACGGTATGCCACCACCGCTAACCCGCTGGCCATGGCTTCGGTGACCACATTTCCCCAGGTTTCCGACAGTGATGGAAACACGAACATATCCGCACTGGCATAGTGCCGAGCCAATGCCTGCTTATCGATGAAGCCTGTGAAATACGCGTCAGGTAGTGCTTTTTCTAACTGTGATCTCCCTGGACCATCGCCGACCACCACAAGCGCCATGTCGGGGCGCACATCGCGCATGGCTTGCAGTGTTTCCTGAAGTAAGGTGAGATTTTTTTCTGGTGCAATGCGCCCTACGTAGAGGGCCACTGGCTGGTGTTCACTAACGCCCCACTGCAGCCGGAGTGCGTCATCACGAGAGGCGGGCGAGAAGTGTTCGCCATCGATACCCCGAGACAGCACCTGCACGTCGCGGATGCCCTGCTGGCGCAGTAACGTTGCCTGCTGCTGGGTGGGGACTAGCGTCAGCGCGCAGCCGTTATGAAAGTAACGCAAATAGCGGCGTGTGGCGGACGACAGCCAAGAAACCCCGTAATCGTGGCAATAGTGGTCGAAATTGGTGTGCCATCCCGCGACTAACGGAAGCTGGAGCCGCAAGGCGGCCTGCCGTGCTGCCCAGCCAAGCGGGCCTTGGGTGGCCAGGTAGACCACGTCGGGTCGATGCTGTTGCCAAAAGCGACGCACCGTGGCGTGGCGAGCAAAGCCCACCTGCACGTCACGGTAGCCGGGAATCGAACAGCGATTCACCTGTAGCTCGTGCCCGGCGTCTTGGGCAGCGCCAGCGGTTTTAGGCGTCGGTCGAATCACATCCACTGTGACCCCCAGGCGCTGTAATTCACGGCACAACCGGCTGAGCGTGTGGGCAACGCCGTTGATTTCTGGTGACCATGTTTCGCTAACGATACAGAGCCGCATGTGCGATTCATCCCTTTATCACGTTTGCGAACATAGTGCGCAGCCACAATGACATTGACGAGTCAGGTAGGTGAACAAGCGATGACAGCGCGGCTGGGCGCAGCGTGTTCGACGTTTTAATTATAGGTCTCACTATAAGTTGAAACGTTTATTTTGGATAACAGATAAATGTTAATTTTTGAGGACATTTTTATTTAAGTTTTTATTGATGAAATAGACATAAATAAAATAAAACTTTAAGAAGAATGACATATACCTTCTCTAAGGTAGCCGATGACGAAGCAGTCAATGCTTCGGTCGTGACTTTACAATGTATAGTCTTAATGACTTGAATGGCGAATTAACGCTTTACTCTGGCTCAATAAGTGCTGATAACAAGCACGGGCGAATCTAAAGGGATCCATCATGTTTAAGAAAACGACACTTGCTCTGGCCGTTAGCGGTTTACTGGGTGCCTCTGCTGCCCAAGCGGCGATGGTGTATGATCAAGACGGCACTACGCTGGATATCTATGGCCGTATTGCCATGGGGTTCGAAGGTGGCGGCGCAGAAGAAAACAACGTTGATAATAGTGAAGAGTTTCGCAACTTTGGCTCTCGTTTACGTATTACTGCTGGCCATCCCCCACTGTCAAGCTAGTTGGAGTGTCAGCGGCTGTTAGACTCTGAACGATGTGGGGCGTGACGAGGTTCCGATGAAGTACTCCGACGAGCGCCGGGAAGCCATCCTCAAGAAGCTGCTCCCGCCG